>JAZODQ010000079.1:0-55309 GCA_045597105.1 Acetatifactor sp.
ACGCATTATTATCATGTGTGGTATGAGTGCAGGCTTCTCTGCGCTTTTTGGAACACCTATGGCGGCAGCTATTTTTGCATTGGAAGTTATCAGTATCGGTATTATGCATTACTCGGCATTGGTTCCCTGTGTGACAGCTGCGATGGTGGCGCGTTTTATTGCAGAGTTCTTTCAGATGGAGCCTGAGCGCTTTGTTGTGGCAGAAATACCTGCGTTGACGCCGGCGGTCTTTTTACAGATTATATTGTTTGCTGCATTGGTTGGTGGTGTCAGTATTTTATTCTGCGTCACCCTGCATACGGTAGAACATATATATAAGAAATATATAAGGAATTCGTATGTCAGAATATTTGTGGCAGGTTGTATTATCATATTGCTGACTGTCATATTGCGCACCGATGTGTATCTGGGGTCAGGGCGCATGATGATTGAAGAAATTTTCCATACCGGGGAAACGGAAGTATATTCCTTTTTACTGAAAATGCTCTTTACGGCCCTTACATTGGGCGCAGGTTTTAAGGGAGGTGAAATCATTCCTTCCTTCTGTATCGGAGCGGCATTCGGTTGTGCAGTAGCAATATTGTTTGGCTTGCCGGTTTCCCTGATAACTGCCTGTGGTATGGTGGGATTGTTCTGTGGTGTTACCAACTGTCCGATTACGTCCCTGTTGATATCTTTTGAGCTGTTTGGATTTGAAGGAATGCCTTATTATCTGATTACAGTTGCAGTCAGCTATATGCTTTCCGGTTATTATGGTTTGTACCGTTCACAGAAAATCATGTATTCCAAGACGGAAACCAATTTTGTGAATAAAGAGGCACACTAGATAAGGAGTGTACATCATATAGGCCTGTGAGGGAACGCTGATGATTCAGCGTTCTTTCTTTGTTTTTCATTAACCTTTTTTTGACCGCTTTGGTGTATATTACGGTTGCATTTCAGCACAATTCAGCTGCATGTTAAAACAGAATAGCGTTGTGAAAAATAATTAAAACAAAATGTAATAAATATATTGCATTTGTAAGATATATGTGCTATTATGATTTTGTCAGAAAGACATAGGATGTAGGGAGTACTACTTACACCGGGTAACTATAAAGGAAAATATGGCTGCACTATAGATGACGGCAAGCAAAGATGAATGCCCCTACGCAGCAGAAAGAGGAAAGTATGAAGAAGAGTAAAAGATTTATGGATGAGAGAATTGCAAAAGAGTATAATAGTTTGTCAGCTAAGATGTATTATGTGATAACGGCACTTACGGTCATATCATTGATTGTAAAGCTTCTGTGTAAGGTGCCCGTATATGTATATGCATTGGAAATCATTACATTGGTAGCCAGTACAGGATATGCATTACTTAAAGAATTGCAAAATGGTATTTTATTGGTAAGTAAAAAGGATGATGCACTTCGAAATATTCAGCAGGAGATTCTGTCAAAGGCAATGATGATTGCATTTTGGTTTATGATAATTGGTGAATGCGTATTTTTCTTTGCATTTGAGGAATATATGGTTTGGTTAATCTCTTATTTTTGTATCTGGATGGTGCCAGCACTTATCATTACCATTTGTTCCATTAAAAATGGTTGGATGATCTGGGGAAGTAAAAAGCGGGAGCAGGATGGTATGAAGGACTTCAAAAAGAGAGTGATAATCGGTTCTCTGGTATTTGGTTTGATAATGGGTGGTTCTTTTTTGTTCCGTGACGGAAGCTTTCAGGCAAGTGGAATTTTGTGGATATTAGGTATGGCAGCCGGATGGGGAATTCCTTTTTATTTTATTATGGCCGCTATGGTGAAAAAAGCAGAGCAAAACGCCAATCAGCAATTAGCAGAAAAGGAGCAGGCAATTGAAGAATAAGAGAATGAAAATAGCCAGGATAGAATGTGATCTGACCCAGGAACAGCTGGCGGAACAGGTAGGAGTGACTAGACAAACCATTGGATTGATCGAGGCCGGAAATTATAATCCCAGTATTAATTTGTGCATTGATATATGTAAGGCTCTAAACAAATCTTTGGATGATTTGTTTTGGCCACAGGATTAGATGACAGACGGTATGATTTGTGGTATAATAGCATAGTTAAAATTGGAAAGGGTAGGAAAATACGGATTTTCTTACCCTTTTACAGAAATGAGTCGGAGCAGAATGAAGAACGTTTGGACAGGCAATAGCAGAATGATATGTTATATTGTCGCAGTATTTATGCTGATTATGGGAATGTGCCAGAGCAGAGTCGAGGCAGATTTCTGTTTTCCATGCGACCAGAACGGCCGTATCAGTTCTTTCATGGATGTTTCCGATGTTGATGAATTGTCATCTGAAATCGCTATTGCAGAGAAATCGGGACTGCATGAGTCTGTGATCAATGCAGCAGGAGTCAGACGCGAGGGCAGAAGGACGTTCATGCGCCTGTTTTGGTGCATTGCTTCTGTATTGTTTATGATGCAGAACGTATCTGTTTTTCTTAGGGCAGTTACCACTACGTTCTATGATAAGAACAAAGCGGCAACGGTTATCCTTCATTATCTTCATGCAAAGGATGGTAAAAAACGCTTCGCATAATATTTTATCTTATAGCAGGACGTACATAGTGTGCGCCTACTGACATTAGGATGGCTGTAGAAAGGCATCTATTGTTGTGTTACAAAAAAATATTATAGTGGAGGGTTTGTTATGTATTCTGACATTTTTGTGGCAGTATTATGCGTTATTGCAGGTATTGCCGGTGTGTGGTGTTGGTGGTTTGAAACCCATGGAGAGGAAAAATGATTTTATTAAATGTACTTTTATTGATAATCGGATTTGCAATGTTGGTAAAGGGGGCTGATTGGTTTGTAGACGGTGCGGCAGGTATCGCAAGCAAATTGAAAATCCCTCAGTTGGTAATCGGTCTTACCATTGTGGCAATGGGAACCAGTGCACCGGAAGCGGCTGTTAGTATTACTGCTGCATTGAAAGGTAACTCCGGTATTGCAATCGGTAACGTAGTAGGAAGTAATATTCTGAACATTTTATTGATTCTGGGAATTACGGCAGTTATTGTGAATGTGGCGATACAGAAATCTACGCTCTTAATAGAAATTCCATATATGATTGCGATTACCATTCTTTTGATTGTAATGGGGATGACCGGTGGAACTGTCAGCAGAGTGGAAGGCGTGATTCTGTGGATATTGTTTATTGCATATCTGGGTTATATGCTTTATCTGACCAAGAATAAGAAGGACGAAGAGGTAGAAGAGAAGCGCAGCGGATGGAAGTTGTTATTGTTTGTGGTTGTAGGTATTGTGCTGATAGTTTTGGGCAGTAATTTTACGGTAGATGGTGCAACTGAGATTGCCAGGGCAATCGGCATCAGTGAAAGAATTATCGGACTGACCATTGTGGCATTCGGTACTTCTCTTCCGGAACTTGTGACGTCCGTAACTGCAGCCAGAAAAGGAAATGCAGATATCGCAATCGGTAATATCGTAGGAAGTAACATCTTCAATATTCTGTTCATTCTGGGTACCACTGCGTTGATTACCCCTATCCCGTATGCTTCTGCATTTATTATTGATGGTGTGGTAGCAGTAGTAACCGGTATCGTACTGTGGTTGGCAGTATTTAGAAAGATGGAACTCAGACGTGTATGGGGTATCATTATGCTCTGCCTGTACGCAGCATATTTTGTATACTTATTGTTTATCTAAAATTAATACTATAAAGAAAAAACTGTTGTGCTCTATGTGCAACAGTTTTTTTATGGGATTAAGGTGTGAAAAAGTGTAGGATATAAAATCAGCAAGAATTTGCAAGAAAATTTTATAATATGAGTGGTAATTGTATAGGCATATGGAGTATAATTGAGGTAATGACGTTTGCGTATACAAATGATAAATATATGGATGGAAAGGCATGGTATGAAAGATGAAGACTAGGTTTGATATGGAAGAATATAAGCGCTTATCCAGACGGGCAAATGCAGAAGGGTGCGTTTTGCTTAAAAATGACAGACAGGCACTTCCCTTGGAGAAGAACTGTAAAGTGGCTGTATTCGGTCGTAGCCAGTTGAATTATTATAAAAGTGGTACCGGGTCGGGAGGAGCAATCAATACGGCCTATGTGATAGGGATTCTGGATGCTTTGTCAGAGTGTGATGAGGTAGAATTGAATGCTAAAGTACTGGACATTTACAAGGAATGGGTGGTGGAGCATCCTTTTGACAGTGGTCACGGATGGGCGACTGAACCTTGGAGCCAGCTGGAAATGCCATTGCAGGAGAGCGTGGTGCAGGAGGCGGCCGGTGAGTCTGAAGTTGCATTGATTGTTATCGGCAGACTGGCAGGCGAAGACCGTGACAATGCGGCAGCAGCAGGCAGTTATTTGCTGACTGTGGAAGAAGAAAGCATGCTGCAGCTGGTATGTAAGCATTTTAAGAAGACGGTGGTAGTATTAAATACCGGTAATATTATTGATATGAAGTGGGTGAAGGAATATGACCCTGCAGCTGTATTGTATGTATGGCAGGGTGGTCAGGAAGGCGGCAATGCCGTGCTGGATGTGCTGACGGGAGCAGTTACTCCCAGTGGTAAGCTGGCGGATACCATTGCTTATGATATCACGGATTATCCTTCCCATGATAACTTTGGTGATAAAGACAGAAATTTCTATGCAGAAGATATTTATGTAGGCTACCGTTATTTTGAGACTTTCGCCAAGGATAAGGTAGTGTATCCTTTTGGTTATGGCTTGTCATATACTTCTTTTGAGATTATGGCGGATTCGTTTAAGTATGATGGTACAAAAGTATCTGTAAAAGGCCGTGTAACCAATATCGGTACGGTAAAGGGCAGAGAAGTAGTACAGCTTTATTGTCAGGCACCTCAGGGCAAGTTGGGTAAGGCTTCCAGAGTGCTTTGTGCTTTTACAAAAACAAAAGAGCTTAACCCGGGAGAAACAGAGGAATTCGAACTTAGTTGTACGGAATATGCTTTTACATCCTATGATGATGCGGGGGTGACAGGTTATCCTTATGCTTATTGTCTGGAGGAGGGCAATTATCGTTTCCATTTGGGAAATAGTATCCGAGATACCCGGGAAGCAGGTAGCTTTGAGTTGGAGCGTTGTAAGGTAATCGAACAGCTGACCCAGGCCATGGCACCGATAGTACCTTTTGAGAGAATGCAGGCTGCAGAGCATAATGGAGAACTACAGTTGCAGTATGCAGCCGTCCCCTTACGTTCCTATGATTTGCAGGCGCGTATTGGAGAGAACAGACCACAGGGTATGAAGATTACCGGAGATAAAGGATATAAGCTTGCCGATGTACGAAACGGCAAGGTGTCGATAGAAGAATTTGTGGCACAGTTAAGTGAGCATGATTTGATGTGCATGGTGCGTGGAGAGGGTATGTGTTCTCCTAAGGTTACACCGGGTACGGCAGGTGCTTTTGGAGGCGTGACGGAAAGTCTGAAAGGATTCGGCATCCCTATCGGTTGCTGTGCAGACGGTCCCAGCGGTATCAGAATGGACTGCGGTACAATTGCATTTGCTATGCCTAACGGTGTGTGTCAGGCATGTACCTTTGATAAAGCATTGGTAGAGGAATTATACGAAATGCAGGCACTGGAGCTCCGTAAAAATCATGTAGATACTCTTTTGGGGCCCGGTATCAATATACACAGACATCCTTTGAACGGACGTAATTTTGAGTATTTTTCAGAAGATCCCTGTCTGACCGGCAAGATGGCAGTGGCACAGCTGAAAGGTATGCATAAATATCAGGTAACAGGCACCATTAAGCATTTTGCATGTAATAATCAGGAATTCAGACGCGCGGATGCAGAGGGTGTGGTGTCCGAACGTGCGCTACGTGAAATTTATCTGAAGCCTTTTGAGTTGTGTGTAAAGGAAGCGGATGCATATTGTATCATGTCTACCTATGGTCCTGTAAACGGATTCTGGACGGCCAGCAATTATGACTTACTGACCACCATTTTGCGTAAGGAATGGGGCTATAAAGGTGTGGTTATGACTGACTGGTGGGCAAAAGGCAATGAAGAAGGTGTCATCGGCACATTAAATGAGGTGGCTGCCCAGGTAAGAAGCCAGAATGACCTGAATATGGTAAATACAGATGCGGATACCAATTCTAACGGAGACAATCTGGTGGAAGGTTTAGCATCCGGCAAGGTAACCTTGGGAGAACTGCAGAGAGCATCTGTTAATATATGCAATGTACTTCTGCGAATGCCGGCAATGTGGCATTTTACCGGTGAAGAAACGCCGCTTGATGAAATGCTGGCAAAGGTACGGGAGGAAGAAAACAACAACGTAAATGATATGATTATGCTGGAAATGGATGAAGAAGGCCGCATAGACAGCAACGTGATTTCTACAGAGAAGGGTGTGTTGAGTACACTTTGCATCAAGAGAAATGCAAGGGGAAGTTATAAGATGCACTTCAAGCTTCGTGCAGTATCCGAGAATCCATTGGCACAGTTACCACTCAGCATTTATAGGGATAATGCCTTATTAGCCACGGTAAGTCTGAATGGTTTTGATAAAAACTGGCAGGAATACGAGCTTGATTTATATCAGTTGTTTAACCCGCATTTTTATCTGAAGTTCTTTTTTGGACAAAACGGTATGGAAATCAAGGATATACAATTTACCATGTACAAGGAAATATAAGAGAGGAACGCAGTTATGTATGACTTTCTGATAATGAATTTTGCACCGGTCATCGGGATAATATCTCTTTTGATATTTTTATATACGAATATGGCATTGGATAAAAAAATCACGCAGATGTTTAGAGTGATTACTTATTTATCAATTGTGCAGTTGATTATATATGATGCCGAGATGTGGACAGCTACTTGGAGTGAGCCGTCTGTTTTGCGTGTGATTTTATCAGTACTAAGTTATACATTGCGTCCTTTAATGCTGTATTGCATTATTATTTTGATTTTACGAAATCATGAAAGCAAAACCTTGAAAATTGCTTTCCTGGTTCCTACGATTGTAGTATTTCTATGCTACTGTGTGGGCTTTTTCTCAGAGGTATCGTTCTATTTTACGCCTGACAATAAACTGGTGAGGGGGCCGCTGTCATATAGTTATTTCATTGTGATGTTTTTCTATTTTTTGGTGGCACTTTATCTTTCCATGAAAGCGTTTCAGAGTAAGAGTCAGGAAGGTGTTATCAATATAGTTATTATTGCGTTTAATGTTTTTGCCATTGTAATCGAAGCAGTAGGACAGCGAAAGGGATTTGGCGGTACGGCCATGGTATATGCCATTGTATTTTATTATATGTATTTTCAGTCCCAGAGTTCCAAGAAAGAGGCTCTGGAGCAGGCTGAGGTTACAAACCGTTATCTCCAGGAGAAAAATACCATTATTGGTGCTCTCAGTACAGAGTATTCATCTGTTTTTATTATCGACTGGGATACTTCAGAGATTCGATTGTACAATCAGTTGTCCGAGCAGTTTGAATATATGTCCAAGCTGATAGGCTGGTGTAAATACTATGAAGAAGCCATAGAGACATATATCAAAAGTGCCATTGCGCCGGAGAATCGTCAGGAGATAAAGGAACTGACGGAGTTTGTTGTTATCAAGGAGGAGTTGTCAAAGCAAGGGATAGTTTATGTCAATTTCCACAGGGTAGTAAAGGATGTGGATGATTATGCCCAGTTCGTATATTCTGTGGTACAACGCCAGGATGGTGGCCAAAATATAGTATTGGCAATCCGAAGTGTAAATGAAATCGTGGAAGCGGAGCGTCAGAAAAAGGAACTTCTGGAAGAGAATCTTCGTTACATGGAAGTGGTTAATGCCTTGTCCGCAGAGTACGGTTCCATTATGTATTATGATCCCACAATAGAAAGCATGATTCCGTACCGTTTGGCAGATGCAGTATCTGAGAAGTTTATGCGTATTCTGGCTAAGGGTATGAGATATTCAGACTTGCTTAGAATATACATAGAAAACATTGTATATGAAGAGGATAGAGCAAAGGTAAGGAATTTTAAATCACCGGAATATCTCATGAGTCTTTTGGAGAAAAACGGTCACTGTTCCTGTACCTATCGTGTAGAAAAGGATGGTCAGATTCTGTATTATCAGATGAAGGCGGTTCGTACCGGTCATGACGGAGAGCATTACGGAGCGGTAATCGGTTTTGCAAACAAAGACGAGGAAGTTCGCAGAGAGATGCGTCATCAGCAGGAATTGGAGGTAGCATTAAGTAAAGCGGAGCAGGCTAATAAAGCAAAGAGTACATTTCTGTTTAATATGTCCCATGATATCCGTACGCCTATGAATGCTATATTAGGTTTTATCGGTATCGCCAAGAAGTCCATCAATGATGAAACTAAGGTTATGGATGCACTGGGTAAAATAGAGGTGTCCGGTATGCATTTGCTGCAGCTGATTAATGATATACTGGATATGTCCCGAATTGAGAACAATAAAGTGGTTATCAAGGAAAAAGCAGTAAGCCTGCGTACAATGGTAAGTAAATTGGAGACTATGGTGCAGACAGATGTGAACCGGAAGAAGCAGTCTCTGGTTGTGGAATTTAAGGATTTAGAGGATAACTATGTTTATTTAGATGAGCTGCGGGGGGATCAGATTATGCTGAATCTGCTCAGCAATGCAGTTAAGTACACCGGAGAGGGCGGAAGTATCCGCGTGACGGTGGTGCAAAATGGCCAGGTGCGTCCAGGGGTAGGGTCTTATGATTTTATTGTTGAGGATAATGGTATCGGTATGCGGAAGGAGTTTCTGGAGCATATTTATGAACCTTTTACCAGAGAGCGTACCACTACCATCAGTGGTGTCCAGGGTACGGGTCTGGGGATGCCTATTACCAAAAGGCTGGTAGAATTGATGCATGGCAATATGCAGATTGAAAGCGAAGAAGGAAACGGAACGAAGGTAGTAGTTCATTTGGAACTGAGAATTTGTGATGAAAAGCAGTTTTTGCAAAGAGAGGGTGCACAGAAGAAAGAGTATAATTTTGACGGTAAGAGAGTATTGGTGGTTGAAGATAATGAACTTAATCGTGAGATTGTAAGGACTATTCTGACAGAGGAAAAGTTCCTGGTGGAAGAAGCTGAAAACGGTGCAGTTGCAGTGGAAGTTTTGAAGCAGTCAGCCGCACTTCAGGAGCAGGAAGATAAGTGTTATTATGATGTGATACTTATGGATATACAGATGCCCGTAATGGATGGTTATGAAACCACTACAGCCATACGAGAACTGGATAATCCTGTGCTTGCCGGTGTGCCCATTATTGCTTTTACCGCAAATGCATTTGATGAGGACAGAAAGAAGGCTCTGGGCTGTGGTATGAATGCCCATGTGGCGAAACCCTTAAATGTGGAGCAGTTAAAGGCAGTTATAAAGAAGATGATTGGTTAATATAAAGGGAGCTGCTGTAATAGCAGCAGAATGGGGAGAGTTTATGTATATTTACGTGATTCGTCATGGCATTACGGATTGGAATCTGGCAAGGAGAGCACAGGGAGTGGAGGATATCCCTTTGAATGAAGGGGGTATCCGCCAGGCACATGGGTGTGGGGAGCAACTGAAAGGTTTGCCCGTGGATTATATTGTGTCAAGTCCTCTGGTAAGAGCACGTAAGACGGCAGAAATCATCGGCAGCTATTTGCAGATTGACAAGGTGTATACTATGGATAAGTTTACGGAAAGGGATTTCGGTAAACTATCCGGACTAACCCATGCGGAAGCGGATGAACTGCGTAAAACCGGTGAAGATTTACAGGTAGAAAGTCGTGATGCGGTACGTGCCCGTTGCATGGAGGGTATGAGTGAGTTAAGGCGGCAGTTTGGAGACAGTAATATTTTATTGGTTACCCATGGTGGTTTGATACGTAACTTCCTGAGAGAATGCGTAGAAGAGCAGGATATTCCGGAGTTTTTTATAAACTGCGGTGTGTGTATGCTCACCTATGAAAATCACGTATTACAGGCTGAAGTTTTGAATCTGCCGGCGGATAAATTTATGGAATGGTATAAATTGCATTTTTAGTATTCTTATATTGGAAGATTTAGGATTTCAGTGTGGAAAAAATGTTTCATATATGTTAGAATTATAGTACTTAAGGACAGTTCGAATATTATATATACGCCCGGTGGGGAGGGTAGTACATGAAGAAGAAAATTGCGGTATTTGCTAACGGATGGAATAATGAATATCTTATGTTATGCATGAAAGGAATCCAAAAGTGTGCCCAGGAGCATAATTTGGATATTTTTTTGTTCGTTGACTATGCGTCTTACACAGATAATGCTGAGAATATCCAAGGAGAAATTAATATATTAAATTTGCCTGATTTGCGGGATTTTGATGGTGTTCTCCTGTTGGGAAATACTTTGACCGCAGCCGGAACAATAAATATTCTTGTGGAGCGGATTTTAGCATGTAACATTCCGGCAGTTTGTCTGAATTATGACATGGAAGGTGTAGACTGTGTGCTGACGGATAATACATTCGGGATGCGGGAACTGGTCACACATATAATAGAAGAGCATGGTGCAAAAGATATTCTGTGGTTGGGAGGTCCTGCAGACCACAATGACAGTCAAGAGCGTTTTCATACGCTTTTGCAGGTAATGCAGGAGCATGGACTGGTTTTGCCAAAGGAGAATATTCTGCATGGCGATTGGAGCTATTACAGTGCAGGCAGGGAATTGAAACCCTGGATGGAAAAGCATGATAAGTTGCCTGATGCAGTAGTGTGTGCTAATGACAATATGGCATTAGGGGCATGTATCTTTTTCGAAGGTATGGGTATTTTAGTACCGGACCAGGTGATGGTGACGGGCTTTGATTATTTGGAAACCGGTCAGAATTTTTATCCCACACTTACCTCTGTAGAAAGAGAAGTGGAAAAGTGTTGCTACCGTGGAATTTCACAGTTGCTTGATAAGATAAAAGGGATTCCCTGTGAGCATAGAGTCCATTTTAATACCAAGCTGGCGAAAAGGGAAAGTTGTGGTTGTAAGCTGGATGCCAGTCGGAACAGAAAGCGTTTGCTGGCATTTCAGAAGGCATATAAACAAGGCGCGGACAGTTCAGCTTTTAATTGGCACTTGACTTCCCTGGATGAGTGTATGGTGTGGGTGCAAAGAAAAGGCGAATTACATCAGGCTATGAAGCATGTCTGGGAAAAGAGTCATTCTTACGAAGGCAATGATTTCTCGCTGTGCATGGACGATAGTTTTGTGGATTCCATAGAGGGTGCAGCTGAGTTACGGACAGAAGGATATGGGGAACGTGTAAGGGTCATTTACTCCATGAAGGATGGTGTGACGCAGCCCGATATGTATATGCCCAGCCGTGAAATTGTCCCCTTTTATGATGTAAATACGAAGGAGTCTCATATATATGTAATCGTACCTTTGCATATACATGAAAAGTGTGTGGGATATTTTACAATTCGTGATAATGTAAGGCTTTTAGCAGACTTTTACTTACATACACTGCAGAAACATTTAGCGAACGGTTTGGAGAGAGCCAGACAGAATATACAGCTTGAAATGTTGAATGATAAGCTGAATAGATTGTCTCAGACGGATAAGCTGACCGGTTTGTTCAATAGAGAGGGATATGAGAAGCATGCGATCCCTCGTTTGGAAGAATGCCGAAAAGCCGGTTTGTCTGCGGCCATTGTAGTAGTGGATATTGATCGAATGAAGCAGATTAACGACCAGTATGGTCATCTTCAGGGCGATGAAGCAATTATTACTATATCGGATTCTATTAAAGCGGAATTACCTGAAAACTGGTATGCAGTCCGTTATGGCGGTGATGAATTTGTACTCCTGGGCGAGTGTGAATCCAGGCAGAGAGCGGAACAGTTAAAGGAGAGTATACTGGCGCAGATACGCCGGAAAGCAGATGGCAGATTGCCATACCATCTCACAGCAAGCATAGGCTGTATGATGGTGGAACCATATACGAATTTAACCATAGAAGAGTACTTCCGTGGTGCAGACCAGGCAATGTATATGATGAAGCAGCAGGCGCATAGTGAAGAAAAGGTATAAAGGCATCTTGTGTATAGATGTGAAAGAGAAAAGCGTTTCAGAGGTAAGTTTTACTTCTGAAACGCCTTTTTATTATTTCAAAAATCCATTTACAATTTGTTCTTCAGCTTCAGCTTCAGTCAGACCTAAGGTCATCAGTTTGATAAGCTGTTCACCTGCAATCTTGCCGATGGCAGCTTCGTGAATCAGCTCAGCGTCCACACAGTTAGCGGTGATTTCAGGGACTGCACTGATTTTGGCATTACCCATAATGATGGCATCACATTCGGAATGACCGGCACATTTGTTATTGCCGTTGATTTTGGCCAGGAATAACTGTTTGGAATCATCCTTGGCAACAGCACGGGAGATGACATTGGTGCTGGAATCCACGCCGTCCAAATCTACATTAAATTCGGACTCGGCATACTGATTGCCGTGAGTCATCAGACGTTCTGTAATAATCAGTTTGGCACCGTCGCCGATTTTGGCATTGGTAATACGCTTGGTAGAGTCTACACCTTTAATTTGTACGGTTTCCATCTCCATATGGCTATTTTCTGCCAGCTCAACATTGGTAATGGGATTCATAATGCGTTCGCCCTTGCCCTCGCCGCTTCCATAGTGCTTTTCAACATAGCGAATACGGGAACCGCGACCTACAAAAAAGGAATGAATGCCGTCATGCTTGCTGGCCTGGTCGCCTCCGTTATGAATGCCGCAGCCGGCGATAATAGTCACATCGCAGTCTTCGCCGATATAAAAATCGTTGTAGACCATCTCAGTTAATCCGCTTTGGCTAAGTACTACGGGAATGTGTACGCTTTCGTTCTTGGTACCGGGCTTAATAGTGATATCGATGCCCTGTTTATCTTCTTTGGTTACAATATCTATATGAGCGGTGGTAGCTCTGCCTACGCTTTCGCCATTGGCGCGGATATTATAGGCGCCGGCAGGTACTTCATGAAGGTCTGCAACCTGCTCTAATAAAGTCTTTTGAATCTGATCCATATTAAAATGATACCTTTCTATAGCATAGTTCGGTGTTGCAACCGACATTACTGATAATATTTACAGCCCTCTGTGCCGCTTAACAGTTCGGGAAGAATGTTTTCCTTGGCACCCTGAGCTTTAACGTGGCCGTCGGCGATTACTACGATTTCATCAGCAATATTCAGGATGCGCTCCTGATGAGAGATGATCAGCAGAGAGTTATCACTGGATTCGTGTAATGCCTCGAAGACTTTAATCAGATTATTAAAGCTCCAAAGATCGATACCGGCTTCCGGTTCATCAAATACGGAGAGTGGTGTGTTACGGGCGATGATAGTAGCGATTTCGATACGCTTCAGCTCACCACCGGACAAACTGCCGTCTACGTCACGATTGATATAATCTCTTGCACAAAGACCAACCTTGCTGAGATATTCACAGGCTCCTGCGGTAGAAAGTTTACTGCCGGCTGCCAGAGTAATCAAATCCTTTACCTTAATGCCTTTGAAACGGACAGGCTGTTGGAAAGCAAAGCTGATACCTGCATTCGCACGCTCAGTAATGCTCATATCGGTAATGTCTGTTCCGTTAAAAAGTATCTGGCCCGAGGTAGGCTTTTCGATACCCATGATTAGTTTGGCCAGAGTAGATTTACCGCCGCCGTTAGGACCGGTAATGGCAGTTAATGTATGGTCTTTAAGAGTCAAATTTATGTTTTTAATAATCTCTTTGGTTTGTCCGACACTGTCCGGCACCTGAAAAGAGAGATTTCTTAATTCAAGCATATGTTCCTCCTGTAAATGTAATAGAACTTCTTTCTGTATGCGACTATAGTATGTTGCATACAAGCACTATTTAACAGTATATCACAAAATGAAAAAAAACAAATCAAAATTGTATATTTTTTTGAAAAAAATTGGTAAACATATGTGAAAATAGAGGGTAATAAAATTGTTTGAAAAAATAAAAAAATATGCTTGACTTTTTGGGTGAATGAAGTTAAAATATACAATGTTGTAGGGAAAACCACTACAAAATGTGCGCTTAGCTCAGCTGGATAGAGCGTTTGGCTACGGACCAAAAGGTCGGGAGTTCGAATCTTCTAGCGCACGCGATAAAAAACGTTGCTTATTAGCAACGTTTTTTTATTGCGTGCGCTGCGCACAGGAAATCTCATGTGTGAGATGCTTTTTTTGTACCGTGCGCTGCGCACTGCGATAATTTATCAGCAACGTTTTTTTATTGCGTGTGCTGCGCACAGGAAATAAAATATATTGTAAGGCAAAAAGAAAAAGTAACAATAATAGAGGACGAAACAAGTATGGCACAGAACAATCATTTGAGAATCTGTAAACGTTGCCTGACACGTGAGATGGCAGGGCAGGAAGAATATTTTAAGAATTTGCAGGATTATATTGAGAATCTGGATGCAGAGAAAAAAGTAGATCAGGAGAGGTATGAGGAGCGTCTGCTGGTTTGTAAGGAATGTGAGAGCTTGATGCAGGGAATGTGCAGGCACTGCGGATGCTATGTGGAGCTACGTGCCGTGTTGAAGCATCAGACATGTCCGATTAACAAGTGGTGAAACATAGAAACGGGAACCTTTTTAGGTTCCCGTTTCTGCTTAAGGAGAATAATTATGAAAAAATGTATCATCCCATAGTGATAATTACATTTACATCCTTTTTGGAAGCGTCGTAAGGAATAATGTTTCCTTCGATTTCTACGCCGTCCACTACCATTTTGGTAACACCCTTCTGAACATTATCAGGATTCAGAACCTGGATGTGATAATTGCAGTTACGATACTGTCTTTCTACGGAGAAATCACCGAAACCGTCAGGCAGACAGGGATTTACCTGCAGACCGTTATGTGTAGGATAAATACCCAGAATGTACTGGGAAACATTTACAAAGGTCCATGCAGCGGTACCGGTCAGCCAGCTGTTCTTGGCTTCACCATGTCTGGGTGCGTCAGCACCAGCAACCATCTGTGAGTATACATAAGGCTCGGTACGATGGATTTCGCTAATGTCCTCAATGTATGCGGGACAGGTCTTCTTATAGATTTCGAAAGCGCGGTCACCACGGCCGATAACTGTTTCTGCGATGGAAACCCAAGGATTGTTATGGCAGAAGATACCTGCATTCTCCTTGTATCCGGGAGGATAGGAGGAAACTTCGCCAAGTTCCAGATGATAACGTGTATAAGCGGGCTGCAGAATCATAACACCATACTTGGTATCCAGCTTTTCCTTTACGGAGTTCAGCGCCTTTTCTGCAAGGCCTTCCTTCACGCCTACACCGGCCAGTACACAGAAGCCCTGAGGCTCGATATAAATCTGACCTTCTTCACATTCCTTGGAACCGATCTTCTGGCTGAACGCATCGTATGCACGGATGAACCACTCGCCGTCCCATCCGCTTTCAAGGATGGTATCGTACATAATTGCTACTTCTTTACGGGCATATTCTGCTTCAGCTGTATCACCTAACAACTCGCAGAGCTGTGCGTATTCTTCGCCGTATTTTACAAACATTCCTGCGATAAATACGGACTCAGCCACGGGACCTTCACTGGGACCGAAGGTCTGGAAAGACTCGCCGGGATGCTCGGAGAAGCAGTTCAGGTTCAGACAGTCGTTCCAGTCTGCACGTCCGATTAGAGGTAATTTATGAGGACCTTTATGATTTACAATGTAATCAAAGGAACGCTTTAAATGGTTCATGAGAGGAGTTGCTTTGCTCTCGTCGTTGTCAAAGGGTACCATCTGGGAAAGAATGGTCATATCGCCGGTTTCTCTGATATAAGCACTGGTACCTGCAATGAGCCACAGGGGATCATCATTGAAACCGCTGCCGATGTCTGAGTTACCTTTCTTGGTCAGAGGCTGGTACTGATGATAAGCGCTACCGTCTTCAAACTGGGTGGAAGCGATATCAATAATTCTTTCACGTGCACGATCGGGAATCAAATGTACGAAACCAAGCAAATCCTGACAGGAGTCACGGAAGCCCATACCACGGCCGATACCGGATTCATAATAGGAAGCGGAACGGGACATGTTAAAGGTTACCATACACTGGTACTGATTCCAGATATTTACCATACGGTTTACCTTGTCATCGGCGGAGTTTACCTGATACTTGGAAAGCAGTGCAGTCCAGTATTCCTTAAGCTGTGCAAATGCAGCGTCCACATCTGCTGCAGTCTGGTAACGGGCCAGTAATTCGTGTGCCTTCTTCTTATTAATAATGTTGTGGGATTCCCACTTTTCTTCCTGTGCGTTTTCTATGTATGCAAGTACGAAGATAAAAGATTTTTCTTCGCCGGGAGCTAAACTTACATTAATCTGATGGGTTGCGATGGGAGACCAGCCGCTTGCTACGGAGCCTGTGCATGCACCATTTTCTACAACTTCAGGATTGGCAGCGCTTCTGTAATGACCAAGGAAAGAATCTCTGCTGGTATCGAAGCCATCCACGGGAACATTTACGGAATATACAGCGTAGTGATTACGACGCTCGCGGTACTCTGTCTTGTGATAAATAGTGGAACCTTCAATCTCTACTTCACCGATACTTAAGTTTCTCTGGAAGTTTTTCATGTCATCATCGGCATTCCATAAACACCATTCTACATAAGAAAAGAGTTTCAGTTCTTTAGCAGTATTGCTTTCATTTTTTAAAGTGACGGTAGTGACCTCGCAATTGTCTCCCATGGGTACAAAGGTTAAAAGGTCTGCCTTTACACCGTTTTTGGTAGAAGCAAATTTGCTATAGCCGATACCGTGACGGCATTCATAAGAGTCAAGCTCGGTCTGCATAGGCATCCAGGCAGGATTCCATGCGGTGTCACCATCTTTAATATAGAAATATTTACCACCCATATCGTTTGGTACATTGTTGTAGCGATATCTGGTAAGGCGCAGCAGCTTAGCATCCTTATAGAAGGTATAGCCGCCGCAGGTGTTGGAAATCAAGCTGAAAAACTCATTGCAACCCAGATAGTTAATCCAGGGCAGAGGAGTTTTGGGGGTGTTAATGACATATTCTTTGTTTGCGTCATCAAAATAACCAAATTTCATAATAAGTCTCCTTTACATAGTTAAACGTTTAAGCATCTGCTAAAAAAAATAAGCACTGATATTATTATAGCGAAACGATTAAGTTATTTCAAGAAGGTTTGTGAAAAAACAATTGGTATATTGGTAAAAAATCACTATCTAAAACTGGTAAAAATAGCCAAATCTATAAAAAGAGCACAAAGAAATTCAAAAAAAGCTTGCACATTGTCTAAAAATATTATATATTTATTATGCGTAAACGATTAAGGGGTTGGAAGTATTTATATAAAGGAGGACGGTCCATGGTTTCCATGAAAGACATTTCCCTGGCATGTGGCGTAAGTATTGCGACCGTCAGCAAGGCATTAAACGATCATTCCGATGTTGGTGAGGATACCAAGGCGATGATTCGTCAGAAGGCCAAGGAGATGGGGTATTATCCCAATGCTCAGGCACGTGCTTTGAAAACTAATCGTACTTATAATATAGGAGTGCTGTTCGTAGATGAGGCCATGAGCGGACTTACTCATGACTACTTTGCTTTTGTATTAGACAGTTTCAAACGTACGGTAGAAGAAAGCGGTTATGATATTACATTTATAAACAGCAGTAAAAAGGGGCGCAACCAGTTGTCTATTCTGGACCACTGTAAGTACAGAGGCTTCGACGGAGTAGTGATTGCCTGTGTGGATTTTTACGATCCCCAGATAATGGAACTGATACAGAGTGATATCCCGGTAGTTACCATAGACCATTCTTTTGAAAATCGTATATCCATTGTTTCCGACAATATTCGGGGCATGCAGGATTTGATTACATATGTTTATGGACAGGGACATCGCAAGATTGCATATATACATGGTGCGGATTCAGCTGTTACACAGAAGCGACTGGCATCCTTTTTCAGGACAGCGGAAAGTCTGGGACTGGTGGTGCCGGATGATTATATCCGCGAGGCAGCATACAGAGATACCCAGGCGGCATACAATGTGACCAATCAGCTGCTTGATTTGGAGGAACCGCCCACCTGTATTTTGTACCCGGATGATTTTGCCTGCTATGGCGGCATGAATGCGATAAAGGCAAGAGGACTTCATATCCCAAAGGACATGTCAGTGGTAGGATATGACGGCATCAGAGTGGGCAGACACATTGAACCCAGACTTACTACACTTAAGCAGGATACGGAGCGGATGGGTTATGAAGCAGCCAAGAAGTTAATCTCGATAATAGAGCGTCCGAAGACCACTCTGGTAGAGCCTGTAGTAGTAGGCGGAATAGTTTATGAAGGTGAAACAGTAAGAAGGATTGACAATTGACAAATTTTGAGGTACAATGTTGTGCAGATGGTACATAATCAGTCAAAAATAATCAGTGGTTTGATTGGTAGATTGTACATTTAACTATGAATAGTGTTATATTTACATATACATTATTACCAAATTAATCTTTTTAATTTTTCAAGGAGGGTTATTTATGAAACGATTAATTGCAACTTCTTTATGTGCAGTTATGGCAGTAGGCTGCTTAACAGCATGTGGAGACAACAGTAGCAGCAGCAGCACAGGTGGCGAGGCTACTAACGATCCTAGCGTAAAAACTATTAATGTATGGGCGTTCACCGATGAGGTTCCCAACATGATTCAGAAGTACGTTGATACTCATCCTGATTTCGATTATGAAATCAACACCACTATCATCGCTACTACTGACGGTCTGTATCAGCCCGCTCTGGATGCTGCATTACAGGCAGGCGGAGCAGAAGCTCCCGATATCTACTGTGCAGAGGCAGCTTTCATTCTGAAGTATTCTCAGGGTGATGCTAGCGCTTACGCAGCTCCTTATGCTGATTTAGGTATTGACGTTGACAAGGCTATCGCTGATGCTGATATCGCAGATTACTCTGTAGAAATCGGTACCAACCCTAACGGCGACGTAGTTGCTCTGGGTTATCAGGCAACCGGTGGTGCTTTCATCTATCGTCGTTCCGTAGCTAAGGATGTTTGGGGAACAGATGATCCTGCAACTGTTAAGGATAAGATTGGTGGCGGTTCCGGTTCTTGGGATAAGTTCTTCGCAGCAGCTGATGAATTAAAGGCTAAGGGCTATGGTATCATCTCCGGTGACGGTGATCTGTGGCACGCAGTTGAGAACAGCTCCGATACAGGTTGGGTTGTTGACGGTAAGTTAAACATCGATCCTAAGAGAGAAGAGTTCTTAGATCTGTCCAAGAAGTTAAAGGACAATGGTTACCACAATGATACTCAGGACTGGGGTGATGCTTGGTTCGCAGATATGAAGGGTGAAGGCGAGAAGGAAGTTCTTGGTTTCTTCGGTCCCGCTTGGTTAATTAACTACACCATGGCTCCTAACTGTGGCGGTGAAGCAGTTGGCGAAGGTACTTATGGTGATTGGGCAGTTTGTGAATCTCCTATCGGTTTCTTCTGGGGCGGTACATGGTTACTTGCTAACAAGGATTCCAAGGTTAAGGCTGCTGTAGGTGATATCATTGAGTGGATTACTCTGGATACTTCCGAAACCGGTTTACAGTATATGTGGGCTAATGGTACCATGAACGGCGAAGGCGGCACCAAGGATACCGTTGGTTCCGGCGTTGTTATGGAGAAGTCTAACGGTGAGGTTGATTTCTTAGGCGGACAGAACATGTTCGATGTATTCGTTCCTGCTAATGCTTATGCAAATGGTAAGAACTTAACTCAGTACGATGAGAAGATCAACTCCTTCTGGAGAGATGCTGTTCGTCAGTATACTGCAGGTGAGTTAAGCCGTGACGAAGCTATCGCAGCATTCAAGCAGAACGTTGCTGATAACTTGGCAGTTACTGTTGAATAATCATTGATATTTGATTATTGAATAAGATTCGGGGCGGACGGACCTTCCGTCTGTCCCGTTTTTTTGCAAAAATTCTGAAAGATTTATCAGTCTTTTGCAGATGAAAAAGCAATGGAGGTGGAGAGTTTATGAAGCGTAAAGGCGTAAGCTATGCAAAGTGGGGTTATATTTTTTCATTACCCTTTGTAATTGCATTCCTTCTTTTTATGCTATACCCGTTGATTTATACTCTGTTTATTGGTTTCACTAATATGCAGGGTATCATAGTTCCGGAAGTACATATTCTGGATGATCCATTAAAGAATTTTAAAGATATTGTAGTAAATCCTTCATTTAAGACAGCATTGGGTAATACCTTTATTATCTGGATTGTAAACTTTATTCCCCAGATTGTATTGGCTTTATTACTGGCTGCGTGGTTTACCAACAATCGTAATAAAATCAAAGGACAGGGTTTGTTCAAGGTATTGTTCTACATGCCAAATATTATTACAGCAGCTACTGTAGCGGTTCTGTTCAATGCGTTGTTCGCTTATCCTAAGAGTCCTGTAAATGATTTCCTGATATCTATCGGAGCGATTACTGAACCATATGATTTCAGCGTTGATAGTTTTGCTGCAAAGTGTATTGTTGCATTTATCCAGTTCTGGATGTGGTATGGTTATACCATGATTGTATTGGTTTCCGGTATTCTGGGCATCAGTCCCGAGCTTTTTGAGGCATCTGAGATTGATGGTGCAAGTAGTTGGCAACAGTTCTTCTACGTAACAATTCCCAATTTGAAAACAATCTTGTTATTCACACTGGTTACATCCTTAATCGGTGGTTTACAGATGTATGATATACCTAAGTTGTATCTGAATGGTGGTCCTAATAATGCAACCCTTACAGCCAGTGTATTCATTTTCAATCAGGCATTTAGCGGTAGCTATATGTACAACCGAGCAGCTGCAGCCAGCATGGTTATGTTTGTAATTATTGCAATACTTTCTGCTATTATGTTCTTTGTAATGAGAGATAAGGATGAGGTTGAAATGAATAAAATCATCCGCGAGCAGGAGAAGAAATATAGACAGAAATTAAAAGCTGAGAAACAAGCAGCAAAGGAGGGCAAATAAATGAGACATGGAGTAGGTTCCGTGGCTGGAAAAACAGTTAAATATATTGTATGTATTTTCCTTGCCATCCTGAGTATTATGCCCTTCTGGTTGATGCTTGTAAATGCAACCAGATCCACCACAGAGATTCAGCAGACTGCAATTTCCCTGATTCCTTCTACTCATATTGTGCAGAATGCGAAGTCATTGTTAGGTAAGAGTTTTAGTCCTTTACGTGGTTTTGCAAACTCGATGATTGTTTCCACTAGTGCAACATTGTGTTCTGTGTATTTCTCTACACTGACCGCATATGCATTGGTAGTTTACAACTGGAAATTGAGAAAACCTTTCTTTACTTTTATCATGGCAGTAATGATGGTTCCCAGTCAGTGTATTACCATTGGTTTCTATCAGATGATGTATGGCATTGGTTTGACTAACAATTTCCTGCCTTTGATTTTGCCGGCTATTGCAGCTCCGTCCATGGTATTCTTTATGAGACAGTATATGTTGCCTGCATTATCACTGGAAATCGTACAGTCTGCGCGTATTGACGGTGCAGGAGAATTCTATACCTTTAACAGAATTGCACTTCCTATTATGAAGCCTGCAATTGCGACGCAGGCAATTTTCTCCTTCGTAACAAACTGGAACAGCCTGTTCCTGCCGGCAATCCTGTTGACACAGCAGAAACTGTATACCATGCCCATCATGGTATCCTTGCTGAAGGGTGATCATTATAAGACAGAATATGGTTCTGTTTACTTAGGTCTGACAATGACAGTATTACCTCTGTTTATTGTATACTTTGCATTATCCAAGTACATCATCGCCGGTGTTGCATTGGGTTCTGTAAAGGGTTAAGGACTTTACAAAATCTTTATAAAAGCTTTCGTATTGAAATATTTACGGAAATTAAGAGGCATGCTACAATCTTAGTAGCATGCCTCTTGTTGTATACATGAGTATGTTTGGTTCCAAATGAGTGATTTCCGGAAAGGCTGGTTTTAATATGGGCAAACAGGAATTTATTGATAAATTAAGAATGCATTTGAGTAGTCAAATGTCATCTGTTCAGGTGGTGGAGCATATCCGATTTTATGAAGAATATATCCGGGCTGAATTACAAAAAGGTAAATCAGAAGCTGATGTGATGCAGATGCTGGGTGACCCCAGATTAATCGCCAAGACCATTGTGGAGGCGTCCGAATATGGTGGTGAAAATGCATACTCCGGTCAAACTGCAGGGGACAATTATGGTTATCGCCAGAATGCCGGAAGTTATAGTCAAAATACAGCTTACTCGAGAGGGTATTCCCGGCAAAGTAACACCGGCTACGATAGTACCGGGTATAACGGACAGAACTATATGGCCGGCACCGGAATGCCCGGATGGGTTAAAATATTAATAGGTGTGCTGATATTCTTTGGGGTCATCAGTTTGATTTTCTCTGTGTTGTCCTTTTTGATGCCACTCATTGTTCCGATATTAATCGTTGTATTTATTACAAAGTTGTTCAAAGATTGGTTGAAATAGCAAAAACAAGGTGCTGCCCAGCGCAATTTCTTATAAGAATTAGGGTGGCAAAAGGTATGTGTGAATTACCTCATGGCAAAATGCCCAAATATATAAATGCAAACAACTGCAACGTGCTGCCAAACTAACCGGTAACTACGACTAAAGCCCCTCAGCAAAGGCTTCGAGCTTAGTCTTCGTAACCGGTGGATTTTGTCAGTCACTAAAAACGCAGTTTAGGTGTTTGCTTATTATATATTTGGGCATTTTGCCATATTGCGTTATAAAAAGCTTTTTACCATTCTAAGCTTTAAGTTAAAAATAAGAGCAACCGGAGGGGACCGGTTGCTCTTGAGGGGAGTATAATTATATAAGGGTGTAAATAGAACGGTAAGGGGGTGTCTATTTACTTTTTTATTATATTATGAAACGTTTAAGTAAACAATTGATAATACATACGAAAGTTCTTTGTGATTTTTTTGTGATTCTGTGCAAAGGTACGATAAATGTTTCGGAAATAACGAAAAAATCAATATTTTTTCGAAAAAGGCGAAAACGTTTAAGGAAATGGTAAAATATTTACATATGGAAGAAAAAAAGGTATACTTAAAATATTGTAAATAGGAAAAGGATATATAATGAGAAAATTTGAGTTGATTGTACCCTGTCATTTTGGCATGGAGTCGGTATTAAAAAGAGAAATAATCGATTTAGGATATGATGTGACCTGTGTGGAGGATGGCAGAGTGACTTTTTATGGTGACGAAGAGGCACTTTGCAGAGCCAATATCTTTTTGCGCACAGCAGAACGTGTGCTGATAAAGATAGGAAGCTTTCATGCGGAAACTTTTGAAGAACTCTTTCAGGGAACGAAGAATCTGCCTTGGGAAGACTATATTCCTACGGATGGTAAATTCTGGGTAGCCAAGGCAGCCAGCGTGAAGTCCAAACTGTTCAGCCCTTCGGACATCCAATCTATTATGAAGAAAGCAATGGTAGAGCGTCTGAAAGGTATTTATAACATCAATTGGTTTGCAGAGGATGGGGAAAGCTTTCCCATACGAGTCTTTCTGATGAAGGATGAAGTGACGGTAGGTTTGGATACCACAGGAGATTCCCTGCATAAGCGTGGTTATCGTAAGCTGACAGCGAAGGCGCCTATTGCAGAAAATCTGGCAGCCGGACTGATTATGCTGACGCCCTGGAGAGGGGACCGTATATTGGTGGATCCTTTTTGCGGTAGCGGTACGATTCCCATAGAAGCAGCCATGATGGCAGCAAATATTGCACCGGGAATGAACCGTTCCTTTACGGCAGAAAACTGGCAGCATATTGTAGCGAAGAGAAATTGGTATGATGCGTTGGATGAAGCCCGTGAAATGATTGATATGAATGTGGAAGTGGACATTCAGGGCTTTGATATCGATAATGAGATGGTGACTATTGCCAGGGAGAATGCAAAGCTGGCCGGTGTGGACAAGCTGATTCATTTCCAGAGAAGGGGTGTGGAGCAGCTCAGCCATCCGAAGAAATATGGATTCATCATAACCAATCCCCCCTATGGTGAACGCTTGCAGGATAAGACGCAGATGCCTGCTTTATACAAAGTCATAGGCGAGCGATATCAACAGCTGGATGCCTGGAGTATGTATCTGATTACTGCATATGAGCAGGCTGAAAAGGATATCGGAAGGAAAGCAGATAAGAATCGTAAGATATATAATGGTATGATGAAAACATACTTTTATCAGTTTATGGGACCAAAGCCTCCCAAACGGAACAAGGACATGAATAATGAAAAGAACCAGTAAGTGGAGTAAGGAGAAATCCGGGCAGTTATTCCGAGGAGGAATCTTTGCCATATGGCTGATTGTGTTGTTTGGTTCCATGAGTATCATGCTGGTATATGCATCACAAAAGACCATTGAGATTACGGATTCTGCCGTGGAAGGAAAGCAGCAGGAGTCAAATAATCAGGCAGGAGGCACGCAGGACCATCCTCTTTCCATAGAAGCTACGCCTGTGGAGGAGATGCAGTTTTTGATTCCATTGCAGGGGAATGTGCAGGCAGATGCAGTTACGGTGGAAAATCGCTATATGGACAGGGAACTGTGGATAACAATTGCAGGTGTAACGACGCAGGCGTACACAAATAAAGCGATTACAGGCAGAACTGCTGTGATTGAAGAAGGATATATTGAACAACATGAAGGCGGTGTGACATTAAAATTTCATGCAAATGATGTGTATGAATATCGCACCACGCTGAACAATGAATTCCTGACAGTCAGGTACCACGCACCTCATGAATTATATAAGACCATAGCAGTAGTGAACGCAACATGTGGTGGTAATGAGAGTACAGATGCTGCCAAGGCGGTGAATAATGCAGTGTCGGAAGAACAGGAACTGGCAATTGCTGTGGCAAAGAAATTACAACAGCAGTTGGTTCATGAGGAAGTGAAAGTGTATTATGTTGGCCTGGAGGATGTTGCAGCTTCAAATGAAAAAATATTAGAGTTTTTAGAGAATGTCCGGGCGGATGTTTTTATCTCTCTTGGTGCAGAAAGCGATGCAGATGCAGATTACGGAATAGCCGGATACTATAATGATACATATTATATCTCCGGTTATGGTAATGTGGATGTAGCAGATGCTTTGACACGTAATGTGACTATCGCGGCCAAAAATAAGGCGAAAGGTTTGTTTGCTGCAGACCGGGAGGATTTACTGTGTCAGATAAAGGTACCGTCAGCGCGCATAAGCCTGGGCTCCTTAAGGCATGAGAAGGAAGGAAAATTACTGAAAGAAGAACAATACAGGGATAAACTGGCACAAGGACTGTGTCAGGCGATTTTGGAGATACATGAGGCTATGCACCCTGCACAGCAGTAATGATATGTGAGTAGTTAAGAAAACGGGCAGGGCTGTATCTGTGGCAGAATGGAGGAAAAATGGCAGGTAGAATTATTTTTGCTACCGGTAATGCGGGCAAGATTAAAGAAATAAATATGATAATGGCAGACACCGGTATGCAGGTGATTTCCATGAAAGAAGCAGGGATTTCCATAGATATCGAGGAAAATGGCAGTACCTATGAAGAAAACGCCATGATTAAGGCAAGAGCAGTGGCGGCGTATACTGATGATATTGTGCTGGCCGATGATTCCGGTCTTGAGATTGATTATCTGAACAAGGAGCCGGGGGTTTATTCTGCAAGATATATGGGAGAGGATACTTCTTACAGAATAAAGAATGCAAATCTGATGGAACGTTTAAGCGGGGTGCCGGATGAAAAGCGTACGGCGCGATTTGTATGTGCTATTGCGGCTGTGCTGCCGGGCGGCAGGGAACTGACCACCAGAGCAACCATTGAGGGCCGCATCGGGTATGAAGAGAAGGGCGAAAACGGATTTGGTTTTGATCCTATTTTTTATGTACCCGAATTTGGCAAAACAACTGCTGAATTATCAGAAGAAGAAAAGAATCAGGTCAGCCACAGAGGCAAGGCTTTAGAATTGATGAAAGAGGAACTAAAGAAGTATGAAGGTATTAATCGTTAGTGATACCCATAGAAGTAACAAGAACTATTTTCAAGTGCTTGAACTGCATAAGCCGGATATGGTAATCCATTGCGGAGATGCAGAAGGCAGTGAGTATGCCCTAAGCAGTGCGGCAGACTGCCCGGTACAGATTGTGGCAGGTAATAATGATTTCTTTGCAGAGCTTCCCGGAGAGTTGGAGTTTTCTATCGATAAATATAAAGTGTGGGTGACACATGGTCATGCTTATTATGTGTCCATGGGGAACGAGAGAATCAAACGTGAGGCGATTGCCAGAGGCAAGGATATCGTGATATACGGACATACCCATAAGCCGGTTATTGATATTGGAGATGAAGTGATTGCACTGAATCCGGGCAGTTTGTCTTATCCCAGACAGGATAATCACCGTCCGTCTTATATGATAATGGAGCTGGACCGTTTCGGGGAATTGCACTTTACGATTAGTTATTTGTAAAATGGTACATTAGGGCAAAATTTGGGATGCTTGCAGAGCTTTTGCAACTTGACAAAATAGTGCCCTCTGTTTATAATATCACTTGCGTCACTTTTGTGGTGCATAATATATCGGGGTGTGGCTCAGTTTGGCTAGAGCACCTGGTTTGGGACCAGGGGGTCGCAGGTTCGAATCCTGTCACCCCGACGTATGCATAAGCAATGAGCAGTGTGTGTAAAAAGGAAGAGACAGTTGTATTTGAGTAAACTTAAACAACTGTGTCTTCTTCTTTTTTGTGCAGAATTGTGTATAAAATTTGCGCTATCTCCCTTTTCTTTTTTTAAAAAAGTGATATACTTGGTATAAGTGAGTGATAATTGTATTTCCGCACAGGAAAATGACTCAGCAAACTTTTGTATCGGAGGACAGAATATGAGTGAAGGACAGAAGAAGAAAAGGGTAAACAAGAGGCTGCAGAATGCGAAGGTGCATAAAAAATTTCAACTGTCGTTTAAGGCTATAATTATAGGGTTTATCATAACCGCACTGATTGCGGTTGCTAATATTGCAATATATGCAAAAATGGCAGAGATTAGTATATTTACTTCAGGTAGTGGTCTTATAGGCATTATTCTATTGATACTTGCAGTAGGACTTAATATCAGCTTGTGCTCGGTTGTTGCGAAGAGTCTTTCAACAGCCATTGTGGAGCCGGTTCATGAATTACAGGCTGCAGTACAGAAGGTAAAAGCAGGCGATTTTGATATTGAAATCACATATGAAAGTCAGGACGAGCTGGGTGAGTTGGCAGCAGATCTGCGTGAAGCCTGTGCGCAGATGCATGCGATCGTCAGCGATTCCGGATATATGTTGGGTGAGATGGCAGAAGGCCGGTTTAATGTTGCTTCTAAGGCAGAAGAGTGCTATGTGGGCGATTTTGCAAATTTATTTAATGTTATTGAAAAGTTGAATGCGCAGATGGATGGTACTTTACGTCAGATTAAAGAGGCATCAGACCGCGTTATGGCAGGCTCTGAACAAATGGCAGGCAATGCCCGGGAATTGGCGGAAGGTGCCGGCAATCAGGCAGGTGCAGTAGAAGAGCTTACTGCTACCATTGAAAGTGTAAGCAATATTTCTGAGGAAAGTGCCGAGAACGCTGTAAAAGCGGCCACACATGCAAAGACAGCTGCAGAGGATGCAAAAAAGAATCGTGAGGAAATCAATCAGCTGACCGAGGCCATGGGACGCATTACAGAAACCTCCAAGGAAATTGAGAATATTATTGGCGAAATCGAGGGTATTGCGGCACAGACCAATCTGCTGTCCCTAAATGCATCCATAGAGGCTGCAAGAGCAGGTGAAGCAGGAAGAGGATTTGCAGTAGTAGCTGACCAAATCGGTAAGCTTGCTACAGACAGTGCCCAGTCCGCTGTGACCACCAAGGAGTTGATTAGTAAGGCACTTACAGAGATTGAGGCCGGTAACAAAATTGTAGACCGTACTTTGGAATCCATCGAGGTAGTTCTTGAGAGTATGGAAACCTTTGCCGGCATGGCATCCGGTGCTGCAGCAGCATCCCGTGAACAAGCTGATATGCTGAAACAGATTGAGGCAGGAATTGAACAGATATCCGCAGTTGTGCAGAACAATTCAGCAGCAGCCCAGGAAACTTCTGCAGTAAGTCAGGAACTTTCAGCACAGTCCGTTGGTCTGGAAGAGATGGTTGCCAAGTTTGTTCTGCGTGAAGAATAAGTAACGGATAAAGGGGGATGGTATAAATCATTCCCCTTGTTGACATAATAAGTTTAAGAGGGAAGTAGAGCGTGAATAATATGAATGTATATGGAACAGAAGGAAGTAATCAGTCGAAAAATCATGAACCGAACGGTTATCTGGATGGCGCCGATGTTGTTGAACTCGTGGATGTGGGGATAGAAGTAACTGAAGAAGTGGCAGAAGTTTTGGCCGAAGGTGCAGATTTTTCCGGCGGTGATTTCTGGGATTGTCTGGATGATGTTCCATGGGGAGTTATCGGCGCAGTTGTGGTTGCTATTGCCGGTATTGGAGTAGTGATATATAAACTCATAAAGAGAAAAAAACGGTAATATTAGATTTGTACAAAATAAATATACAATTAAAACAAAGATATTCTAAAAAAACTGTTGACAAACCTCCTTATATACGATAAAATAGCATTCGTCGGTTTGATTATGACAGACATGTGTCCATAGCTCAGCTGGATAGAGCAACGGCCTTCTAAGCCGTGGGTCGGGGGTTCGAATCCCTTTGGGCACATTTGAGATAGCAATTATCTCTTATATGGTGGGTATAGCGCAGTTGGTTAGCGCGCCAGATTGTGGCTCTGGAGGCCAAGGGTTCGAATCCCTTTATCCACCTTTTACGATAGAGATTATCGTAATGGCATGCTTGGTGTCATACAGGGCTATCGCCAAGCGGTAAGGCACAGCACTTTGACTGCTGCAGTCGCTGGTTCGAATCCAGCTAGCCCTGCTAAATACAAGATGGGATATTAGCTCAGTCGGTAGAGCACTTGACTTTTAATCAAGTTGTCCGGGGTTCGAATCCCCGATGTCTCACTTAATCAAAAAAGTCATATCACGTGAGTGATATGGCTTTTTTGATTTAGGGAGTCACGGGGATTCGAACCCTTGTACGAGATCCCCGATGTCTCATTTTCCAAAAGTATATCACGTGAGTGATGTGACTTTTTTGATTTTCGCGAACAACGAGGAAAAGCGCGTGTATACACGCAGCCTTGACGAGTGTCGCGAAAACCCAAGCTATCTTGCGTAGCGAGATGCTTGTGGTCTAGAGAGTTACGAGATCCCCAAAGATTCTTTTTTACCATATCACAAAAGTCAAAAGTATGTTATTATATTTTACATAGCCATATCATTATTTTTATTTATAGACATAAGAAAAGAGGATTGCGATGCAATTTAGACCATACATAAATACTGTAGATTATGAATATATAGAGAAATGGCTGCAGGATGAGAGAACACATGCCCTGTGGTGTGCGAATCTGATTCCCTATCCGATTGCCAGAGAAAGATTAAAGGCGGCGCTGGAGAAGGAGGCCAATGACTGGGGCGGTACTGCGTATGTTGTGACAGAGAATGATGGCAGACAAATCGGTTTTTTTGTCTATTCCGTAAATCCTTCCAGTAATTCAGGATTCTTAAAGTTTGTGGTTTTGGATAATGAGCTGAGAGGAAAGGGATATGGCGGGGAGATGCTTCGTCTGGTACTGAAGTATGCTTTTGATATTACAGGCGTGGATTCTGTACAATTGAATGTTTTTGATGTAAACAGCAGTGCAAGAAAATGCTACGAAAAGCTGGGCTTTGTGGAAGATAATGTGATAAAGGATGCTTTTACATACCACAAAGAAATATGGGCCAGATGCCATATGGTTATACAACATAAAAAGTGGAGGCGGATGTCAGTTTATAAATTGCTGATGGGAAATTAAAGAGAGAAGCTATGATATATAATGCAAAAAGTGATGTATTGAAAATAGATGATGTTGAAATGGAGTATGTAGTCTTTGGCAGTGGAAAAAGGCAGCTGATTATGATACCGGGACTGGGAGACGGTCTGCGGACTGTAAAGGGGAAGGAAATTCCCCTTGCTTTTATGTACCGGCGTTATGCCAAGGACTATCGGGTATACGTGTTCAGCCGCAGAAGGAATATGCCGGAAGGTTTTAATACAAGGGATATGGCAGGAGATGTGAAGACGGCCATGGACGCACTGGGGATACCTGAGGCTTATGTGGTAGGTGTGTCACAGGGAGGGATGGTAGCCCAGTATTTGGCTATAGATTATCCCGGTTATGTGAAAAAGCTGGTGTTGGCAGTGACGCTTTCAAAACCTAATGAGATCATTTGTAAGAACATAGAGGGATGGAAGGAGATGGCCTATAGAGGAGATTATAAAAGCATTATGACAGATACCGCTGAGAAATCCTATACGGAAAAGTATTTGGAAAAATCACGCTTTATGTTTGCTGTTTTTGGAAACATGGGTAAACCCAAAAGCTTTGAACGTTTCCTGGTAATGGCGGATGCCTGTGTCACCCATGATGCTCATAACGAGTTACACAAAATTGCCTGTCCGACATTGGTAATCGGAGGCAGAAAGGATTTGATTGCGTCAGGGAAGGCTTCAGAAGATGTGGCCGCAAATATCCCCGACAGCAGTCTATATATGTATGAGGAATACGGTCATGGACTCTATGAGGAGGCTGATGATTTCCTGACGCATATTACGGATTTTCTGGAGGCAAAGGAAGTATAGGGGACATTTACGTTTTGAAGTGCACGGATAGGAAAATATTTACAATTTGCAACTTTCCTGATTTTTCCTCGTCTATTAGAATAAGAAGCCATAAACAGGGCGGAATATCTGAAAGGATGACAGAGGAGGTGCCTTATGAAGAGGAGCAAAGAAGAGTTAGGACGTATTCATAAAGAAAAGTGCAGAGAGTTAAAACAGATTCGTGCCAGGATGGCAGAGGATTTGGGAATCGACCTACATCAGACGGAATGTACATACGAGGGATATTGCAGCGGAACCTGTCCTAAGTGTAAGAGTGAAGAGTTGCGATTGAATGCAGCGATTTTGAAGAGGCAGATGGAAGAAGCGGATATGAAACGTCGTGTCGCAGCGGCAGGGCTGACAACAGTGGCAGCGCTGTGTTTGACCGGATGTAATGTCATGGACCGCTATGCTATGGACGGTGGTATACAGCCGCCAATCACAGAGGAAGTACTGGAGGGTGATGTGGCCACTGTGGTAGATTATGAAGGTGGTATGGAAGTAGAGCCTCCAAGTGATTCTTCGGAGCAAACAGAATGTGAACTGACAGAGGAAGTACTGGAGGGTGATGTGGCCACTGTGGTCAATTATGAAGGTGGTATGGAAGTAGCACCTCCAAGTGAATCTACAGAGGAGACAGACCGGGAGCTGGCAGGCGAAATACCTGTGATGCCGGAAAGCGGACAGGGAGAGGAATGAGTATGGAGCTTGCGGTATTAGCTATTGACAGACATCGTATGCGCACGGACGGAAAGGGGATTACCACGTTAGTAGCCCTGGCAGGATGTCCCCTTTCCTGCCCTTATTGTATCAATCAGGAATTGCTGCAGCCGGAGAATAAAGTGGAAATGCTGACGCCAAAGCAGTTGGTGGAACGATTGGCTATAGACCATTGTTATTTTCTCTATACCGGCGGAGGTGTGACTTTTGGTGGTGGGGAACCGTTATTACAGAGTACGCAGATTGCAGAATTTGCTAAGCTGTGTCCGAAGGAGTGGAATATCAATATAGAAACATCCCTGAATGTGCCCGTAGCGCAGCTTCAGCCGCTTTTTAACGGCCGGTTTTCCTTTATCATAGACTGCAAGGCCATGCAGCCTGATATTTATAAAAAGTACACGGGAAAGGACAATGCGCAGGTGCTTTACAATCTGCAGCAGGTCATCGAAAGGTTACCGAAAGAAACTTATGTAGTGAAGGTGCCGCGGATACCGGAATATTCCACCCGGGAAGATACACAGGTATCAAAGAAAATGTTGCAGGAGCTCGGTGTCCCGGAAGAGAATATTAAAGTATTTGATTATTTACAGTTAAATACAGAGAATGAGAAAAAAGCATAGATAAGATAAAAGAAGCGGAAGGCACCGGATAGTGCTTTCCGCTTCGTGTTACTCTGCTTTATTCCATAAAATCTTTTAAGCGTTTGCTACGGGAAGGGTGACGGAGCTTTCTAAGCGCTTTGGCTTCAATCTGACGAATACGCTCACGTGTTACCTTGAATTCCTTACCTACTTCTTCCAATGTACGGGCACGACCATCGATTAATCCGAAACGAAGATTCAATACCTCTCGTTCACGTTCTGTCAGGGTCTCCAGTACAGAGGACAGCTCAGAGCGTAGCATAGTAAATGCTGCTGCATCGGCAGGAACGGGAGTGGTCTCGTCCTGGATAAAGTCGCCCAAATGGCTGTCTGCCTCCTCGCCGATGGGAGTTTCCAGAGAAACGGGCTCCTGTGAGATTTTCAGAATCTCACGGATACGGTCTACGGGAAGGTTCATTTTTTCAGAAATTTCCTCGGGACTGGGTTCGCGGCCTAAATCCTGCAACAGGCTTCTCTGGATACGAACCAGCTTGTTAATGGTTTCCACCATATGCACCGGGATACGAATGGTTCTGGACTGGTCTGCCAGTGCACGGGTGATGGACTGACGAATCCACCAGGTTGCATAGGTACTGAACTTAAAACCTTTGGTGTAGTCAAATTTGTCTACTGCCTTTAATAAACCTAAGTTGCCTTCCTGGATCAGGTCAAGGAAGGACATACCTCTGTTGGTATATTTCTTGGCGATGCTGACAACCAGACGTAAGTTGGATTCAGCCAGCTTCTTTTTGGATTCTTCATCACCGTCAATAATCTTCTGTGCCAGCTCGCATTCTTCGTCAGCTGAGAGAAGAGGTACTTTACCGATTTCTTTTAAATACATTCTGACAGGATCTTCCACGGAAACGTTTTCCGGTACGGAAAGGTCGATATCCTCCAGTTTTTCATCAAATTCTTCCAAACCTTCAAAATCGTCCAGATCAGGTTCATCGTCAATGATGGGATATACAATATCGATTCCCTGTTTTTCCAGATATGAGTATACGTTTTCCATCTGCTCGCCGTCCAGGGAGGGAAGTGCCAAAATTTTTATAATATCATCCTGTTCCAGCGTATTATTATTTTTTTGTGCGAACTTAACCAGTTCTGCCAATTTTGCGCTGAATTCAGCCATATTTTCGTTCATGAAACATCTCCTGTGTCTAACATTAAAAACTCTGATTATTAAACCGTTCAAAAAGATATGATATACTTTTTTGTCGGGTTGTGTCAACTCTTATTTACAATGTTTATGTAAAAATAATGGCTTTTTTATGTATACAGGAAAAATTATGATAATATACGCTATTTTTTATAAACGGTATGAATTATAATAAAAGGTAATAACGCAGAAGATGATTTGCTGGGACGGAGGTTTTTATGAGCAAGAAGGATATGACATTAATGCCCCCTATGGGATGGAACAGTTATGATTATTATGATACAACGGTAAATGAACAGGAAATCAAAGCAAATGCGGACTATATGGCAAAGCATCTGAAGGAATACGGCTGGCAGTATATAGTGGTGGATATCCAGTGGTATGCGAAAAAGCCGGGCAGTCGTAGGGCGGAGCACCAGTATATCCCCTTTGCTGCTGTGGAGATGGATGAGTATTCCAGATTACAACCGGATGTAGACAGATTCCCTTCTGCGGCAGGTGGCAGAGGTTTTGGCCCATTGGCCGAATATGTACATTCCCTGGGATTAAAGTTCGGTATTCATATCATGCGAGGGATTCCCAGAATAGCAGCACATCATCATGATGCTATTTTGGATTGTCCGGTTACGGCAGATGAGGTGGCCATTGCCAATTCTATTTGTTACTGGAACCCTGATATGTACGGGGTTAAAAACACACCGGAGGGGCAGGCTTACTATGATTCCCTGATTAATATGTATGCGGATTGGGGTGTAGATTTCATTAAATGTGATGATATCTGCCGTTATGACCAGCCCTCTGCAAAGGAAGAAATAAAGATGCTTGCTGAGGCAATTGAGAAATGTGGCAGGGATATGGTATTATCTTTATCTCCCGGACCGGCTATTATTGAAGAGGCATGGTATTATGAGAAATATGCAAATATGTGGCGTATTACCGATGACTTTTGGGATGATTGGAGATTACTGAAGGATATGTTCAGACGCTGTGAAATATGGCAGGAGCATGTTTCGGCAGGTAATTATCCGGATTGTGATATGTTACCACTGGGCTATCTTGGTAAGGGCTTTGGAGAAGAGAGATATACCCGCTTTACCTACGATGAGCAGAAAACAATGATGACATTATGGTGTCTCTTTGGTTCTCCTTTGATGCTGGGAGCGGAAATGACAAAGTTGGACCGGACAACCCTTAAGCTGTTAACCAATAAGAAGGTATTGGAGATGTTGCATCCGGAGACCAGGCCACACCAGATTTGCAGGGAGGAAGATCATGCTGTGTGGCAGGCAGTCAATCCCCATACGGGAGAGCATTATGTGGCGCTGTTTCATCTGGGGGATGGTGCGTCCCTGGAAGTGGCAGTGACCATGAAAGAGCTGGGGCTTGCAGATGTGGCAATTGAAACAGAGGAATTGTGGAGTGGGGAAAAAGACAAGGTGAAGGAGAAAATTGCTGCGGTATTGGAGCCCCACGCCTGTGTTGTATATCGGATAGTGAAAGAATAATGATATTGAGGTCTGTCACTTGACAAAAATGGAAGGACAAGAGTATAATAAACACGGTCTGAAACAGGCCGTGTTTACTGTACGGTGCATATAAGCGTATGGTAGTAACATTTTGCGGGTGTGGCGGAATTGGCAGACGCGCTAGATTTAGGTTCTAGTGTCCCCGACGTGCAGGTTCAAGTCCTGTCACCCGCACTATAAAGTACTGATTTGGTCAGTACTTTTTTTGCGCGAGTAGCGAGGAAAATCGGATGCTTGCATACGAATACAGTAATGGAACTTTGAAGTACGGAGGAGTAAAACATGGATATTGTAATTCAACTTTTGATTTTAGTAGCAGGTTTTGTTCTGCTGATGAAGGGCGCGGACTGGTTTGTGGAAGGTGCATCCAAGATTGCGGATAAATTCGGTATTCCTCAGTTGGTAATCGGTCTGACCATCGTAGCGATGGGAACTTCCCTGCCGGAAGCAGCGGTAAGTATTTCCGCAGCACTGAAGGGCTCTGCTGAGATTACCATCGGTAATGTGCTGGGTTCCAATGTTATGAATGTATTGGTTATTTTGGGAATTACTGCAGTGATTTGTCCCATAGCAGTGCAGAAAAGTACCATCAAATACGAAATGCCATTTACATTAGGTATGACTATTTTGCTTGCCCTGCTGGGACTGACAGATACACAGGTAGGCCGATTGGACGGTGTGCTACTTTGGGTATTTATGATTGTATACTTGCTGTATCTGCTTAAGATGGCAAAGAATGGTTCGGCAGTAGAAGAGGGCGCACAGGCAGAAGCATCCGATGCCATGTGGAAGCTGATTTTAATGGTTATCATCGGTGCGGGAATGATTGTACTCGGCAGTAATCTGGCAGTAGATGCTGCATCAGCACTTGCAACCATGTTTGGTATGAGTGAGCGTTTTATCGGTCTGACCATTGTGGCATTTGGTACTTCCCTGCCTGAATTGGTGACCAGTGCTACTGCAGCAATGAAGGGTAAAGCAGATATTGCTGTGGGCAATGTTGTGGGCAGTAATATCTTTAATATATTGTTTGTAGTAGGTACCAGTGCGCTGATTACGCCTGTGTTCTATTCGCCTGACTTTATAATAGACAGTATTGTGGCAGCAGCAGTTATGGTTCTGCTTTGGATTTGTGTGTTTAAGAATAAAAAGCTCGGCAGAGCCGGCGGCGGTATTATGTTGGCATGTTATGCAGCTTACTTTGTATATTTGATCCGATAAGCAAGGTCTTTCAGCAATTTAACAGGATTGCGGTATAGGAGGCTACTAATGATAAAAAAGAGACAAATGGGTATTTTGTTACCGATATCTTCCCTTCCGTCTAAGTATGGCATCGGAACCTTAGGACTGGCCGGTTATAAATTTGTGGACTTTCTGCAGGAAGCAGGCCAGAGTTTATGGCAGATACTTCCGTTAGGACCTACCGGATACGGGGATTCACCTTATCAGTCTTTTTCCACTTTCGCAGGTAACCCTTATTTTATCGACTTGGAGATGTTGATAGAGGATGAGCTGTTGACTGAGGAAGAGTGTGAATCATGTGCGTTTGTGGGACATGAGCATTATGTGGATTATGAACGTATCTATGCAGGGAGATTCCGTCTGCTTCGTAAGGCGTTTGAACGTGCCCTGGCAAGAGGAATAGAACGTACTGCAGAGTACGAGATCTTTTTACAGGACAATGCTTTCTGGCTGGAGGATTATTGTCTGTATATGGCAGTAAAAAATCACTTTGACGGCAAATGCTTTATGGACTGGGATGAGGATATCCGTTTGCGTGATGCAGATGCAATGGAAAAATATAAGAAGCTGCTTGATACAGATATTCGCTTTTATCGTTATCAGCAGTATATGTTTATGATGCAGTGGTCTGCTTTGAAACAGTATGCCAATGAAAGAAATGTGGAAATCGTGGGAGATATTCCTATTTATGTGGCACTGGACAGTGCCGATACCTGGTCCCATCCGGAACTTTTTCAGTTTGATGAAGAAGGTCTGCCCATAGGCGTGGCAGGTTGTCCTCCGGATGCTTTTTCTGCTACAGGCCAGCTATGGGGCAATCCGTTATATAATTGGGACTACCATAAGCAGACAGGATTTGCCTGGTGGATGGAGCGAATTGCCCATTGCTATAAACTATATGATGTGGTGAGAATCGACCATTTCCGTGGTTTTGATGAATATTGGTTTGTGCCCTATGGGGATGAGACTGCCCGCAACGGACATTGGGAAAAAGGTCCGGGTATGGAGTTGTTTGAAACCTTTAAGAACCGTATGGGCGATCAGAGAGTCATTGCAGAGGATCTGGGCTTTTTGACCCAGAGCGTGCTGGATATGGTAAAGGCCAGCGGATATCCGGGCATGAAGATATTGCAGTTTGCATTTAATAATTGGGAGCCCAACGACTATCTGCCCCACAACTATCAGAGGAATTGTGTGGTTTATACGGGAACTCATGATAATGAAACGACTCTGGGATGGCTTGGCAGTATATCTGCAGACGACAAGGAATATGTCAGAGCATATGTGGGCGGAGAGGACGACCTGGCACTTTGCCATGGTCTGATCAGAGCAGCGCTTTCCAGTGTGGCAGATACTGCGATTATTCCTATGCAGGACTATCTGGAATTGGGTAATGAAGCCAGAATCAATTTCCCTTCTACTTTTGGTGATAACTGGAAGTGGAGAATGGATAAGGATGCGTTGACCCCGGAACTGGCAAAAAGAATACATAGAATGGCAAAAATATACGGAAGGCTTTAGGCCTTCCGTTTTTGTAAGTATAAGTAATTGTTTCCTAATCAAATTTCATCTGGGAAAGGGTGGCGTTGTGGTATTCCTTCTGGAAGGTAACTTCTTCACCAAACCATTCCGGCGGTACGAATGCTTCAGCAGCATCCTTACTGCCAAATTCAACCTCTGCCATAACAAGAGGAGCAAAGGGGGCATCAAATACATCCAGCTCAATGGTCAGGGTATAATCATCCGGCGGTGCGGGAAAACCTTCTTTGAATCCCGGATTTACCAGGGGAATCAGGAATCTGCGTTTGGATATAATATTGCCGTCAGCCTTTTCACGTAAGTGATAGTAGGCCTCCGGATTTAGGGGCAGATTGCTTTCGTCTCGTGCCAGCATACCTTTGCCTTTGTAGGTCATATAGTAATCCTCATCGGATTTGCGGACTCTGACTACAGGATCGGTATTTAAATAGGCCTGTTCAATATGATGATAAGGGTAGGATTCCAGATTGTCGGGAATCGTTTTAATCAAAAATTTTCTTTCAATTTCCATGGTGTCACTTTCTAGTCTTGTTCTGTGTGAGCACGTATGCCGGACCGCGGCAGAAAAATGTCCGCTCACACGTTTATTATAGCATAAAATATTGAAAAGAGCAAATGTTGTAAAGTATATCGGGAAGAGGATTGGACGGGAAAGAAACCGTCTCACAGGGCGCTTTTGGTTGAAATAATCGGGATAAATGTGTATACTGAAAACATGTGGGTAAAAGCATGACAATTTTGATACAGATGGAGGTAAATATGAGTCGTATAGCAATCTTTTTTTCAGAAGGATATGAAGAGGTAGAGGCAATTGCAGTAGTGGATATTTGCCGCAGGTGCAGACTGGATATCGATATGGTATCCATTACGGAAGATAGAGTAGTAGTAAGCTCCCATGGTATTGCAGTGGGGATGGACAAGGTTTTTGAAGAGATTGATTTTGCAGATTATGATATGCTGGTACTTCCCGGCGGTTTGAAAGGGACACAGGGGCTGGAGGCACACGAGGGTCTGATGGCCCAGATAGATGCTTTTAACGCCCTGGGCAAGTATATCGGTGCTATTTGTGCGGCACCAAGTATTTTCGGTCACAGAGGCATCTTAAAGGGCAGAAGAGCCTGCTGTTATCCCGGATTTGAGCCGGAGCTGGAGGGTGCGATTGTATCCATGGAGAATGTTGAGGTAGACGGACATGTGGTAACTTCCCGGGGTATGGGTACCGCAACGGATTTTGGTCTGGCTATTGCAGGTATTTTCTGTGGAGAGGAAAAGGCGTTGGAGATTAAAAATCAGGTGATTTATAAACAGGCATAAGGTTTCAGCCAATGCTACAAAACACCGGAATGAGAGGAACTATGAATATTATTTTATTGTCGGGAGGAAGCGGAAAGAGACTTTGGCCTTTGTCCAATGATATACGCTCCAAACAGTTTATCAAGATATTTCAGAATAAAGAGGGCCAGCTGGATTCCATGCTCATGCGTGTATACGGACAGATTATGGAAGCAGATGCACAGGCAAAGGTGACCATTGCAACAGGCAAGAAGCAGGTAAGTGCCATTAAGAACCAGTTGGGGGATAAAGTGGGTATCTGCGTGGAGCCGGAGCGTAGGGATACCTTTCCGGCAATCTGTCTGGCGGCGGCGTATCTGCACGATGTACAGGGTGTGAAACCGGAGGAAGCAGTGGTAGTATGCCCTGTGGACCCTTACGTGGAGTCCTCCTATTTTGAGGCGATCGGTGAATTGTCCGATCTTGCAGAGAAGGGCGATTGTAACTTAAGCTTGATGGGAATAGAGCCTACATATCCCAGTGAAAAATATGGTTATATCATTCCAACGTCAGCAGAAAGTGTGAGCAGGGTCTCCACTTTTAAAGAAAAGCCTGATGTGGAAACTGCCAAAAGTTATATTGCGCAGGGTGCTCTTTGGAATGGTGGCGTATTTGCCTTTAAGCTGGGATATTTGCTGGAAAAGGCCCACTCGATGATCGATTTTAAGGATTACTTTGATTTGTACCGTAAATACGGTGATTTGAATAAAATCAGTTTTGACTACGCGGTGGTGGAGAAGGAGCAGGAGATTCAGGTGCTTCGTTATCACGGAGAGTGGAAGGACCTGGGTACCTGGAATACCTTTACCGAGGCTATGGATGAGCAGGTATTGGGACAGGGCATTCTGAATCAGACCTGCGCAAATACACACGTTATTAATGAGCTTAACATCCCCATACTTTGCATGGGCTGTAAGGATATGGTTATTGCTGCCAGCGGTGACGGTATCTTGGTATCTGATAAGGAGCAGAGTAGTTATATTAAACCTTATGTGGATGCCATGGAGCAGCAGGTAATGTATGCAGAGAAATCCTGGGGAAGCTTTCAGGTACTGGATGTACAGCCTGAGAGCATGACCATCAAAGTGACACTTTTACCCGGGCATAAACTGCATTATCACAGTCATGAGCACCGTGATGAGGTATGGACTGTAGTTAGTGGCAGGGGTCGTACCATTGTGGACGGCATGGAACAGAACGTGGAGCCGGGAGACGTGATTACCATGTCTGCGGGCTGTAAGCATACAGTTATTGCGGATACCCAGTTAAAGATTATCGAGGTACAGTTAGGAAAGAATATTGATGTTAACGACAAGCAGAAGTTTGACCTGTGATGAACTGAATATACCTCTTTTGCTCAGGCCTGCGGGAAAGGATTATCTGTGGGGAGGCAACCGCTTGCAGCAGGAATACGGCAAGCTGCCGGAGATGGAGATGCTGGCAGAAAGCTGGGAGTGCTCCACCCACCCGGACGGACTTTCCTTTATTGCGAATGGTCCTTGGCAGGGACGCAGCCTGAAGGAATATGTGGAACGGTATCCTGAGGTGTTGGGTAAGCATGCCGGAAATCCACTGGGGATACCGGTGCTGGTCAAGCTGATTGATGCTCATAGGGATTTGTCCCTGCAAGTACATCCCGATGATGATTATGCCATGGAGCATGAACGGGAAGCAGGTAAAACAGAGCTGTGGTATGTGCTGGACGCAAGACCGGGGGCGGAGCTGATTTATGGATTTTCCCACGATATTACAGAGGAGCAGCTGCGGGAATATGTAAGGGACGGCAGTATTGTGAATCATGTACAGCGTTTGCCGGTACGTAAGGATGACGTGTTCTTTGTGCGCCCGGGAACCATTCATGCCATTGGTGCAGGAGTGGTATTGGCAGAGATACAGCAAAGCTCAAATGTGACCTATAGGGTTTATGATTATGACCGTATTGACAAGAACGGAGAACCCAGAGCGCTTCATGTGGAGAAAGCATTGCAGGTATTGGACCGTAAGGCGGCGCCGCAGGTGCGGCAGCAGCTGAGACTGCTTCGGTATACGCCGGGAGCGGCAAGGGAAAGCCTGTGCCAGTGTCCTTATTTTCATGTAGAGAGAGTGCTTCTCAGTAAGGAACTGGAATGGGAAGTGCCAGGGCAGAATTTTCAGATTCTGTTGATGTTGTCCGGTGATGCCGGGCTCCATTATGGAGAGCGAGAGAATAAAGGACAGAGTCTGTCTTTAGGTAAGGGTGATTGTGTATTTTTGCCGGCCGATATGGGCAAGCTTCGAATGGCAGGTAATGGACAGTTTCTGCAAATCAGCTGTTAATATCCATTATGTGAGGAGATTGGCGGCGGCAGACGGAGAGTGACGATTATGAAAGAATATATGAAGATGACAAAAGAAATGCTGGACTTTATTGACCAAAGTCCCAGCGCCTTTCATGTGATAGAGAATATAAAGAAAAGGCTGGATGGAGCAGGTTTCCGGGAATTGAAAGAGAGTGCCCCATGGGAGATTCAGGCCGGCTGCGGTTATTATGTGGTACGGGGGGATTCTTCCCTGATTGCATTTCGATTACCGGAAGGAGATACCTACCTTGCGCCGATAGGGGAGCCAAAAGGGTTTCACCTGATTGCGGTCCATAGTGATTCTCCCTGCTTTAAGTTAAAGGAACATCCCGAGATGCAGCTGGAAAATAGATATGTCAGACTCAATACTGAAAAGTATGGCGGTATGATTATGTCCGGCTGGCTGGACCGCCCTTTATCCGTGGCAGGCAGAGTGATTGTCAGGGAAGAGGACCGGCTGGTGACCAGGTTGGTGAATGTAGAGAAGGATTTATTCGTGATTCCCTCTCTGGCCATTCATATGAACAGAGAAGCCAATAAGGGGATGGAATATAATCCCCAGGTAGACATGCTGCCGCTGTTTGCAGGTACGGAAGGTAAGGGGCTGAAAAGCCGACTTCTGGCTAAGGTGGCAAAGGCAGCAGGAGTGAAAGAAAAGGATATTCTGGGGCAGGATTTATTTGCCTATGTGCGGGAAAAAGGAACCGTATTTGGGGCAAACAGTGAATTTATACTGTCTCCCCGATTGGATGACTTACAGTGTGTGTATGCCGGGCTGAAAGCGTTTGGCGAGAGTAAGCCTCAAGAGTATGTGAATGTATTAGCGGTATTTGATAACGAAGAGGTGGGAAGCGGCAGCCGCCAGGGCGCGGATTCCGGATTCCTGCAGGATACACTGGAACGTATCTGTGTAGGGGCAGGTATGGATAGGGAGGCTTACTTACGCTTGATAGCAGACAGCTTTCTGATATCTGCGGACAATGCACATGCAGTGCATCCCAACCATCCGGAAAAATCTGATCCTACCAACCGGCCTTATTTGAACGGCGGTTTGGTGATTAAATATCATGCCGGTCAGAAGTACACAACGGATGGCGTATCTGCTGCATATATGAAGGACTTGTGTGACAGAGCAGGAGTACCTTACCAGACCTATACCAATCGTTCGGATATGGCAGGTGGCTCCACCTTAGGTAATATTTCCACTTCCCATGTGTCTGTGTCATCTGTGGATGTGGGACTTCCGCAGCTTGCGATGCACTCTGCCGTGGAAACTGCGGGTGTGAAGGATTTATATTATGCAGTGGCAGCATTTAAAGAATTTTATAATAAATAATGATTTTAAGGACCTGTTTAGCAATTATTGCAAAAGCAGGTTCTATTTTTGTGCTTTTGGGCAAGGTGGATAAAAAATGGGCAAAAAAAGATGGAACAACTGCAAATATTGACAATATGTACAAAAATGGGGTGTGCAAAATGGCACAATAATACAAAAACAAGGTAGTACTTTTGTGCTATATTTATGCAGGTCGGCAAAAAATCACAATATTTGATTATCGGATAGCAATTTCTGGTAGGAAGTGAGTTTGTTTTTTGCTTTATAATCAGTCTCACGAATTCATTAAAACATGATTGGTGAGGAGGAACTATAATGGCTAAGACAGATGCAAAAGAGCTTACTGCCGAAAAAGCTGCCAAAATAGCGGCAAAGAAGGCGCAGTTGCCGTTGCATAGACATATTGCGAAGTACTGGAGATTGTATTTATTTCTGCTGATTCCGGTAGTATATTATATTATTTTCAGATATATCCCCATGGCAGGTAATATTATTGCATTTAGAAAATTCCGTGCCGGCGGTAGTATTTTTGGTGATAAATTTGCCGGTTTCAGATATTTTGAACAGTTTATCCAGGATCCCAGCTTCTGGAGAGCATTTAAAAATACCTTATCCCTGAATATTACATACTTATTGTTCAGATTTCCTTTGACATTGATTTTTGCACTTTTATTGAATGAAATCAGAAACATTCATTGGAAGAAGTTTGTGCAGACTGTATCTTATCTGCCCCACTTCATATCTATGGTTATTATTGCCGGTATGGTGCGTGAATTATTATCCACTAATGGTCCTATTAACGGTTTGATTGAATCTATGGGTGGTGAAGCTATTACTTTTATTGCTTTGCCGGAATGGTTTCCCACCATATTTGTAGGCTCCGGTTTGTGGCAGGGTCTTGGCTGGGGTACAATCCTGTATTTGGCTGCCATAGCCGGCATCAGTCCGGACTTGTATGAGGCAGCAGAGATAGACGGTGCCAACCGTTTCCAGCGTGTATGGCATATTACAATCCCCTGCATTCTGCCTACCATTACTACTTTGTTAATTTTGGATATCGGTGGTCTGGTTGGTTCCGGCGGAGCCTTTGAAAAAGTATTCCTGCTGTATAATCCCATGACCTACGAGACTTCGGATATTATTTCCACTCTGGTTTACCGAATGGGTATCGGATCCGGTAATTACAGTTATGCAACTGCAATTGGTTTATTTGAAGGTCTGATCAATCTTGTATTGCTGACCGTGGCAAATATCGTATCCAAAAAGACTACACAGAGCGGTTTATTCTAAGGGAGGTGATGATACATGGCAAAAGCAGAAGAAGCAGTAGTTTCAGTCAGAAAAAATATAAAGCTGTCTGTTTCCTACAGAATTTTCCTGGTATGCAATACCATTTTAATGATATTAATCTCAGCAGTTACATTGTATCCCTTCCTATATCTGGTGGCCCAGTCTTTTTCCTCTGAGTCAGCCATTATTCAGGGTATGGTTAAACTGTGGCCGGTAGAGTTTAATGTGACTACATATATCAGTGTTATTACGAAGGGTGATTTCGTCAGATATTACGGCAATACGATTTGGTATTCCTTTATCGGTACGCTGGCTTCACTTTTCTTCTCCGCAATGCTTGCATATCCCTTGTCCAAGCCGGAGCTGAGACTGAATAAGTTTTTTACACCATTCATCATATTTACCATGTACTTTGGTGGTGGTCTGATTCCGAACTATGTGTTGATGAGCCGTTTGGGATTAAAGGATAGCACATTAGCGTTTATTATTCCCGGTCTGATCGGTACTTACTATGTATTGCTGATGAAGTCCTTCTTTGCAAGTATCCCTAAGGATTTGGAGGAGGCTGCCGCAATTGACGGTCTGACCCATGTGGGTATTTTTGCAAGAATTGTATTACCGTTATCCAAGCCGATTATGGCAACCATGACATTGTTCTACATCGTGGGTTATTGGAATAACTGGTTTAACGCATTCCTGTACTTAAATGAGAAGAGTAAGTGGCCGGTAGCATATTATCTGAGACAGATTATCAGTGGTGCCACTACCAGTAATGACCCGGGCGCTGTGGCGGATGCGGCACAGATTGCTTCCAACATAAAGTCCTGTTGTATGGTACTTACTGCATTTCCTCTGATTTGTATTTATCCGTTCATCCAGAAGTACTTTGTACAGGGTATGATGCTGGGTGGCGTGAAAGAGTAATGTGTGGTCCGCACGTAGGGAGTTGTTACTATTGCCATAAGGCTTTAGAATAATTTATTTATTTATCTTAAAGGGAGGTTCTTTTAATGAAAAGAAAATTACTCAGTACATTGCTGACTGCAGCAATGGTAATGACCTGCCTTACAGGTTGTGGTGGAGATACTGCCACAGGCGGTGATGCAGGCGATGACGCTGTTAAGCAGAGCAGCGTTGTAGTGGAAGATCCTGAAGATATGGACTATGAGTATGGTCTGAACAAGACATTCCACTCTGATGAACCCGTAGAATATTCTATGTATTTCTCAGATGCATCCTGGTATGCGCTGCAGGAAACATGGGAGACCGAGGGTATTTTTAAGGATATTCAGGACTTAACAAATGTTAAGCTGAATTTAACTTCTTATGATTCCAATGATTATAATCAGAAGATTTCATTGGAAATCAATGCAGGTAACTCCTGCTACATCATTCCTAAGGTTTATGATGAATCTGCATATGTTGATGGCGGTGCAGTAGTAGCTATTTCTGATTGGGTTCAGTATATGCCTCATTATCAGGATTTCGTTGAGAAGTATGATATGCAGGCTGACTTGGATACAATCGTTAAGGCTGACGGTAAGTATTACAGACTGCCCGGTATGTTAGAGGCTCCTGTACAGGACTATACATTCTTAATCCGTAAGGATTTATTTGACGCTGCAGGTGTAGATGTAGCTGCAATCGAAAAAGATTGGACCTACAATGATTTATATGATGCACTTGTAAAGGTTAAGGCATACATGGTTTCAGAAGGTATGATTGGGGAAGATGACTATGTATGGTCTGACCTTTGGTGCGGTTCCGAGGTGCAGGATGGTTCCGGTGGTAACTTACTGAAACTGATGGGTAAAGCTTACGGTGTAAATGCAGGTTGGGCTATCGGTAATGGTATGGTTTATGATAAGGCAGCTGATGAGTTTGTATTCGGACCTACAACTGATAATTTCAAAGATTACCTTTCCATGGCATCCAAGTTTGTAAAGGATGGTATCCTGGATCCCGAGACCTTTACGCAGGACAATCAGACTGCATGTAACAAGTTCTATCGTGGTGAGACTGCAATTCTTTCTGTAAACCGTTCTCAGTATACCTCTTGGTTAGCAAACCTGGATGAGCAGCTGGGCGCAGGCAACTATGAGACTTATTTAGTAGTACTGCCTAAGGGTAACAATAACTATGGTCCTGAAAGCTCCAGACTTGAGAATGGTGTTATGATTGCGCAGAAGGCTCTGGACGAGCTGGGCGAAGAAGGATTCATCAAGATGCTGAGATTTGTTGACTGGTTATTCTATTCCCATGAAGCATATGACCTTACCAAGTGGGGTGTTGAAGGCAAGCACTATACTGTTGCAGCTGATGGAACCAAGAGCCTGATGGATGGTTATAAGTGTGGTGGTTTAGGTATTGATACTGGTATTGAGTCTGACGTAGATATCCGTTTACAGTGGGGTTATGCAGGTGGTAACTTCTGGTATGGTGGTACTATGGCAGAGATGACCGATAACTTCATTCCTCCTATTATGGACTTCTGTAACAGAATGAACGAGTATAGAGAAGTAGCTCCTTTGGATCCTACCTATACTCCTGATGAGTTTGAGAATGAAGACTTGAACATCATGAAGACAGGTGCTATTGATACTGTAAATCAGTGGTCCTTACAGTTCATCACCGGCCAGAAAGACATTGCAACCGACTGGAATGCATACGTAGATGCTTGTAAGGCGGCTAGATGCGATGAAATGGCTGAATTAATCAATGAAATCTATAAGAGGGACAAATAAGAGAAGTGTCACTTACCTTTTTGGGGAGCTATCCGTTAGCGGATAGCTCCTTTTTTGGGCTATTGAGATTAGGGAGGCAAAAGATGAGGGGAAGTATACGATGGAAAAATCCACAAAAAGTATAAACGCAAACAACTGCAACGTGCTGCCAAACTAACCGGTAACTGCGACTAAAGCCTCTCAGCAAAGGCTTCGAGCCTAGTCTTCGTAACCGGTGGATTTTGTCAGTCACTAAAAGCGCAGTTTAGGTGTTTGCTTATTATACATTTTTGTGGATTTTTCCATGATACAGTGTACCTTCCGTCTTTTGCCCCCCCTAATTTCAATAGGCAATTGATTGGTCAAAGTGTAGCATGTTGCTACGGTAGTTATATTGTGAGTCAGTCGGGAATATATTCTATAAACATATTGGTAGGTATGTTTTATGACTCCTAAATTTGAAAATATATTAAATCTGGCATTGGAGACAGAGCAGGGAGAGCGGGAACGCTCTGCTTTGCTGGATGTAGGTTATGATAGTGGAGAATCCACTTGGGAAACCATTGTAAAATATCATGGCAGTTTGGAAGGGCTGAGAGCTCATGGTATTCAAATTGAATATTTAATAGCAGGTTATGCTATTTTGACCGTACCGGAAGTGGCTATGGAGATACTGGCCGATACGGAAGAGATAGAATATGTGGAATTGCCTAAAGAATTTTATTATCAGCAAGTAAATGTACGGCAAGGGTCCTGTATCGGTGCCGTTACCTCTCGGGAGCCTTTTTTGACAGGAGAGGGGGTGCTGGTGGCTGTGCTTGACTCCGGCATATGGATGCAGTCAGAAGAGTTCAGGGAGGAGGATGGCAGGACCAAAATCGTGGCAATCTGGGATCAGACAAGAGCGACAGCGGCGTTGCCGCAAAGTGAGGTGCAGGACGGAGTATTTTCCATACCGTTGGAGCCTCCGGCGGGCTTTTTTAAGGGGGTAGAAATAAACGAGACGCAAATAAATGCTATTTTGCAGCAGAGTGAAGCATTGCAGTCAGCTACATGGTCAGTATTAGCAAGTATTGGAAGAGATAATTCAGGACATGGTACGGCTGTGGCTGGAATTGCTGCCGGAAGACTTACCGGTGTAGCACCGGATAGCCGCCTACTAATTGTAAAAATGGATTCGCCTCAGACTGCAGATGTAATGCGTGCGGTGGTCTATGCGTTGCAAAAGGCTCGGGAGCTGGGCATGCCCCTTGTGATGAACTTAAGTCTGGGAAATACCTACGGTTCCCACGACGGTACTTCCTTGTTGGAAAGATTCTTGGATAATGCTGTAGAAATCGGACGTACGGTAATCTGCGTAGGGGCAGGGAATGAAGGAAACTCCCGAGGACATTATGTGGATAGTGTATTTGATACAGGTGGATCTGAAGAACAGAGGACACTTCGGACCAGAGAGATAGAAATTGCAGTTGACAGTTATCAGCCGAGTTTAAGCATTCAGCTATGGAAAAATTATCAGGACAATTATCGGATTTATCTGGAATCCCCCGGCGGGGAACGGCAGATATTGGATACCAATATTCAATCCGGTAAGTATACCTTTGTTCTTGAAAATACGCAGGTGCTGGCTTATTTGGGAGAGCCGATTCCCTATTCGGTGGATCAGGAAATTTTCGCAGAACTTTTACCGCAATCGGGCAATTATATCTCAAGCGGTCTTTGGAAACTGATATTGGAGCCTGTGGATGTGCGGGTCGGGAACTTTTCTGTTTATCTGCCATCCTATGTGTTGCGCAATGAAGGGACCGGTTTTACCAGACCTTCCCCGCTGGCTACGTTTACCATACCCTCTACCGCGGGAAGAGTCATTACAGTGGCGGCCTATAACAGCGCATATGAAACCTACGCGGATTTTTCCGGCAGGGGATTTGCACTTGGTCTGTCTGACAATATTCAGTCGGTACGTATTCAGAAGCCGGATCTGGCGGCGCCCGGTGTGGACATCATTGCACCGGATACACTGGGAGGCTACGGGCAGGTCACCGGGACTTCTTTTGCTACTCCTATAGTATCGGGAAGTGTAGCACTATTAATGGAGTGGGGCATTATCCGTGGCAACGATCCCTTTCTCTATGGGGAAAAAATGAAAGCCTACTTACAAAAAGGAGCCCGGCCTTTACGGAGTGAGCAGCAATACCCTAATCCACGGGTTGGCTGGGGAGCACTTTGTGTATACGCTGCCTTGCCGGAGTAAAGAGAAGATAATGACTTGGAAAAAACGGGAAATAGTAGTATAGTATTATCGTGTATAAAATACAGCAGAACGATAAGAAAGGTACTAGACAGTAAAGATGGTTAAATTGGTGGAACTGGAATGCCCTAATTGTGGCGGTAGGATGAAAAAGAGCGGAAAAACCACAGCAAAATGTCCGCATTGTGATGCGGAGTTCTTAATAGATGATGAACAGCCGGACACAGTGATTAATATATATAATGAACCGGAGAGCAAGAAGAACAGTACCAATGCAATAGCGATACTGTTTATATTTATAGCTATTTTGGCGGTATTAATTATATTGCTGGTAATAAGTGTATCTCAGTCAGATGGAACGGATGGGCAGAAGGAAATGCCGGGTGGTGTGTCACAGGGGAAGCAGAATGTAGAGTCAGAGACACCTCAGGGACTGAAATCAGCGTTTTATCAGCAGTTGGTTACTGCAATTTACGGCAAACCATACACAGAGGTAAGCGATGCTGAGCTACGTGAGATTACCTCTCTTTCTATATATGCTACGGAAGAGAATCTGGTAGCAGAATACAGCAGAAATGACGGATCTGTGCAAAAGGTGTCTTTGGCACCGGATACCCCCAAAAACAATAAAGATTTGAGTAATTTTAAAGGGCTTAAGAAGATAAAAGTATATAGTTCACTTGATAGGGAACATGTGGCCGGCTTGGAAGAATTGACAGAAATATGGAGCTATAATACCCTTTCGGAACTGATAGAAATAGTAGATGATCCGGCTAAAATCACCGGACTGTACGTCAGCAGAGACGATGACTTAAGTAAACTGGCCGCATTCCCCAACCTTGAAAAGCTGGAATTATATGCATACAGTATAACTAATATAGACAAATTAGCAGAGTTAAAGAATTTAAAAAGCCTCATAATAACAGCCGGTGACAACATACTGAGTTGGAATGTTTTACACACGATGTCGAAGCTGGAAGTATTAGAGATTGATTCTGAAAGCTTAAAGAATATTTCATTTGTAGAACAAATGGATCATTTACGGGAACTTAGTCTGATTGGTACGGATGTTATTCAGGTGGCTCCTTTGAAAGGCAAAGTCGGTCTTAAAAAGCTGGTATTGGATAATAATTATGAAATGATAGATTATACTTCCTTAAGTACGCTTTCCGGACTGGAGGAGCTGGTGCTTGATTTAAATGAAAGCGAATATATGCCGGACGTTTCTGCCTGGACCAATCTGAAAAGCTTGGAGATTAGCGGAATTGCGGATGCAGGGTTCCTGCGTCATTTGACCAATTTGGAACATTTAAGTATTGCAGGGGTGTACTGTGAGACCTTAGGGGCCATGGAAAATCTGCAGAAGCTGGAAAGCCTGGAAATCGCAAAGGTAAGTGGTGATCTGGAGCAACTTAGTAACCTCAGCGTGTTGAAGTCGTTGAAGAAGCTGGATATACACATGATGGATGTATATGGTAATGTAGACGCTTTTTTTCAAATTTCCAGTCTGGAAGAGATTAATATAAATGATTGCAGCTTTGGATTAAATCTGGACACGATTCCTGAAAATACTAATTTGAAAATTTTGCGTATGAACAGGGTTAAGTTTTGGGAGAATATTTATGTACAATATGATGGTATGATTACCATGGTGGATTATGACAACATAAATTTGCCGGAGAAGATGGATTTCTTAGGTAAATTCCCTAATTTGGAGGAAGTGTATTTACAGGGAAACAAACTGAGCGATGTTACATTTGCAGAAAGTTTGCCTAAACTTAGGGTACTTGATATTACAAATAATTATGTGACAGACCTTCGTCCCTTAGGTGGGCTGGAGGAACTTGAAACAGTACTTTGCGGTTCTAATCCGGTTTCTCAGGGGCTGGACCTTGGTGAGGATGTTTGGGTAAATGTGAATTCAGTGACAGAGGAAAAGCCTTTGTGGAGATAATAGTACTTTTCTCCCAGATGTTTACTCTTGATTGTCAAGCGTACAAAAAAGTGATACCATAAAAGCAAGTGTTTTAGACGGAAAAAGAATGCTTAATTAATAGTATTTCGTTATTTAAACATATGGATATCATGCCGGAGGTCAGAGTAAACAAATGAAACAGGTTATCTGGATAATATTAATAGAATTATTGGCAATGCTGGATTATCCGATTAAAGCGTATCTGGAAAGTATGGCGAGCAAAACTTACGATATGACAGCATATATGACCTACAGCGTACTGGCATATATAGTGTTCGGTATGTTACTTTGCGGTGTAAAACAATGTGTGGATGGGGCACCGAAGAAGGTATCGGTACTGCTTTTAGTGTTGAATATTGTATTGACAGCGGTGCACTATTTGGTATTCAATAGCTATTTTTCAGCACTTCTTCTGATATTACTTGGTTTTTGCGTCGTGGCTATGATTCGGCGACTGAGCAGAAACAGATAATTCGCCTTGAAATTTGTCGAACTATGTCGTAAAATAGGGATATAAAATATTCCAATCGGAGGTACATAAATTATGGGTAAGTTTGTTATTAAGCAGACCAATACAGGTATTAAGTTTGACTTAAAGGCTGGAAACGGTGAAGTTATCGCAACATCTGAAGTATATACTACTGAAGCTGCATGCCGTAACGGTATCGAGAGCGTAAAGAAAAACGCTGCAGTAGCAGAGGTTGAGAATCAGACCGTAGAAGAAGTTGTAAAAGTAAAGCATCCTAAGTTTGAGGTATATACTGATAAGGCCGGTGAGTTCAGATTCCGTTTGACAGCAACCAATGGTCAGACCATCGCTGCCAGCGAAGGCTATAAGGCTTTAGCAGGCTGCTTAAATGGTGTTGAGTCTGTAAAGAAGAATGCTCCCGATGCTGAGGTAGTAGAAGCATAATTGGCCCCAAGGTCATGTGAACAGTTTGCTACGTGTTGTAGCAGACCAAATTAAAAACTGTAACGAAACAATATGCCCCTGTCAGGTTTGACAAGGGCATATTTTTCATTACAGATTTTATTTTTCTTTAATAGGTGATAACTCCAAACTGTACCAGTGTATAGAATACCAGAATAATAAGCAGGAACACAGGAGCGATATATTTTACCATTATGTTGAAGATACCATATCTGGGGAATTTTTCACCGTTTTTGGTAATTTCCTTTTTGATTACTTCAGGTCCTACAAACCAGCCCACAAGTACACAGGTACAAAGTGCAACGATGGGCATCAGTACACTGTTGGAGATATAGTCAAAGAAGGTCAGGAAATCCATTCCAATCAGTTTAATGTGTGACCAGATACCGTTACCCAGTGAAGAAGGGATACCAAGTAGCAGGGACACCATATAGCAAATGAGAACCGCCTTGGTTCGTCCCATACGCAGACGGTCCATCATCATGGATACGATGGCTTCCATCAGGGAAATGGAACTGGTGGCAGCTGCCAAAAATACCAGTATAAAGAAGGCACCACCGATGATATTACCAAAGGGCATGGAATCAAATACTCTGGGTAGGGTTTCAAACATCAGACCTGCTCCGCCGGTAGCCAGGCCCTCCTCGCCGCTGAAGATATATACTGCAGGTACAATCATGAAACCGGAGAGGATAGCAATTAGTGTATCAAAGAATTCGATGTGGTTTACGGATTTATTTAAATTTACGTCATCCTTTACATAGGAACCGTAAGAAACCATGATACCCATTGCAATACTCATGGAATAGAACAACTGTCCCATGGCAGCACATACGGTTTTAAAGGAAAACTTAGAAAAATCAGGAAGCAGATAATACTTGATTCCCTCGACGGCATTGTCGATGGTGGCAACATAGCATGCAATGAATATGGTAATAACTACCAGTATAGGCATCATAATCTTGCTGACACGTTCTACACCCTTTTGTACACCGAAGATTACAACCAGCATGGTAATGGTGATGAAAAGGAAGAAATAAAGCAGTGGACTTCCTGCCTGGGATACGAAACCGCCAAAATAAGATGCGTCTGCAGCTTCTTTTCCTTGGCCGGTAAGGAAGGTCAGCATATACTTAATAACCCAGCCGCCGATGACACTGTAATAGGGAAGAATCAGGACGGGCACAAGGGCTGCCAGCCAGCCTAAAAATCCAAACTTATTATGCAATTGTTTGTAAGCGGAAATAGAACTCTGCTTGGTTTTTCGGCCGATTGCTATTTCAAGAATTAAAAGGGAAAAACCGAATGTAAGTACTAAAATGAGATATACTAAGAGAAAAATACCTCCGCCGTATTGAGCGGCAAGATAGGGAAATCTCCACAGATTACCTAAACCTACGGCACTGCCTGCAGCAGCCAGTACGAAACCGATACTGCCGGAAAAATTACTTCTTTCACTTTTTTCGTGATTCATAATGAACTCGCTTTCTTATGTAATATAATATGGAAGATGTTCTAAAAAGAACAAATTCCTGACTATTCTACCATTTACGGAGTGGTTCGTCAAATCATTCAGGTAAAGTGGCATGATAAATAATAGTAAAGATGCAGTAAAGAATAGGCAAAATTCTATATGATTAAAAGAACTGACCTTTGACATCGGCCGGTGAGGTGTTATATAGTAGGATATATTGGGAGATATTGAGGTAAGTAACATAGAAAGGTTGTGTGTAAATATGCGCAAAACAAAAATTATCTGTACAATCGGACCCGCTTGTGAATGTGAAGAAATACTGACGGACATGTGTCTGGCAGGAATGAATGTGGCAAGACTGAATTTTTCTCATGGCAGTCATGAGGAGCATCTTAATAAAATAAATCTGATTAAAAAAGTAAGAGAGAAGTTGCAGTTACCTATAGCAATTATGTTGGATACAAAGGGACCCGAGTATCGTATCAAGACCTTTAAGGATAAGAAGGTAGTGGTAAAGGACGGAGATACGTTTACCTTTACTACGGAAGATATTCAGGGTGATGAGACAATCGTTGCGGTGAACTATGAGCATTTGGCAGAAGAACTGGCAGTAGGCGACCGCATTACCGTAAATAATGGTTTGGTGGCATTTATTGTGGAAGGAATTGAGGATAAGCATGTGATTTGTAGAGTTCAGACCGGCGGAGAATTGTCTGACCGTAAGAGCATGAGTTTCCCCAATAAGGTGTTAAAGCAGCAGTACCTAAGTCAGCAGGACAAAGATGACTTGTTATTCGGTATTTCTCAAGAGGTTGATTTCGTAGCGGCATCCTTTGTTTCTACGAAACAGGATGTGCAGGACGTAAGAGAGTTTTTGGATGCAAATGGAGGACAGGATATTGAAATCATTGCAAAGATTGAGAATCGTGCCGGTGTAGATAATGTAGAGGAAATTTGTGAGATTGCCAACGGAATCATGGTGGCGAGAGGTGATTTAGGAGTAGAAATTCCTTTTATTGAGGTACCTGCAGTGCAGAAGAAGCTGATTAATAAATGCCGGCTGTTAGGCACCATCGTAATCACTGCAACAGAGATGCTGGAATCCATGATTCACAATCCCAGACCTACCAGAGCAGAGATTTCCGATGTGGCAAATGCGGTATATGACGGTTCTTCCGCAATCATGCTTTCCGGCGAGACTGCCAGCGGTAAATATCCTGTGGCTGCTGTCCGCAATATGGCAGAGATTGCAGAGTATACGGAGCAGCATATCAATTATGATAAACGTTTTTATAATACAGATTTTGAGATTCGTAACAATCTGGATGCAGTGTCCCATGCGACCTGTGCTATGGCCGTGGATGTGCATGCAAAGTGCATCGTTGTCAGCTCCATCAGCGGACGTACAGCGCGTATGGTCAGCCGGTTCCGTTGTCCTGCGGATATCATCGGTATGACAATCTCCGAGAAAATCTGGCGCAGACTGAACCTCAGCTGGGGGGTTACTCCCGTAATGACGGAGGCCTTTGACTCTGTGGAAGTGCTGTTCTACCATGCCCTTCACAGTGCAAAGGATATCCTTCACTTAGAAAAGGACGCAAACGTGGTACTGACCGGAGGCCAGATCAACGGACAGACCGGTAATACCAATACCATCCGCTTGGAACGCATAAAATAAATCCCGTCCCTGCCGGCCTTGGCCCCTTGTCCGCAGCATTTCAGGACGGCAGAATACCTTTGATGCAGTTCGGTTGGATTTTCAAAAAATGCTCTTGAGGTAAGGGATGGTGTCTTTTACCCGCATGAACGAGCAGACCATCTGTATGCAGGACAAATACATTTTGACCGGTAAAATAAATGACCCGGAGCGATTTTCTGTTTTTAACTCACTTCGTGCCATCAGT
>JAZODQ010000080.1:0-56521 GCA_045597105.1 Acetatifactor sp.
ACCAAGGGCTATAGCAAGGGGCGATTCAGCTTTAATGTAAAGGGAGGACGATGTGAGGCTTGCTCAGGAGACGGTATCTTGAAGATAGAGATGCATTTCCTGCCGGATGTATATGTGCCTTGTGAAGTGTGCGGCGGCAAACGTTACAATAGGGAAACGTTGGATGTGAAATATAAGGGTAAGAGTATCTTCGATGTGTTGGATATGACTGTGGAGGAGGCGGTAGGCTTCTTTGACTCCATTCCCTCCATACGTAACAAGATACAGACTCTTTATGATGTGGGCCTGTCCTATATCAAACTGGGTCAGCCTTCCACCACCTTATCCGGCGGTGAGGCCCAGCGTATTAAGCTGGCCACGGAATTGAGCCGCAGAAGCACCGGCAAGACCATCTATATTTTGGACGAGCCTACCACAGGTCTGCATTTTGCAGATGTACACAAGCTGGTGGAAATCTTGCACAGACTGGCAGACGGAGGTAATTCGGTGGTGGTCATTGAGCATAATCTGGATGTTATCAAAACCGCAGACTATATTCTGGATATTGGTCCCGAGGGCGGTGACAGAGGCGGTACCGTCATTGCACAGGGTACACCTGAAGAAGTAGCAGCAAATCCTAAATCTTATACAGGTATTTATGTGAAGAAGATGCTGGAAAGAGGGTAAAAATATATAGAGCTCCGCGGAATGCGGAGCTCGTGCCTTTTTTATTCACTTACTGAGGGCAGATTCCCCAGATTATTGTTTTCCGTTCCGTCGGGCAGGGACTTCAGGTATTCTGAATCCTTGCGGTGGGAAATACCTACCCCTTGGATTTCACCGGCTTTTGCCATGCTGACGCCTTCTTCCTTGGAAACGGTTTGGCCGTCAGAGAGTTGATAGCCGGTGACACGGCCACCGGACTTTACCAATCCTACAATTTCTTTCGCATCTGCTTTTGGTGAGGGGACTTCATCCAGAGCTGCATATGCAAGCTCCTGCCCCAATTCTTTTTTGTCTGTATTCATATAATTCTCCATTCAAATATTGCATTTTTTGATTTGCATTTATTTTAACAAAGGCAATGTTCTTAGTTTTTACTTTTTCTTATAGGATATTCAGAAAAAAATCAATTCGTTCTAAAGTTCTAGTCCTTTTGTCCGATATATATAGTAACCCCCTTTTCAATGATTGGCACGGACGCAGATGTGAAACAAGGATTGTTTCCCGGTCTGCGTCCGTTTGTGTATAAATGATTACGTTGTGGGGCATAAAAAATTTACAAATTCGTAATAATTTTTTTTAGAAAAGAACTATGAAATTTCCGCTGTTTCAGTTATAATGTACTTTGTATGATTTCGCTTATACATACCAGTGGAAAGGGGTATTTGATTTATGCAGTGTACAGATATTGGAATAGACTTAGGTACAGCTAGTATATTAGTTTACATCAGAGGAAAGGGCGTTGTTTTAAAAGAGCCCTCTGTAGTAGCTTTTGATAGAGATACGGACAAGATTAAGGCGATCGGTGAGGATGCGCGTTTGATGCTGGGTAGAACTCCCGGCAATATTGTCGCAGTTCGTCCCTTGCGTCAGGGTGTTATCTCTGATTATACTGTTACAGAGAAGATGATGAAGTATTTTATCCAGAAGGCGCTGGGCAGAAGATCTTTTCGTAAGCCTCGCATCGCAGTGTGCGTACCCAGTGGTGTTACTGAGGTAGAGAAGAAGGCGGTAGAGGATGCTACTTATCAGGCAGGCGCCAGAGAAGTGGCTATTATCGAGGAGCCTATTGCAGCAGCAATTGGTGCAGGTATTGATATTTCCAAGCCTTGCGGCAATATGATTGTAGATATCGGCGGTGGTACTTCCGATATTGCAGTTATTTCCCTGGGCGGTACGGTAGTCAGTGAGTCCATCAAGATTGCAGGCGATGACTTCGATGAGGCTATCGTGCGTTATATGCGTAAGAAGCACAATCTTCTGATTGGTGAGAGAACCGCAGAGGATATGAAGATAAAGATTGGATGTGCATTCAAGAGACCCGAAGTGGATACCATGGATTGCAGAGGCCGTAATCTGGTGACCGGTCTGCCTAAGACCGTAACCGTTACTTCTGAAGAGATGGAAGAGGCACTTCGCGAGACCACATCCCAGATTGTGGAGACCATCCACAGTGTGCTGGAGAAGACTCCCCCTGAGCTGGCAGCAGACATCGCTGACAGAGGTATTGTTTTAACCGGTGGCGGAAGTTTGCTTCGTGGCTTAGAAGATTTAATTTATGAGAAAACAGGTATTAATACTATGACTGCTGAGGACCCTATGACCGCAGTTGCGATCGGTACAGGTAAGTATGTAGAGTTCCTTGCAGGTAACAGAGATTAGTTCTTTGCATAGTCAGTACAAAAGGAGGAAGCCGGATGTTAAAAGGGTTATACACAGCTTATACAGGCATGATAAACGAACAGAACAGAATGGATGTTATGACCAACAATCTGGCTAATGCCACAACAGTCGGCTATAAGAAGGAGGGCGCAACCAGCCAGTCCTTTGACGATATTCTGACGGTAAAGATTAAGGATGCTTCTGTGGGCAACAAGATAGCGCAGTCCATAGGAATGAAAAATCCGGGTGTAAAAATCGGTGAAAATTATACGGATTATACACAGGGGTCCTTTAGAGTTACAAATAATATTTATGATTTGGCTTTGGCGGGGGAAGGTTTCTTTGCAGTAGAGTTTACCAACAAGGCAGGCGAGATTTCCACCAAATATACCAGAGCAGGTCAGTTCACACTAAATAAAGAAGGATATCTGGTGACCCAGGACGGTGATTATGTTCTGGACGAAAATAATAGGCATATCAGACTGAATACTTTAACAGATGCTTCTATTTTGCCTGATGGTACGATTCAGCAGGATAAAAGAACAGTGGCAAAGATTCAGGTGACTGATTTTGAAAATTATGATTATCTGGAGAAGTACGGGGAGGCTTATTACGAAGCTTTGCCCGGGGCACAGATGAAGGAATCAGAGGCGGCAGTACAGTCCGGATACCTGGAGATGTCCAATGTATCCGTTGTATCCGAGATGGTAAATCTGATTAGTATTACCAGAGCATATGAATCCAATCAGAAGATACTGAAAACCTATGACAGCTCACTGGAGATAGCAGTCAATCAGCTGGGCAAGATATAGTAGTCATTATGAAGTAAAGGTATTATTGTACAACAGATAATTTTACCGGAAAGGTGTGGTAGATATGGTACGTAGCTTATGGACAGCAGCAACAGGTATGATTGCACAACAGACCAATGTTGATACAATTGCGAACAACCTGGCAAATGTGAATACGACAGGATATAAGACCCAGGTAAATGAGTTTAAGAACCTGTTATATCAAAATATACAGACCAAGACAACTACTGCAAACGGAGAGCAGAAGCCCAGTAGAGCACAGGTGGGTCTGGGTGTAAGAAATGCATCCATTACCTCCATTTTCTCACAGGGTAGTTTGCTGGCTACAGAAAATGATACTGCTTTTGCAATTGATGGTAAAGGTTTCTTTTCCGTGCAGGGTGAAGATGGTCAGACATATTATACCAGAAACGGTAATTTCCAGTTTACCCTGGCGACCAGTGGCAATATGTTGGCAACTACGGAAGGTTTGCCGGTGCTGGATACCAACGGACAGCCCATTATTCTGGGAAGTGATTATGTTATCAGCCAGATAACCGTAACAGAGGATGGCAATCTGTGCTATCCGGACGAAAATAATAATCCACAGCCCATAGGTAAGCAGATAGGTGTATATCAGTTCAATAATCCCAACGGATTGGAAAAACTGAGTGAAAGCAGATATAAGCAGTCTGATGCAAGTGGTGCACCCATTAATGAAGCCAGAAACAATACTGTGGAAAAGAGTAATATTATTCAGGGATATATCGAAGGCTCCAATGTACAGGTTGTAGATGAAATGGTTAACATGATTGTGGCACAGCGTGCCTATGAATTAAATTCCAAGGCGATTACAGCTTCGGATGAAATGATGCAGCAGGCGAACAATCTGAGAAACTAGGAACTGAAGGATTAAGCCGGTGGCGTGTATGATTGCACCACCCGAATAGAGAAAGGCAGTGATTGGTATGGATATTAGTGGTATTTCTTCTATGTATACTGACATGTATGCTGCGGCGGCAGGACAGAGTACAAGTAAGCTGGAAAATCAGCTCTCTACAGATTATTCAAAGGCTACCGACGAAGAGTTGATGGATGCCTGTAAAGAATTTGAGGCTTACTTTCTGGAACAAATGTTTAAGGAAATGCTTAAGACGATACCGGAAAGCGAAGAAAGCTCCGGCTCTATGTCGAATATGCTGGATTACTACAAGGATGAGATGGTGAAAAATATTGCCGCAGAGTCCACGGAAAATAACAGCTTGGGATTGGCACAGATGTTATATGAGCAAATGAAGCGTAATTACGAAGTGTAAATAAATGGGCTGCCTGATGGGCAGCCTTTTTCTGGCGTTAGAGAAACAGGCAGTGCGGGAGGAAACATGGAAGCAATAGAAGGTTATATAGACCATATCATATTTCAAAACAGTACCAATGGATATACGGTCTTTGTATTGATTGTGGATGAAGAGGAACTGACTTGTGTGGGAATGTGCCCCGGACTTACAGAGGGAGAAAATATTTCTGCACAGGGTGAGTACGTGGAACATCCCGTATATGGCAAGCAGTTTAAAATACAAGAATACAAGATTGTGGCTCCTACGGACAGGGACAGCATTCTGCGTTATCTGGCATCCGGTGCCGTGAAGGGGATTGGTGCGGCGCTGGCCCTTCGCATTGTGAAAAAGTTTGGAGACGACACCTTCCGGATTGTGGAGGAAGAACCGGAGCGCCTGGCGGAAATCAAGGGTATCAGCCTGCGTAAGGCAAGAGAAATCGCAGAGCAGATGGAGAGTAAAAAGGATTTAAGGGATGCGCTGGTTTTTCTGCAGCAATACGGTATTACTAACACGCTGGCAATCCGTATTTATGATACATACGGACCGGAGATGTACAGTATTATGAAAGAAAATCCTTATAGATTGGCAGATGATATATCAGGCATCGGTTTCAAATTGGCGGATGAGATTGCAGCCAAGGTAGGGATTCATACGGATTCGGACTATCGTATTCGAAGTGGGATTATGTATACGCTGCTCATGGCGCTGGGAGAGGGACATTGTTATCTTCCGCTGGAGATACTGGTTCAGCGCGGACAGGTGCTGCTTGGAGTGAGTGAAGAAAGTATTCGTATCCAAATCAGCAATATGACCATGGACAGGAAGCTGATTATCCGTGATGACTGTGTATATGCAGCAAGCTATTTTTATGCAGAACTGAACTGCGCAGGTATGCTGATGGACAGAAGTATCCCAATGATGTCTTCTTCTGTGTTTGCTTCCATGGAAAAAGGACTCAGGGAACGTGTGGAGGATTTAGCTCTCTCTCTGGGAATGGAATTGGATGAATTACAGTTGCAGGCGGTGCTGACATGTATCAGAAACGGTTTGTTTATCTTATCCGGAGGCCCCGGTACAGGTAAAACAGCCACTATCAATCTGATTATACGATATTTTGAGGCAGAAAATCTGGATATCTGTCTGGCGGCGCCTACGGGCCGTGCAGCAAAGAGAATGACCGAGGCTACCGGTTTTGAGGCAAAAACCATACACAGACTTCTGGAACTGAACAGTGCTCTGTCTGATGAGACCACCAGAAAGGTCAGCTTTGAAAAGAATGAAGAAAATCCTATTGATGCGGATATTATTATTATTGATGAGATGTCCATGGTAGATATCCAACTGTTTCAGGCACTGCTAAAGGCCGTGCAGCCGGGAACCAGACTGGTTCTGGTGGGAGATGTGGATCAGCTTCCCAGTGTAGGGCCGGGACAGGTGCTTAGTGATTTGATTAAGAGTGAATGTTTTCCTACGGTTATCCTGGAGCGGATTTTTCGTCAGGCTGAAAAAAGTGACATTGTTGTCAATGCACATAAGATTAATCATGGAGAGAAATTGCTTATGGATAATAAATCCAAGGATTTCTTTATGTTAGAGCGTGGTGACACTGGTGTCATATACAAACATATGATTCAGTTGATACGGGAAAAACTCCCTAAGTACGTGGATGCAACCTTTATGGATATACAGGTGCTGACTCCCATGCGAAAAGGACCCCTTGGGTGTGAGACTCTGAACGGTATTTTGCAAAAGTATTTGAATCCGCCGGAAGCGTCCAAGAAAGAGTATGTGGCCGGAGAAACTATTCTGCGTGAGGGTGATAAGGTGATGCAGGTAAAAAACAATTACCAGTTGGAGTGGGAGATTGTGAGTAAATACGGCATACCGATTGACCGGGGGCAGGGGATCTTTAATGGCGATATGGGAAGAATTCTGGAGATTAATGAAGCGGCCTCCTGCCTGGTGGTAGAGTATGATGAACACAGAAGGGTGACATATCCTTTCAGTATTTTGGATGAGTTGGAATTGTCCTATGCCATAACGATACATAAATCTCAGGGTAGTGAATATCCGGCAGTAATTTTGCCGTTGCTGACAGGTCCCAGGATGCTTTTTAACAGGAATCTGTTGTATACCGGTATTACCAGGGCGAAGGGCTGTGTTACAATTCTGGGCAGCAGTAACACGGTGCAGAGTATGATTGAAAACGTAAACGAAAATCGGCGATATACAGGTTTGAGCCGGCGAATTACGGAGATGCATACGGTAGAAGAATAAGGCGCCATTGTGGTGTTTTCATTTGCTGACAATGTCGGAGAAGGTCCCGGGGACCATTGATGAAAAGAATATTGGAAAACTGTATAAAAGAAAAGGCGGTTTATGCTTGGGAAAGGGCGGTAAGTCTGCTTTTTCCAAGGCGTTGCCCCGTGTGTGATGATATAGTCAGACCTTTTGCGGAAAAAATCTGCAGTCCCTGTCTGCACAAACTGAAACTGATTACACCGCCATACTGTATGAAGTGTGGTAAAAAGGTGGAAGAAGGGGAAGAATATTGTGTGGATTGTAAACATGGCAGTCATTTATTTGTCAGAGGAAGAGCACTGTATGATTACGGCAGTGCGGCGGGCAGTCTGTATCGTTTTAAATACGGAAAACGCAAAGAATATGCGGATTTTTTTGGTGAAGAACTAGCTGCCTATCTGGGGGAATACGTCCGTGACACGGGGGCTGAAGCGCTGATACCTGTGCCGCTCCATTATAAGCGGAAAAGCGCACGCGGATATAATCAGGCAGAGGTGCTTGCCGGGGTCTTGGGCGGATATGTGGGGCTGCCGGTTTACGGTAAGTATTTGAAACGGGTGAGAGCGACCAAACCGCTGAAACATTTATCCCTTCATGAACGCCAAAATAATTTGAAAAAGGCTTTTATTATACGGAAAAATGATGTAAAATTAAAGGTAGTAATCATTGTTGATGATATTTATACAACCGGAAGTACCATAAATGAAATTGCAGAGGTACTTTTGGAAGCAGGTGTGGAGAAAGTATATTTTCTTACTCTTTCCTGCGGGGCTTCTTTATAACAAACAAAAGAAAAGAGAGGTTGGAGTTATGAATGTAAGAAACTGCAGAAACTGTGGACGTATATTTAATTATATAACAGGTACTATTATCTGTCCTGCATGCCGTAGTCAGCTGGAAGAGAAATTCCAGGAAGTAAAAAAATACATTCAGGAACACAGAGGCGTTGGAATTTCACAGGTGGCTGAGGCTTGTGATGTGGAACCGCAGATTATCCAACAGTGGTTGCGTGACGAACGTCTGGAGGTTACGGAGGATTCTGCGATTTTCTTAAATTGTGAGAAGTGTGGTGCTCCAATCCGTAGTGGCAGATATTGTGATAAGTGCCGGGCGGAAGTGACAAATGCGCTGCGTTCTGTGTCAAGAACCAGACCGACTCCCACAGAGGCACCATCCACTACAACAACTAAAAAAGATGCAAAGATGCGTTTCTTGTAAGGAGAAGTTCATGTTAAATGAAGAAAAAGTGATTCTGATGACCAAACTGGCATCTTATGAAGAGACAGAAGGTAAGCAGAATGAAAAAATAGGTAATTATTTCAGAGGAGATTACCTTGCAGTGGAAGTTATGAAATCCCTGCTTTATGCCACCATAGCTTTTGGGCTGGGTTTTGGCTTGTATGTTTTATATGATTTTGAAGTGTTTATGCAGGACATATACAAAATGGATTTATTTACATTTATACAAAATGTGCTGACATATTATATTGTTGTAGTGGTAGTGTATGCTATGGTGACATATCTGGTATACAGTTTCCGCTATAAAAAGGCGCGTAAGGATACAAAGCGCTATTATCATAATTTGAAAAAGCTGAGTATGCTTTATCAGAAGAAGTGAGGATGTCATGACTAAATTGCTGGAAATAAGAGAACAAATTAAAACCATAATAAGCCGTTATGAGGCATTCATTTTTCCTATCGGCAAGTTTTTGCTGGCTTTCTTTGCTCTGAGCATGATTAACGGTCGAATGGGTTATATGAATCGTCTGGACAATGTGGCACTGGTGTTGATTGTGGCGTTAACATGCTCTTTTCTTCCGCTGGGAAGTATCGTGTTTTTTGGCGCAATTTTCAGTTTGGCACATATGTTTGCACTTTCTCCGGAAGTGGCGCTGATAGGAATTTGTGTTTATCTGATTATATTTGTGATGTTTCTTCGATTCGGACCGAAGGATTCGCTGGTTGTTATAATGACACCGCTGTTGTTTTGTATGAAGATCCCGTTTATAATGCCGATTGCAGTAGGACTGTTGGGAGGACCGGCAGCGGTAGTTACCATGGGATGCGGTGTTTTGATATACTATCTGAACCGGGCAGTTGCAGAAAATGCGACGCAGATTATTGCACTGGGTAGCGAAGAAGCTGTGGCTAAGATTCGGATGATTCTGGATAGTGGTGTGCTGAATAAAGAGATTATCATTGTGATAGCAGCCTTTGCCATTACTGCACTTGTAGTATATTTTCTGCGCAGAATGTCCATGGAATATGCATGGACCATCGCGATTGTGTCGGGTGCATTGCTGAATATCATTATATTGATGTTAGGCGATTTGTTATATGATATCAATATATCTGTGCTGGCCACCATATTAGGAAGTATAGTAGCTGTATGTGTAGGTAAGGGGATTGAATTCTTTAGATTCTGCGTGGATTACAGACGCACGGAAAGAGTGCAGTTTGAAGACGATGAATATTATTATTATGTAAAGGCGGTTCCGAAGATTACGGTTGCTGTGCCGGCTAAGACGGTAAAGCGTATCAATACTACGGTGGCCTCCAGAAGTGTAGTTACCGAGAGGACGGGTCGTACCGGCGCGCCGGCACAGACCGGCAGAACCGGCGGGGCGACGCAGACAGGCAGAGCTACCGCATCGGGAAATCGTTCACAGGCCGGTAGGAGTGTAACGAATAACGGCAAGAGATATGGCGGTAATGGGGCAAAAAGCGTAACTATTAACGGACAGATGACATCTTCCCGCAAGGAGGAAGATGAGGTGGATTTTGAAGAAATTTTTTAAATGATTTGCAAATGGAACTAAAAATGGTAGGGAATGATGACAATGGGTTGGCTTGAAAAGATAAATGAATATCTAAAGAGTGTCGAATTATATAGGGTACAAATGGATATAGGCGATGTTCTGGAGGTTCTGATTATTGCCTTTCTGTTGTACTATATTTTAGTTTGGATGAAAACGACCAGAGCCTGGCTATTGCTTAAGGGTCTGGTTGTTATTGGAATTTTCCTGTTGCTGGCGTACTTCTTCGAAATGAATACCATTATATGGATGGCACAAAATGTACTTGGATTTGCAGTGATGGCGCTTATTATCGTATTACAACCGGAGCTTCGTAATGCACTTGAAGAATTGGGCAAAAAAAGCTTGATTTCGACGGTTCTCCCTTTTGACGCCAAGCGTAGCAACGAAGATAGTTTTTCCGAAAAAACGATTAATGAAATTGTGAGGGCATGTGTCACGATGTCAAAGGTGCGTACGGGTGCACTGATTGTTATTGAACGTGCGGAGTCTTTACGTGTGTATGAAAGCTCGGGTATTCCGATAGATGGTTATGTAACCAGTCAGTTGCTTATTAATATTTTTGAACATAATACGCCCTTGCATGATGGTGCCGTTATTATCCGCGGGGACAGAATTACCTCTGCAACCTGTTATCTGCCGGCAACATCCAAACAGAATTTAAGCAAAGAGCTGGGCACCAGACATCGTGCCGGTGTTGGTGTGTCTGAAGTGACGGATTCGTTTACGGTGATTGTATCCGAGGAAACCGGTAAAATCAGCGTGGCTTTTGAAGGAGTATTAGAGACTAATCTTAATGCTGAAAGTTTAAAGCAAAGAATGCAAAAAGTGTTTATTAAGGAGGAAGAACCTGAAAAGAATAAGCGTAAAAGAAAAGGAAGGAGCAAGACAGAGAAATGAAAAAGAAATTACTTCATAACTGGACTTTAAAGCTTGCATCCCTGACGGCGGCGTTTATTCTGTGGTTTATGATAATCCAATTCGAACAGCCGATGGATAAGGTTACATTCAGTAATGTGAAGGTAACTTTGATAAACACAGAACTTTTGGAAAATGGAAATAAGTATTATGAAGTTCTGAATAATACAGATACGGTGCGTGTTACGGTAAAAGCGCCCAGAAATGTCACGGAGAAACTCAGTGCGTCGGATATTGTGGCAGTGGCTGATGTCAGTAATCTGACCAGTATCAATACCATAGAAATTGATCTGGATGTGCCCAATGAAGAGGTGTATTCCGTTACAGCTAATCATGAAGTGGTACGTTTGCATGTAGAAAACAGGGCCAGTAAGTGGATTAGAGTTAATTACGATACTACCGGTGATGTGGCAGACGGTTATATGATTACAGATGTTTTGCCTGATCAGACCCTGATTGAGGTCAGCGGTCCGGCATCTGCAGTTGCCCAGGTGAGTCATGCAAGTGCACAGATAGGTGTAGAGGGTGCGACGAATAGTATTTCGGCAAATGTGGATGTGAATCTCCATAATGAAGCCGGTGATTTACTGCACTTGAATACCATTAGTAAAAACGTAGATTACATTCATATGAATGTAGAAGTTTTGGCGGCGAAGGAAGTGCCGGTGGATGTGCGTCCCGGCGGAACGGTTGCGGAAGGATATTTGTTGACGGGAGTTATAGAAACAAGTCCGGAGGTACTGATGCTAGCGGGCACACCTACAGCTTTAAGCGGTGTGTCAAGGATGACGATTCCGGGAGATTTGGTTGATGTCAGCGGAGCAACGGAAAATTTAGTTAAGATTATCGATATACGACAGTATTTGCCGGAAAATGTACAATTGGCGAACAAGGCATATAACGGCAGAATAAAGGTGACTGTGTATGTGGAAGCTGAGGAAATAAAGTCTTTGCAGATACCTGTAGAAAATATTGAGTTACGCAATGTGCCCGGTGGCAGGAACGCCGGATATCCGGTTGAAATGGTGGAGTGTGAGCTGACGATTTCCGGATTGAAGAAGGATGTTGAGCCGTTAAGAACGAACAATGTATCAGGATATGTAGATGTCTCGAGATGGATGCAGGTAAATGAGATTACGGAATTGGCGGCCGGTTCTTATATGATGCCGGTGACTTTTGAGCTGGCAGACGGAGTAACTGTAGAAAGCGAAGTAAATGTTCCGGTAAATATCAGTATGATTCCATAAGGTCATATATATTGGCAAAGGAGGTAGCTATGGTTAGTCAGAAGGTTATAATCAAAAACCCTACAGGGCTTCATTTGAGACCGGCAGGTATTCTGTGTAAGGAAGCGATGCAGTTCAAATCTCTGATATCCTTTAATTTTAGAGGCAGTACAGCAAATGCTAAAAGTGTACTTAGCGTGCTGGGGGCCTGTGTAAAAAGCGGGGATGAAATAGAGTTTGTGTGTGAAGGTGAAGATGAAGCAGCTGCTTTACAGGCATTAGTTTCCGCTGTAGAAAACGGACTTGGTGAGTAATGTAGTGACAAATGAAAATATAAAGTTATAAAAAGGACTGTGCATAGCACAGTCCTTTTGGTTTATGGATGATATATAATTAGTGATAACTAAAGGTATCGCCGTCTTCTACAATACAAATCATAGTCTTACCGGTATTTAATACGATCTCGTCGCCGTTCATATCATAATAGCGGGTAGCGCCATAATCGGAAGTCTTCTTCCAAGTGATACGAATACCTTTTCCTTCGGTAAAATACCAACCGGTTCTGGTGGTGTCATGACATTTCATAACCAGATAACCATCGCCTAAATCTTCTGTATAAGTATTCTGAATAATAATATTTTTAAATGCCAACTGTTCACCGGTTACTGCATCAATGTGAGGGCCATCTTCGGCGCCGGAGAGATGCTGGGAACGGTAATAGAGACCATCTTCTTCGTTATAATCGAAGTAGCATCTGGTAACAGGATAGCAGGCTGACATGTCGATATGTGTTGCATTGCGTGCACCTGTACTGTACTGCTCCAGAGTATTGGGTTCATTTTTATTAGTGAACTGGAAGTGGTCTTCGTCAGCCAATCCACGGTAGGATAAGCTATATCCTACATCTTGTACGGTTTCATAAAGATCAGCTCCGTTTGCATAAGCGTTATGTGGAGCGTTACGATCTGTTGAACGGAAAAATGCTTTGGAATAGGTGCCGGAGTTACCGTTAACATTCTGGGTGGTACTTTGTGCAATCAAGTCATTGATATAATAAGGTCCGCCAAAGTGTACCTGGATTGCATCCCATTCGAAGGACCAGTAAATATAATAGGTTCGCATGGAACGAATGTTGCCAATCTTGTCCAATTTATTCCAGCCTTCATAAAGTGCCATCATACGTGTCATATTACCCTCTACCGGTGCTTCATATATAATGGAAGCTTGGGAAAGATTGTAATGAGGAACTGCGTTCTTTTCGTTGGGAGTCATAACAGCAATGGGTCTGGTATTGGCTACCTCTGCGTCTACCCATTCATTGGTCAGTTTACTTCTGACCATGCCTTCCTCGGGAGGAACGGTATCGTCTACGAATACATCCTCTTCCTCACTGCTTTCAGTGGAAACATCACTCTCATCAACGGATGACTCAACAGTAGGTTGCTCTAAAGGTTCTTCCTCTAAAATAATAGGACTCTTTAATGAAGTGTCCGCTGTGCCGCAAGCACTGAGAAATGTAAGAGACATAGCTAAAACAAGCCATAATTTCAGTTTTTTCATTAAGTCATTTCCTTTCTTATGTCTATTGTAAAGCAGGAATGGTGTGCCTGCCCAAACGCTTGTACAGTATAACACAAAATAAAAAGTAATTCAGTAATTTTTGTATTTCTTCATGAAATATTAAAAATTAGAGGAAATTATATACAATAAGAGCAATGATGATGCCTAAAATGGCACCTACAAGTACCTGCAAGGGAGTATGCCCTACAAATTCCTTGAGCTTGTCGTGGGCAGACATTTCTTTGTGGCCCATTTTGGTAAATATCTCCACAATATCATTTATAATTTCAGCCTGAATACCGGTTTCTCTGCGGACACCCATGGCATCATGCATGACGATAATCGCAAGAAGTAGCGAAATGGCAAATTCAAAACCGCCGGCACCGTATTCCATAAATACGGAAGTTGCAAGGGCGCATACAGTTGCAGAGTGAGAACTGGGCATGCCGCCACTTCCTACCAGTCTTTCGGCTACAAATTTTTTGGTGAAAAACAGGTGAATCAGAGTCTTTAGCACCTGGGCAATAAACCAACCTGCAGCAGCAGTCAGAAAAATTTTATTACTTAAAACAGCAGAAAAGAAATCCATACACTTACTCCATTATAGTAAAAATCAATGATAACATTATACTACCATTCCGGTGAAAAGTCCATGTATAAAAGTCAAAGAATGCTTCTGTGGGTCTGTGGAGACTGCTTGATAAAATAGTGGGAATAAGGTATACTTGTAAAAATAAACGTTATAAAATGATGCAAAGAGAAGCATCACACGGGGTTTGATTGGGAGAGAAACAGGAAATGGGTTTATTGAGTGTAGTTGTACCTTGCTATAACGAGGAAGAAAATATTGGATTGTTTTATGCGGAACTGATGAAAAATCAGCCTTTCTTTGAAGAAAAGAATATAGACGTAGAGGTTCTGTTTATTGATGATGGTTCCCGGGATAAAACAGTGGATAATATCAAGCTCTTGCAGGAAAAGGATGAGCGGGTACATTTTGTGTCTTTCTCCAGGAATTTCGGTAAAGAGGCGGCCATGTTTGCAGGACTGGAAAAGTCCAAGGGCGATTATGTGGTGTTGATGGATGTGGATTTGCAGGATCCGCCTTCACTGTTGCCGGACATGCTGGCTGCCATTATGGAGGAAGGTTATGATTCTGTGGCAACCCGAAGAGTAAACCGAAAGGGGGAGCCTCCGATTAGAAGTTTTTTTGCCCGTATGTTCTATAAGCTTATGCGTAAAATCTCTCAGACGGAAATGATGGACGGCGCCAGAGATTATCGTCTGATGACCAGGCAGATGGTATCTGCTATTTTGGAGATGCGGGAGTATAATCGCTTTACAAAAGGAATTTTTGGCTGGGTCGGTTTTCGTACCAAATGGTTGGAATATGAAAATATAGAGAGAGCCAAAGGGGAAACCAAGTGGAACTTCTGGAAACTTTTTATTTATTCTTTGGAAGGAATTACTGCTTTTTCCACAGTACCGCTTATGCTGGCATCGTTGATAGGTGTTTGTTTTTGTATATTTGCTTTTCTTATGATTGTATTTATTATTGTAAGGAAGCTGTTGTTCGGGGATCCGGTATCCGGATGGCCGTCCCTGGTGTGTATTATATTGATGGTTAGTGGTGTACAGTGTTTTTGCATTGGTATTGTGGGACAGTATCTTGCCAAAACTTACATGGAAGTGAAAAGACGACCCATTTATCTGGTCCGTGAAGAAAAGTGATTTTTGTCGATTTGCGCGATGAAAAAATCTTTTATTTTTTGAGAACTTATGCTAAAATTTGTTACATGGTCGTGAGAACAGACGATACTCGACATATGAAAGGGGAATTCATAATGGAGATTGCTGCTGTAAAGGACTATGAATTGGAACGTTATATTACAAACATCATGTTGGATGTTGGGGTGCCTGCACATTTAAAGGGCTATCATTATTTGAGAGATGCAATTTTGCTTTCCGGAAGAGATATGGAGGTAGTGAGCAGTGTGACGAAGCTGTTGTACCCTACCATAGCAAAGAGATTTAAGACCACGGACCAGAAGGTAGAACGTGCGATCCGCAATGCAATTGAGGTTTCGTGGACCCGCGGAAATGTGGACACTTTTGAGGAGATGTTCGGTTATTCCGCAGTATCAGGTAAGACCAGACCAACAAACAGTGAGTATATTGCTCGTGTAGCGGATAAGGTCCGCTTGGATTTTAAAGGGATGGAAGAGCTATAAGATATCCACTGTAGTTGAATAACATAAATTAGCATAATAAATTGACACAAAATAGAGCGTTCGTTCCAACGACCATAAATAGAGCCGCACTGGGAAGTGCGGCTTGTTTTGTGTGCAGTGATGTAATGTCGATGCAAATCTTCAATTTTTCTTAAGTTGTTTGTTATATACAAGTATGTTAAAATGTATGCAGATTTGGCAGATGGGAGCATACAAATAAATGGTTCTTCTGATGTTATGCCTGGCGTGCGTGCCGGTATTGCCCGGTATGTGTGTGATGAAAATCTTATATGGTAAGCGTTCTGAAAACGGTATTCATCCTTTTAGTGTCTATATAACGGGATGGATGGTTTGTATCGGACTGGCAGGAGCGGTGAATGTAGTGGCTGTAGTGACAGGACAGTCCCTTTTGTTATGTACAAAAATATTTTTGGGTTTAATCATTGTAACTGAAGTAGTGGCAGGATTGCTTCTTGGTATCATTTCACTGGTGAAGTGTAAAAAAGGATGGAGCAAACCTATCCACAGGCATTCTGATAATACAGAGACAGGTGTTTCGTCAAAGAAACCTGCTTGGGTCATGGGCCTGTTTGTTGTATTTTTAATCCTGATACTGGTACAAATCGGCAACATTATAAACAATGGTTATGTATATATAACAGGTGATATGACACTGGAAACGGTACAGAGTTTTCTGGATACGGATACGTTATACCAAGTGAATCCACTGACCGGACAGGCATATGAGGCGGGAGTGCCTCTTCGTATTAAAATACTCTGTCTGCCCACCTTGTATGCCATATTATGTGAGCTTTTTGATATATCTGCGAAAACCATGGTGTGGGCGGTTATGCCGGTGTACCATTTGATATGTGCTTATATGGTATATTTTCTGCTGGCTAAAAGATTGTTTGTGAAGCAGCCGGTGCAGCAATATATATTTTTGCTATTGGTTGCATTGATACTGTGGCATGGAGCCTATGCTTATGGTTTGGATGGCTTGGGACTTTTGTATCGTGGTTTTCGTGGTGAGTCCGTGCGCGCAGTTATTTTGTTGCCCTATGTAGTATGGGCAGTATTGGAGCGTAAGAGGTTAGGCATACTCTTGGCTGTTTTGGCAGAAGCCTGCATTGTGTGGACCTTGTACGGAATGGGTGCTTGCTTGTTTGTAGGTGTGGCCTTATCCTTAGTGCTTCTTTGGTGTGAACATAAGACAGAGAAGCATGGAAAGGAAGGTGCCTTATGTGGGAAATGATAAATAATGCCCGTGAAGGCTTTTTGTCCATGCACAATTACGGCAAATATGCGGGGCTTTTAATAGTGCTGCTTCTGTATCTCTGGTGCAGAAAAGGGGGATATACGATTAGCAGAATGCAGTGTGAAAAGCCACAGAAGGGTCTGCTTTTCTATGCCACGCTAATGACAATTATTTGTAGTTTTCCTGTGACAGCAGTACTTCTGATGGTTTATCAGACCCCCTTTTATGATTACCCCTGGGTGTGGGCTATGGTGCCTGTGACCATTATGCTGGCATATGGCGGTACATTATTGCTTGCAGATGCTTGGAAGGCGGAAGTGCTAAAGCAAAACTGGCAGAAGGCTTTGTTTGTGGCAGTGATTGTGTTGCTATTTGTGCTGTCCGGAGGTATGGGAAGCAGGGAAAAAGAATTGGCAAATCAGCAGACGGAGTATCAGATTACACAACGTATTCTGGAGACTCTCACTACGGATGCGACATACACTGTGCAAAATACCGAGGATGTATCCGGGAGACAGGATAGAGGGCTTTGTATATGGGCGCCTACTATGGTGCTGGAATATGTGCGTATGATAGAGCCGGATGCCCGGGTGGCATATGGCAGGAATATGTGGGATCTTTCGTTAAATGGATTTGCATATGATGTCTATGGCGAAGAGGAAACGGCGCTTTATGATGCCATGTGTGAAGCGCAACATAGGGCTCGTTTTCAGGATTTGGAAATGCTGGATTTGGCAATGCGCAGAGGGGTTACCCATTTGATTTTGCCGGGATATGTACTACGGGCGGATGTGGATGCGGCTGCAGCATACGTGGGCACAGATGTGCTTGAAACAGAGGGCTATTTTGTGTTGATACTGCCGAAAAACTTGAAAAGGTAGAAGGAAAAGCAAGATGAATGAATTAATCAGTATTATTGTGCCGGTGTACAATGTTGAAAAATATATATTGGAAACCATAGGCAGCGTACAGCAGCAGACGTATGCCAATTGGGAATTGTTGCTTGTGGAAGATGGTTCCAAGGACAAAACAGTGGAAGTGGTACAGCAGTATTTGCAGGAAACCGGAGAGCAAAGGGTCAGCTTGATTTGTTTGCCGCAAAACGTGGGTGCAGCCGGTGCCCGTAATCATGGCATGGAGCTGGCACAGGGACGATATGTGGCATATTTGGATGCGGATGATTTATGGCGGCCGGAGAAGTTGGAACGTGAACTTGCTTTTATGAAAGAAAAGGATTGCGCATTTGCTTTTACAGGATATGAGTTTGCGGATGAAAATGGTGTGGGCTTAGGCAAAATAGTACGTGTGCCGGAAAAACTGGATTATGAAGAAGCGCTTGGTAATACTACAATTTTTACATCTACGGTTATGTTTGATACAACCAAAATAGGGAAGGATATGCTGATGATGCCGAAGGTTAAGAGTGAGGATACCGCTCTTTGGTGGCAGATACTTCGTCAAGGATACACGGCGTATGGTTTGGATGAAAATCTGGTGAATTATCGTAGGGCCGGCAAAAGTCTTTCGTCTAATAAGCTGGAGGCAATCAGACGCATTTGGAAGCTTTATGAAAGAGAACAACTACCGGTAGGTAAGAGAATCCATTTATTTATAAAGTGGGCTTTTCGTGCCGTGAAGCGCCGGGTATAGAAGAAGGCTTTGAGGCAGTGCCGGGCAAAAAGAAAAGTGCCGGAGGCGTTACTATACGAAAGAGGAAAAATGTGTTATACTATAATGTAATGCTTTGTCAGAGCGGAGGAAATAAAATTGCGTACAAGTACCAATGAAATCAACCTAAGAAGAGTAGAATCTTTTAAGAGATTAATTAATTTAAGTCTGATTTTAATATGCCTTTTAATTGAAATCGGCATATTTGCATATAACTGGATTTTCCATTTTTCTCAGAGTGTCGTAGAGCCTTTGCAGAATTTCTGGTTTAAGGGACATTTGTTGGAAATCGCAATTTATGGTGTGATTTTATTTGTGTTTTCCAAGACCTACGGCGGTGTCAGATTGGGCTATATGAAGAATGCGGAACTTATTTTTTCCCAGGTATTTGCGACTCTTATGGCGAATATTTTGATTTATGCGGAGTTATCCGTTATGGCGTTCCAGCTTTTTGTGCCTAAGATGTTTATTGTGATGATGGTGGAGCAGTCAGTTGCCATTATTCTGTATTATAATATTGCTAATTGGATCTTCAGTAAGTTGTTCCCGCCCCGTAAGCTGCTTTTGATTCACGGGGACCGACCGATTGAAGATATTTTGCATAAGTTCAGTACGCGTAAGGATAAGTATAAAATCGAAAAATGTGTTCATGTAAATATAGGATATGAAAAGCTTTGCGAAGAAATTCAAAGAGCCTATGAAGCAGGAGAAATCAATGCCATCGTGGTGTGGGATATCTCCGGTGCGCTGCAGAGAACGTTGCTGAAGTACTGCTATGGTAAGTCCATCCGTATATATATGATGCCTAAGATTACGGATATCATTATGCTGGGAGCGGAAGAACTGCATGTGTTTGATTCTCCCCTGTTACTTACCAGAGAATACCACCTGACCATGGAGCAGCGGGTAATTAAGCGTTTTATAGATGTGGTGTGTGCTGCAATATTGCTTATTATTGCATCTCCGTTTATGGTGATTACTGCTATCGCAATCAAGTTGTATGATGGAGGACCTGTGTTGTACAAGCAGGTAAGATGCACAATTGACCAGCGGGAGTTTAATATACTGAAATTCCGAAGTATGATAACGGATGCGGAGAAAGATGGTGTGGCGAGACTTGCACAGAAGAATGACAGCCGGATTACCCCCATTGGAAAATTTATACGCAAGTGCAGAATAGATGAATTGCCCCAATTGTTTAATATATTAAGAGGCGATATGTCCTTTATCGGTCCCAGACCGGAGAGACCGGAAATAATCAGTCAGTATCTGGAGATTATGCCGGAATTTGCTTATCGCATGAAGGTAAAAGCAGGTTTGGCAGGTTTTGCACAGGTTTATGGTAAATATAACACTTCGCCCTATGACAAGCTGAAGTTAGATTTGACTTATATTGAGCAATATTCTGTTTGGCTGGATTTCAAACTGATGTTGCTGACATTGAAAATACTTTTCTGGCCTGATAGCACTGAGGGTGTGGAAGCGGACCAGATTACTGCGTTGAAGCAGGCGCAGGGAAACAGAGAAGAATAGTGAAATGACGGAATAGAGGTGTTTCTATGAGGGAATGTGCTTATGGCGAAGAGCCATTGGATTTTAAACTGATGTGTCTGCTATTGATTAAAAAAATATGGATATTTTTAGTTGCGACTGCTATTGGTGCATTTCTGGTAGGGGGCATATATTTTGTTACTGAGATATTGATGGGAGAGGGTGTAACCTATCAGGCTACCAGCACTTATTATGTGGAGTACGGAACAGATCCGGTGACCGGGAATGAGATTACCTATATCAATGGGGTGACATGGGATACTACGTGGATAAAGTCTGATGAGTTTATTCAAAATGTGAGAGAACAGGTTGGAGCCAAGGTACAGGAAATGACCGGTAAGGAGCTTACACCGGAGCGGCTGAAGGGGTATTTATCAGCGGCGCTGCCTTCGGATTTGCGCATGCCTACAACCACTGTGAAAACAGAAAGCGCAGAGCTGACTATGCTGCTGATTCCTGCAGTGGAAGAAGCCATGGTTATGTTTGGAGCGAACCCCGCATATAGAGAGATAGAAGAAATAAAGGTGGTTATCAGCCCTGATGTTGCACAGCGGACCATAATTGATAACAGAACCGGGAACGCGGTTATATTAGGGGCATTCCTCGGTCTGCTTTTGGCAGCGATAAGCTGGTGCATCAGATATTTTATGGATGATTCCGTGTATGTACCTACTACTTTTGAGTACCGTTATGATATTCCCATGCTGGGGACTTTGGAATCCCCTTATTTACAGGAAAATTTCAAGCATTTATTCGCCGGTAAAGAGAAGATTGCAGTACTGGGTGTAAATAGCGATGCAGATATATCATCCGTGACCAAGGAATTAGAAAAAACACTGTGGGGGGACAAATCCTCTAAGGGAGCGAAGGATGGTAAAAATATGTTGGCAGCAGGTTGTCGGTTGACAAGCATGCCCGGCTTGGAGCAGTGTCCGGAAGCTTTGGAGCGTATCAGAGAGCAGGATGGTTTATTGCTTTGTATAGAGGCTGGTGCCCGTGATGGGAAACGGATAGAGGAACTGTTGCAATTATTCAAAAAGCAGGAAATTACTGTAACAGCTGCTTTGCTGACAGATGCGGATGAGATGCTGCAGAAGGTATATTATCTGCGTAAGTAGCGGGAGGAAAAATGAGCGTACAATTACTGGTTTCGGCTGTGAATGCACAGCCGGAAGAGCTGGTAGAAGCCATGAATATCAGTAGTGATGCCATCGTGGTAAACCAGTGCGACAGATATGAATATAAGGAACTGGAGAGGAAGGGGTATAAAATCCGTTTTTTCTCCATGAATGAGCGTGGAGTGGGTCTTAGCCGCAACCATGCTCTTTTGCGTGCAGATCATGATATCAGTTTGTTTGCTGATGAAGATATTATCTATGTGGACAATTATAAGGAATTGGTGGAGAAGGCTTTTGCAGAGCATCCCGAGGCTGATATGATTCTTTTTTATGTGAAGGCGGCAGCAGGCAGGGAGACCTATACCATTGAGCAGGAAGGACGTGTCAGATGGTACAACTGTGGCCGTTATCCTACCTATAGCTTTGCGGTGCGGACCAAGAGAGTTCATGCACTGAATATTTCATTTCATTTGTTTTTTGGAGGCGGTGCGCCCTACAGTAACGGTGAGGACAGTTTGTTTATCAATGAATGTCTGAAAAAGGGAATGCATGTAATTAAGGTGCCGGTAACTTTGGGCGAAGAAAACGGCAGAGAATCCACCTGGTTTAAGGGCTACAATGAAAAGTTTTTTTATGACAGAGGCGTGTTGTATCACTTCCTGTACGGTCGGTTGAAGAAGCCGTTTGCAATGCGGTTTTTACTGGCTCATAAAGCGCAGATATGTGAAAATATGTCCTTGGGACAGGCCTATGGCTGGATGAAGAAGGGTATGAAGGATGCGGCAGTAATCGGTAGCGGGAAGGAGAAAGCATATGAGTCCCATGTTTAGTATCATAATGGTATCTCTGAACCCGGGAGATAAATTGTTTGAGACCTTGGAAAGCGTGAGAAAACAGAGCTGCACAGACTATGAGATTGTAATTAAGGATGGCGGCTCTAAGGACGGCAGTATGGAGAAACTGCAGCGATATTTGCAGGAATGCGGGAAAGAGGTATCAGAAACGCAAAGTTGTGTATCGGATGAAACTGGGGAGCGTGCAGAGATTTTGGTGCCGGATAAAATGTTTGCCAACCGCATCCGTCTGGTACAGACACCTGATAAAAGTATTTATGACGGTATGAATCAGGCGATGGAGCATGCCAAAGGTGCGTACTATTATTTCTTGAATTGTGGAGATTCTTTTTATGAAGATACCGTGCTGGAACAGCTGAAACAGGCTATTATTGCAGAAGGTGCCACGGACAGTATATTTTATGGAGATCAATACGATATGCTGCAACAGACGGTGGTGGCATCCAATCCGCATATAGATGCGTTTGCGTGCTATCGCAATGTTCCCTGTCATCAGGTATGTATTTACAGTCATAAGTTATTTGAGGAGCGGGGGTATAAGCCGGAATATAAGGTGCGTGGAGATTATGAGCACTTTTTGTGGTGCTTTTTTGAAAAGAAAGTGCAACCGGTTTATGTACCGGTAGTAATTGCCAATTATGAAGGAGGCGGGTTTTCGGAGACACCGGAAAACCGCAAACGTTCGGCGAAGGAGCATAAGGAGATTACGTCCTTGTACATGAGTAAGGGGCAGAGATGCTATTATAAGTTTTTGTTGTTGATTACATTGGCACCCCTGCGTACCATGATGGCCCACAATCCGGTATTGGCAGGCGTTTATAACAAGTGTAAAAGTGTTCTTTATAAAAAGAAATAAGTGGCCAAGAATCGTTTTATAGTTATAGAGGAATGGTAAAATTTTAGGAGAAGCGCAGTATGGCAGTTTATGTGAGTCTGACGGTGGTGACGGTGTTGCTTGCAGCATTTGTCCGCAATGAAGAGTATGTAAAACTGAATAAAGAGCCATGGAAGAAGCAGGGCGGACTGACCAGACAACAAATGCTGAATATCTGTATGGCAGTAGCAATATTTTTGCTCTTGACAGGAGTGTCAGCTTTAAGAAAGGCTGTGGGGAACGATTATTGGGTATATCGGGATCAGTTTAACCTGATTATGCAACAGCGGCATGTGTCCTATGAGTTGGGATTTAATCTGGTGGTGTATCTGCTACAGACCTTCTTCGGGTATGATAATTATTTTCCTATATTTGCAGTGTTTTCTGCTGCTACCTGCTATTTCATGGTGAAGGCTGTTTATGATCAGGCTACGGACTTTTGCCTGACCTTCTTTTTGCTTATGGCAAATGGCTATTATTTTAACAGTTTAAATACAGTGAGATATTATCTGGTGCTGGCAGTGGCACTATACTCCATGAAATATGTACTGCGAGGTGAGTATGGCAAATTTGTATTTACCATAGTAGCAGCAAGCCTGTTTCATAAGTCAGTGCTTCTGGTCATACCGGTATATTTAGTAGCACGCTACTTGGCATATCATCAGCTGAAAAAGTGGCATTACTGTCTGGGCGGTGTGTTCGTGGGCAGTCTGATATTCGGACAGAGGCTATACAGGGAGATCATCTTTCTGTTTTATCCCTATTATCGGGACTCTATGTATGATGTCAGTGATTTGTCCTGGGCTAATATTGCCAAATGCGTGGCAGTGCTGGTACTGTGTCTGATCTGTTACAAATCAGGATTGAGCAAAAGTCCTGAGATGCGTTTTGGGTTTTATCTGAATATAATGGGACTGACAGGGTATTGTTGCGGTACCTTCATACCGGAGGTGTCAAGGGTATGCTATTACATGGTGATTTCGCAGATATTCCTGATTCCTGCGCTACTTCGCAGTATGAAGGACGGCTGGTTTAAGAAACTCTGTTATGTGGGTGTAGTGCTGGCATTTACGTTCTATTTTGTGATGTTGCTTAAGGGTATGTATGCAATCAATATCAGGTTGCTCCCTTATTTAAACTGGATATTTAATTAAACGTGGGCGTGATTTTCGAGAGCCTCACAATGAGAGATGAAGTGTTAAGATGAAGATTTTATGGTTGTGTAACACGTTGCTCCCGGTGATTGGAGAGCATCTGGGACTGGAAGGCAGTAATAAAGAGGGGTGGATCAGTGGTTTGCTACACAGAGTGCTGCAAGATGTGCAGCAGGAGGTGCAGCCGGCGATTGCATTCCCTGTAGGAAAAAATATGCTCGTAGAAGGGCAACAGGTATTGAGTGGCAGTCTGCAGGTAAATGGCAGAGTATTACAATACTTTGGCTTTTATGAGGATACGGATCATCCGGAGTATTATGATAAGGGGCTGGAGGAATGTCTTGGCCAAATTTTGCAGGTGTACCGGCCGGATATTGTGCATATATTTGGTACGGAATATCCCCATACATTGGCAATGACCAGAGTGTTTGACAGACCGGAGCATCTGTTGATTGGGGTGCAGGGGCTTTGCGCTGAGTGTGCCCATGCATATTTTGCAAATTTGCCGGAGAAGGTGATTTATGGAAATACCTTTCGGGATTGGCTGAAAAAGGACGGTTTGCAGCAGCAGTATGAGAAGTTTGTAAAGCGTGGAGCTCATGAGACAGAAGCAGTTAAGAATGCTGAAAATATTACCGGAAGAACCGACTGGGACAGAGAATGTACCGGTAGGTGGAATGAAAAAGCAGAGTACTATAAGATGAACGAGACTCTGCGTCAGGACTTTTATACAGAAGTATGGAAGGAAGAACAGGCGGAGCCTTATACGATTTTTCTCAGTCAGGGGGATTATCCGCTGAAGGGGCTGCATTATGTGCTGCTTGCCTTGCCAACCATTCGTAAGGTGTATCCTGAGGTGAAGGTGTATGTGGCAGGCAACCCGATCATTAGGGATAAAAGTTTATTGGGTCGATTGAAAGTATCCGCATATGGTAAATATATAGAGAATCTGATAGAAGATTTACACCTGCAGGAGGCAGTGGTTTTCCTGGGAAAACTGACAGGGGCACAGATGAAGGAACAGTATTTAAAAAGCGGTCTGTTTGTGTGTTGTTCCAGCGTGGAAAATTCTCCTAATTCACTGGGAGAAGCAATGCTGCTTGGCATGCCCTGTGTAGCTGCTGACGTAGGTGGAATCAGCAGTATTATGACCGGAGGCGAGGATGGCATTCTTTATCAGGGATTTTGTCATCAGGAGGAAGGATGTGACCTTTCCATACAGGAGCAGGAGATGCAGCTGAAAGCAGTTGCAGATAATCTGGCGCAGGCGGTAATAGAGATGTGGAGTAATCCTGAGAAAAGAAAGCATTACTGTGAAAATGCAAGAAAGCATGCAAAAGTCACCCATGATGGTGATGTGAATTTTGGCGAGCTTTTGGCTATTTACAGGAAGATTATGGAGAAATGATGCATTGCGGAGAGGAAAGGACAGGAATCATGCAAATAACATTTGTATCCAATTATATTAATCATCATCAGATTCCTTTTAGCAATGCCCTGTTTGAACTGACTAAGGGGGGATATACCTTTGTGCAGACACAAGTCATGGAGCAGGAACGTGTGCAGATGGGCTGGCAGGCGGAAGAACTCCCTTATGTTAAATTTTTCTATGAAGAACCTGATGTTTGTAAACAACTGATTATGGACAGTGATGTGGTGATCTTCGGAGGGACAGATGATGAAAGTTATATAGAAGAACGTCTGGAGGCTGCAAGGCTTACATTGCGCTACAGCGAACGTCTGTATAAAACCGGTCAGTGGAAGGCTGTTTCACCCAGAGGACTTCGGAAGAAATACCATGACCATACCAGACATCGTAATGCGCCGGTTTATCTTTTATGTGCGGGCGCATATGTGCCGTCGGATTTCCATATTGTCAGAGCATACACAGGCAAAATGTTTTGTTGGGGATATTTCCCGGAAACAAAGCAGTACGATGTGGATAAGTTAATAGCAGAAAAGAACGGACAGATTCCACGTTTGTTGTGGGCTGGGCGATTTATTGACTGGAAACATCCGGAACTGGCACTGGAGACAGCACGTTACTTGAAGGAAAAAGGTATTCGGTTCCATATGGATATCATCGGAGGAGGTCCTATGGAAGCACAGCTAAAGGAACTGTTGCATCAGTATGAGTTGGAACAGTGCGTCGAAATGCTTGGATTTAAGAGCCCCGGGGAAGTTCGTGCTTATATGGAACAGGCAAATATCCATTTATTTACCAGTGACAGACAGGAAGGCTGGGGGGCAGTTGCAAATGAATCCATGAACAGCGGCTGTGCCATTGTGGCGAATCATATGATAGGGGCTGTTCCCTATTTAATCAGACATGGCGAAAACGGGTTTGTGTATCGTGACGGAGCGCCTCAAATGCTGTTTGAAACAGTAGAACGTCTGGTGCTTGACAGTGAGCTGCGAAGCAGAGTGGGAAGAGCGGCATATGAAACCATTGTTTCGACCTGGAATGCAGAAGATGCGGCGGCGAGCTTGTATCATTTGATTTTGGAACTGACCGGAAGAAAAGATGCGGAAGCGAAAGAAGTTCTGACGGATAAAGATTGTAAGGGCTTTTACCCCGGTATGCCGGCACCGGTGATTTCTGAACGCAAGATGTTTGATTTCCTGATGCAGGAGGCAAAGTTTAGAGAAAACAAAAAGAAACTCTTAGGAAATACTTAAAAAAGCGGCAGACATATTGCTTACGGAGCAGAGATTTCTTATAATGCAGACAGTGGCAGGTCATAGAAGGAAGGCGCCGTGAATGACGGGCCGCGAGATATGAAGGAATGGCAGATATGGTATCAGAACAAGGAAAACCTTTGATAAGTATAATTGTTCCGGTGTATAACATCGAGGAGTATTTACCACGTTGTGTACAGACCATTCGGGAACAAAGCTATACAAATCTGGAAATTATACTGGTGGATGACGGTTCCACGGATGGTACGGGAGCATTATGTGATGCTCTGGGAGCGGAGGATGCGCGCATTCATGTATTCCACAAGGAGAATGGCGGTTCCTCGTCGGCACGTAATCTGGGACTTGAAAATGCACATGGTGAATACGTCGGATTTGTGGACAGTGATGATTACATTGAACCGGATATGTATCAGCAATTGTATGAAGGTTTGGCGAAAGTCGAAGAAAAGGGTATAGGAATTGTACAGATTGGTCGAGACGAAATAGATGAGCAAGGGAATTTGTTGCCCAATATCTGTGAACCGCCGGAAACGGAAAGCATAATCGGCAGAGAAGATTTTCTGAAAGAACTGCTGATGCATAGGGGGGATTGCTCCTTTTGTACCAAGCTGATTCGACGGGACCTGTTTGATGGATTGGGCTTTCCGGTAGGTGTATTAAATGAGGACTTTCACCTTTTGATAGAAATGCTGGATAGGACGGAAGGAATTCTGTCTCTGCCAAAGCAGACATACCATGTTTTTTACAGAATCGGCAGTAATTCCCGGAAGGCTGACAAGGAGAACTTTTCCAGAGTCTTCGGTGATTGCGTGGATAATGCGGACATGGTTATGCAGGTGGTGGAACAGGAATATCCCGGTCTGAAGGATGTGGCACTGCGTTTTGGTGTATTCCAGAGACTGGAGTACCTGCTTCATATCCCTATCAGTCAGATGACCGGGGACAATACGCAGTATCGTGAAATTGTAGGATGGCTGCGTAAGCATTGGTTGCGGGGACTTATGAATTCCTGCCTGACTTTGAAAAACAAAGTCTATATGTTGTTGTTTGTGATTGCGCCTAAGGGAATCCGGCTTTTGCACAAGAAATTAAAAGGTATTTCTTAGAAGAGGTTATATTTGTATTTTTCCAATTGTTGTGATATGATTAACGAGGTGTAAACATGGTGTTGACCATGGATAATAAGGAGAGAAGATCATGTTAGATGATAAAGTGATACTGATTACCGGCGGTACCGGTAGCTTTGGTAAAGCGTTTACCAAATATGTTTTGACACATTATAATCCCAGAAAGATTATTATTTATTCCAGAGACGAGTTCAAGCAGTTTATGATGCAGAATGAGTTTAAGGAGCATTTGAGTAAGCTCCGTTTCTTTATTGGTGATGTGCGTGACAAGGAACGTATGACCAGAGCCTTTGAAGGTGTAGATTATGTAGTGCATGCGGCGGCATTGAAGCAGGTGCCTGCATGCGAATACAATCCGGCAGAAGCAATTAAGACCAATATTAACGGTGCCCAGAACGTAATTGACGCCGCTCTTGATACCGGTGTAAAAAAGGTAGTTGCCCTTTCTACTGATAAGGCGGTAAATCCCGTAAACCTGTACGGTGGTACAAAGCTGGTGTCTGACAAGCTATTTATTGCGGCGAATGCGTATGTGGGTAATAAAGATATTTCTTTTTCTATCGTACGTTATGGCAACGTGGCAGGCAGCCGTGGTTCCGTAATTCCTTTCTTTCAAAATATTATTAACAATGGTGGCAGTGAACTGCCGATTACCGATTATCGCATGACACGTTTCTGGATTTCACTGCAGCAGGGTGTGGAACTGGTGATTAAAGCTTTGGAGGAAGCAAAGGGAGGAGAGACCTTTATTTCCAAGATCCCTTCCTTTACCATTACAGATTTGGCAGAAGCCATGATGCCCGGTTGTGCAAAACCTGAAGTAGGTATTCGAGAAGGCGAAAAGCTTCATGAAATTATGGTGACAAATGAGGATGCGCCTTTTACTTATGAATATGATAAACACTTTATCATATATCCCCAGATGGTATGGAGTGAGAGCCGCAGAGCAGTACCTACCGGCAAGAAGGTACCGGAAGGCTTCTCCTACAGCTCAGATAACAATAACTGGTGGCTGACCGTGGAAGAAATCAGAGAGTTGCTGAAGACAGTGGATTTGAATAAATAAAAGTTAAGCGAATATATGGATTTATATCCCGGGGGACTTAAGAAAAGCTTAAGATTAGTTTAAGGAAAGAGCACGTATATGCGCTCTTTCCTTTTTTTACTAGAAGTGGTATAATGTTCGCGAATGCTACGAGCCGAGCGAGGCTGCAAATTTATATAAAAGGAGCAATCCGATGGAAGAATTAGCGATTTTTGGTGGAACCCCTGTAAGGGAAACACCTATTTCCTATGGAAAGCAATGTATTGAACAGGATGATATAGATGTGGTAGTGGAGACATTAAAAAGTCCCTATCTGACCTGCGGACCCAAGATTGCAGAGTTAGAGCAGACCCTTTGTGATATAACAGGAGCTAAATATGCGGTGGCAGTCAGTAATGGTACTGCGGCCCTGCATTTGGCAGCTATGGCAGCAGGTGTCTGTGAAGGAGACGAGGTGATTGTCAGCGCCATTACCTTTGCAGCATCTGCAAATTGCGTTAGATATTGCGGCGGTACGCCTGTGTTTGCAGATATTGATCCTGAAACTTACAATATTACGCCTGCATCCATTCGTAAACTGATTACGGATAAAACCAAAGCAGTGGTTGCGGTGGATTTTACCGGTCAGGCAGTGGAACTGGACGAGATACGCAGTATTTGTAAAGAACATAATTTAATATTGATAGAGGATGCGGCCCACGCTATTGGTACCAGATATAAAGGCCAGGCCGTAGGTAGTATTGCAGATATGACATGCTTCAGCTTTCATCCGGTAAAGACAGTGACCGGAGGCGAGGGCGGTGCCATTACGACCAATGATGAAGCGTTGTACAAAAAATTGCAATTGCTCCGTACTCACGGTATCACCCGCAATATGGAAGAAATGGTACATCCTACGGATGCGGCGTGGTACAATGAGCAGGTTACACTGGGGTATAATTACCGCATCACTGATTTCCAGGCAGCACTTTTAATCAGCCAGCTGAAAAAGCTGCCTAAATTTGCGGCCCGCAGAAAACAGATTGTGTCGATGTACGATAAGGCTTTTTCAGAAATTCCTGAGATTCAGGTACAGAAGGAGATTGTAGCGTCCGATACCACCAGACATCTGTATATCCTGAGACTGCGCACAGAGCTTTTGAATTGTGACAGAAGGCAGTTCTTTGATGCATTGGCTGCAGAAAATATTAAAGCACAGGTGCATTACCTGCCTGTATATTGGCATTCTTATTATGAGAAGCTTGGATATGTCAGGGGATTGTGTCCTGAAGCAGAAGCGTATTATGAATCCTCAATGAGTATTCCCCTTTATTATGCATTGACGGATGAAGAGGTGCGGGATGTTATCAGTGCAGTAAAGAAGATTATTGCATATTATAAAAAGAAGTAAATCGATGTGAGAAGTTGATGCCTATGCGCATAAAATATAGTGTGTATAGTTATTAAATAAATTTATGAAAGAAAGTTGGATTAAAAAATGGGTAAATATTTTGGTACAGATGGTTTTCGTGGAGAAGCAAACATCACATTAACGGCAGATCATGCTTACAAAATAGGTCGTTTTTTGGGATGGTACTTCCAGCAGCAGAAGGAAAATCAGAAAAGTAAGGTAGTGATCGGAAAGGATACCAGACGTTCTTCTTATATGTTTGAGTATGCTTTGGTTGCAGGTCTGACTGCATCCGGTGCAGATGCGTATTTGTTACATGTGACTACAACTCCTTCCGTTTCCTATGTGACTCGTACAGAAGATTTTGACTGCGGTATTATGATTTCCGCCAGCCACAACCCGTTTTATGATAACGGTATCAAGTTACTTAACAGCAATGGAGAGAAAATGGAGGAGGAAACTCTTCTGAAAGTGGAGGACTATTTGGATGGTGTAACGCCGGAGGTTCCTTATGCAGAAAAGGAAAACATCGGTACGACTGTGGATTATACTGCAGGACGTAACCGTTATGTAGGTTATCTGATTTCACTGGCAACCCGCTCTTACGCAGGTAAAAAAGTGGGTCTTGACTGTGCAAACGGTAGTGCGTGGATGATTGCCAAGAGCGTATTTGATGCGCTGGGAGCAAAGACTTATGTTATCAATAACGAGCCCAACGGATTAAATATAAACACCGGTTGCGGTTCTACCCATATCGAAGGACTGCAGAAATATGTAGTTGAAAACGGTTTAGATGTAGGTTTTGCATTTGACGGTGATGCAGACAGATGTCTGTGCGTAGATGAAAAGGGTAATCTGGTAGACGGTGATGCTATCATGTATATTTACGGCCGTTACCTGAAGGAAAGAGGAAAGTTACTTGGCAACAAAGTGGTAACTACAATTATGTCTAATTTTGGACTGTATAAGGCGTTTGATGCAATCGGCATTGAGTATGAGAAGACTGCGGTAGGCGACAAGTATGTATATGAAAATATGGTACAGAACGGATACCGTATCGGTGGCGAGCAGTCCGGACATATTATATTCAAGAAATATGCAACTACCGGTGACGGTATTCTGACTGCTATTAAAATGATGGAGGTAATGCTTGAAAAGAAAACCGCTCTCAGTGAGCTGGCATCTCCTTTTAAGGTATTTCCCCAGGTATTGCAGAATATCCGTGTGCGTGACAAGAGAGAAGTACAGCAGGATGCAGAGGTTCAGGCTAATGTAGCTGATATTACTGCAGAGCTTGGCAATGACGGACGTATTCTGGTACGTGAAAGTGGTACAGAGCCTGTAATCAGAGTTATGGTTGAGGCCGGTGATATGGAAACCTGTCAGAAATATGTGGACAGAGTGATTGATTTGATAAAGGCTAAGGGCTACGAACAGAAGTAGTCGGAAGTGAGGAAGAGATTGGCGAAACAGGAGCAGGTAAAGAAGGATAAATGGATAGACAGAGGATTTTTCCTTGCTGTGCTGGTGTTTTTTTCAGCGTTGATGTTGTACTTGTTTTACAGGCAGTGTACGGGCAGTGAGCAGAGTTATCATTCGGATATGATGGCCTACATCAAGGAAATGCAGGGCATAGACAGCGGTTATAGCTTTCCCTATCCCATATTGTTCAAATTAGGCGGCTTGTTCGATTGGTTTACCACTCCTGAGATGGCCATGGCGCTTGCTACCATGACACTTAACAGCATGGCTTTGGTAGCGGTAAAATGGGTAATGAACACAATTTCGTTGGAAGCATTACAGAAAGCGTTCGCCACTAAACGTTGGATGGCAGGTGTGGTGATTACACTGATTTCTCTTTCCCTGTTTTTTGTATCCATGGTATATCCGCCGGGCGAGATTTATCTGCCCGGCATACTTAGGGATTATCTGGGTGTATTTTCAGGAAATCCCTATTATAATGCAACCTACATGGCTGCGAGACCTTTTGCTGTTGTTGCTTTTTTTCAGTTTGCGCTTTTGCTGGATAAATACGAAGAAGGATACCTGGCAAAGCAAAGTGATGGCAGCAGGGGTGTGACATTAAAAGAATATCTGTTGTTTGCAATCAGTCTTTTATTGGCGACGATGGCAAAACCCAGTTTCACAATTGTGTTAGTGGGAGCGGCAGGATTGATTATGCTGTTCAGACTGTTGAAAAGTTGTTTCAAAAATCTGGTACCTACGGTGTGGCTGGGGCTATGCTTTCTTCCTACCTTTGGGGCATTGCTATATCAGTATAGTGGTGTTTTCGTACCGGATGGCGGCACGGAAGGCGGTATTGGTTTTACTTTCGGAGAGGTTTGGGCAGAATATTGTCAGAACATACCTCTGGCCATTGGCCTGGCGGTAGGATTTCCCATTCTGGTTTTTATCCTGAATTATAAGGAGTTAAAGGCCAATACCCTGTATCGTTTTTCATGGCAGATATATTGGATGGGTTTTGCGATGGCGTTCTTTTTATATGAAAAGGGTTTCCGCAAGGAAGATTTTAATTTCTGCTGGGGCTATATGTATGGTATTTTCTTTGCGTTTATCGGTGCGTTATTGGTGCTTCTACAGGCTACTGCAATATATTTTTCCGGAAAACAAAAAAACACATTGCAGAATGCAGTAAAGGAAAAAGTTGCCGGAAGGACGCAGGCAGTCTTACTTGTAATGCAGTGGCTGGCTTACGGTTGGCATCTGATTTGTGGCATTTATTACTTTTCTCTCATATATGGCGGAGCTATGTATTATAGTGTGAGATGGTAGTTTGTGCAATTAGCACCTGATTCCGGGTGGCAGAAATGAATGTTAAAATAGGAAGGACAAGCTATAATGGAGAAGGATAAAATTGCGGTATTGGTGCCTTGTTATAATGAGGAAAAGACTATTGGCAAAGTAGTAAGGGATGTAAAAGTTGCTTTGCCGGAGGCAGTAGTATACGTATATGACAATAATTCTACAGATCGTACAGTGGAACTGGCAAAAGAAGCCGGAGCTGTGGTTCGATATGAATATAAGCAGGGGAAAGGTAATGTAATTCGCAGAATGTTCAGAGAGATTCATGCAGAGTGCTATCTGATGATTGATGGTGATGATACCTATCCGTTGGAATCAGCTGCAGAAATGGTGGACAAGGTACTGAATCATAATGCTGATATGGTAGTGGGGGACAGATTGTCTTCAACCTATTATACTGAGAATAAAAGACCCTTCCACAATTTTGGTAATACTTTGATGCGTGTATGTATTAACAAGCTGTTCCGCACAGATATCAAGGATATTATGACCGGATATCGTGCTTTCAGCTATGAATTTGTAAAGACATTCCCTGTATTTTCCAAGGGATTCGAGATAGAGACAGAAATGACCATTCATGCAGTCAATTATAATATGCAGGTAGAAAACGTGGTGGTCGAATACCGTGACAGACCGGAAGGCAGTGTGTCCAAATTGAATACTTATAGTGATGGTATGAAGGTTATTATGAAGATGCTTCAGTTGTATAAGAATTATAAACCGCTGAAGTTCTTTGGAGCACTGGCCGGTATGCTTGCATTGATAGCAATTGTTCTGACCATTCCTGTGTTTGTGGAGTATTTCGGAACGGGACTGGTACCCAGATTCCCTACGTTGATTGTAGGGTGTTTCATTATGCTGGCGGCGATACAGGCCTTCTTTGCAGGTATGATACTGGAAGTTATGGCTGCCAAGGATAAGAGAGACTTTGAGTACCGATTGAAAAAGGTGCAGGCAGGCAAATAGTTAAGGCAACGGCAGAAAAGTGTGCGAGTGCAAGGCGGTACGCAGATGAAAGAGAAATATAGAGATGAGCAGGCAGGAATCTACCTGCGACAGATGAACTATGATGATACAGAGCTGATTGTAAAATGGCGTAATAGCGACGCAGTGCGTAAAAATTTTATCTATCAGGCTGCGTTTACAAAAGAAGGACATGAGAACTGGATCAAAAATATGGTAGAAACCGGTAAGGTGGTGCAGTTCATAATATGTGAGTGTGGAAATGACATCCCTGTCGGTTCTGTGTATATCAGGGATATTGACAGACAGCATCATAAAGCAGAGTATGGTATTTTTATCGGTGTGGATACTGCCAGAGGAAAGGGAATCGGTACTGCCGCTGCAAAACTCATGCTGAAATATTGTTTTGAAGAGGAAGGTCTGCACAAGGTATTTCTACGTGCGTTTGCGGAGAATAAGCAGGCTATCGGAAGCTATGAAAAGGCCGGATTTGTGCAGGAAGCCTATTTAAAGGATGATGTTTGTATCGACGGTATGTATAGAGATATCGTACTGATGGCGATTTTTAATTCATAAAAGCTGGCGTAAGTGTGTGCGCTGACAAAGGAGAAGGATATGAAGAAGGTAAGCTTTGTAATTCCTTGCTATCGTTCCGAATTAACCCTGGAAAAAGTGGTTGCGGAAATTGATAATAAAATGACAGAGTTGTCACAATATGGATATGAGATTATTTTGGTGAACGATTGCTCGCCGGATGGTACTTTGGCTGTGATCCGCCGGTTGTGTGAGCAGAAGTCCTATATAAAGGGAATCAGTTTTGCCAGAAATTTCGGACAGCATGCAGGACTGATGGCCGGTTTAAGGGCCAGTACAGGTGATTATGTGGTATGCCTGGATGATGATGGTCAGACTCCGGCAGATGAAGTGGACAAGCTCCTGGATAAGCTGGAAGAAGGCTTTGATGCAGTTTATGCCAAGTACGGACATAAGCAGCATTCCGGCTTCCGCAATCTGGGAAGTAAGGTCAATGAACTGATGACCAGAGTGATGCTGGATAAGCCGGCAGAGTTATATATATCCTCTTATTTTGCGGTGAGACGTTTTGTAGTAGAGGATATGATTAAGTATGAAAATTCTTATCCATATGTAATCGGTTTGGTGCTTCGGGCAACCAAATGTATTACAAATGTGGAAGTACAGCATAGAGAGCGGGAAGAGGGGGCATCCGGTTATACCCTGAAAAAGCTTTTGGGGCTTTGGTTTAATGGTTTTACTGCCTTTTCCGTAAAGCCGCTTCGGATCGCAACAGCAATTGGAGGTACTTTTTCCGGTCTTGGTTTTTTGTACGGATTGTTTACTATTATCAAAAAGTTTGTCAACCCGGAAGTTCCTATGGGATTCAGTTCCCTGATGGCAGCAGTAGTATTCTTCGGTGGTATGATTATGCTGATGCTGGGATTGATAGGAGAGTATATCGGGCGCATTTATATCAGTCTGAATAATTCTCCCCAGTATGTAATTAAAGAACGCTTTAACGCGGATGAAGAGAAATAAGACTGTAGCAGAGGTCTGTTGAATGAATGCTTTTTTATCATGGTGGAAAAATGAAAAGAGATATATTCTGCTGATAAAGGCAGGTTTGATTGCACTCTTGCCTTCAATATGCTGCCTGGTATATTGTGCAACGCAGGGACAGAGTATAGGAACGGTATATTTGCCTGCTTCCCAGTGGAATGATGAACTGTTTTACTTTAAACAGGTGGAGGCAATTGTAGAGCATGGTTATCCCTTAGGGTATTATGGCTTTAATGAGAGTCATGCATTGAAACTGTCCTTTGCGGCATGGAGTCCGGTACTGGTGTTTCCTTGGATTATCTGGGGAAAACTGTTTGGCTGGAACCTGCTTTCCCCTGTTATTTGTAATATAGTGCTTATGACAGTGGCATGCTTTTTGTTTGTGTGGATGACGAAACCCGGGTGGAAACACGTGGGGGTATTGGCATTACTTTTTGCACTTTTTCCTTTGTTTGTAAGATATATGCTGTCGGGCATGCCGGAGATTATCTGCATGAGTATGCTGATTATTTTTTATGGTGTGTGTATCAACTATCTGAATGCAGAAAAGGGTTATAAGCTGGCTATTATGTTGATAATGGCATCGTTATTGGTATTGATGCGGCCGTATATGTTGTTATTTCTGCTTTTGCCTATGGGACTCTGGATTCGTAAGAGTGGTAAAATGGGTGTTGCAGGTTCCGTATTGGTGCTGATAATTGTGCTTGGCAGTTATGCGGGAATTAAACATTTTTTGAGTGCGGAATATTTTGCGCCTTTGTTTTTTACGGATTGGATTACTACGTTCTTCAAGGAAGGACTTGTGGCCGGAATCAAAAATTTCTTTGGTACATTGTATTACATGGGCAAGGATTTCGTTGCCTTTACACTACAGGGATTTATCAGTGGTTGGACTTCGGGGGCATTTTTTGGCGGTTATCTGGTAATGCTGGTAATCCTTTTGGGGCAGTCTGTACGTAATTTCCGTAGGAAAGAGCAAAAGCAGTTGATTGTAAACGGTCATCTGGCTTTTAGTTTTGTCGGTATGCTTTTTGCACTTTTACTGATGTATAAGCTGATAGAGGGTAGTAAGCATCTACTGACATTTATGGCAGTGGGTATTTTCATAATCGCTTTGATGGAGACGAAATATTTTCAGAAGGTGGCACTGCTTGGTGCAGTATTTGTATGGCTATACTCCTATCAGGCAAATGATCCTTATGATTATCAGGTGCCGTTTGTGACCGGGCAGCAGGAGGCGCAGGTTGCATACTGGCAGGAGGTTTTTGCGGACGGAATAGAGCTGGATGCGGATAAAATTCCGGGATATGAGAATGCGATTATCTGGGATTTTCAGCAAAAAAGGGATACAGCTGAGGAGTATGTGAATCTGGAGTGGCAGCTCTTATATGCACTGCCGGCGGGGACCGGCATCAGCTGTTGCAGACCGGATTATATTGAGGAGCATCTGGAGAATATGCAGTGTCGATATATTGCTACCTTGGCCGGCGGCACTACGGATAGCAGATGTAAGGAACTGGGTTATACGGAACTTGGCAGAGATGCAGATATGGTAGTGTACAAGCGCTATTAAGTATGCGAAAGGTATGTAGCGGAGAGTGGAGAAAACAAAGCAGAAAGGATTGGTCACGGATATGAAGCAGTGGCAGGATAAAATATCCATATTTGTGAAAAACAAATTTTATATGGTGATGCTAAGTCTGATTGCTCTTTGCAGTTACGGTTTTTTTGTGACTCATCCCACGGTAGGAATAGATGATACCCCCTACAATTATTATTTTGAGGAAGGGCTGATTGCTATTGTAGGACGCTGGTGTCTGTACTTGCTGAATAAAGTGGTTGATATTGCTGAGTTTACCCCTTTTTTGCCTGATTTTGCAGCGGTTTTGCTACTTATGGCGGCAGCGATTGTGTGGAGTGCGTTGTTTTACTCTGTATTGGAAGATAACATACCTATGTGGGGGTATCTGGTATTTGGTGGTTTGCTGATATCCAACTCCCTGCATAGTGAAGTACTGACCTATTATCTTCACAATGGTATGGCAATTGGCTATTTATTTACAGGTATCAGTCTGGTGTGTCTGAAAACAGGACTGGATCGAATCGGAGAGAGCGGTTTGAAACCGGATTGTAAGAAAATATTGTACCTGGGATGTGCGGCTGCGACTATGGTAGTGGCAATCGGCTGCTACGAGTCCTTTATGATTGTATGGCTGGTAGGGGTACTGCTTTTATTGTTGGCAGAGCGTTATGCAGGAACAGGTTGTAAGGTGTTCCGGGCACTGTGCGTTGCTGCAGTGGTAGCACTGGCAGCTATGGTGCTGCGGAGTCTGATGATATCTGCAGTGATAGACATTTTTGATTTGGGACATATGCGCGATGAAGCGGAATTACGTTCTGTCACAGAGATGTTTTCCTGGGTGACGGAGGAAAACGGACCGGCGTATTTCTATATGGTTGTAAAACAGACGATTGTAATGTACAGCGTATTCGGCTATGCGTATTTCCCGATTAAGATATTTGTTTATGCGGCGGTAGCACTGGTACTTCAGGCAATTATCAGAGGCATTGGTAAAAGGGACTTCTGGTTACCGGTATTAACACTGGGAACTTTTATTGCCAGCTTTCTGCTGGTTGTGCTGGAATGTAAGGCAACCTATTATCGTTCGGCGCAGTTTCTGCCGTTAATATGTGCATTCTCAGGATTATTGGTAATTTACCATGTGCAGCTGATGATAAAGGGTTTGAAGGATGAAGCTAAGAGAGAAGTCGTTGGCCGTCATATAAGCCGTTTGTTAGGAATTGTTTTTGCTATTTTGATTTTTAATCAGTGCAGTGATATGAATAAGTGGTTTTATGTAGACTATCTGAAATATGAAGATGCCAAGACCACCATGAATCAAATTGCTTATGAACTGGAATGTAATTATGATATTGAAAAACCGGTAATATTCACCGGAGCATATATGGCGCCTGAAGGTATTCTCCGTAATACTTATGTGGAGTATGACTCTGCACTTTTTGATAAAATTGTGAAAGCATCCAAATTGATTGATGATAAGGCGATTGAGAATTTTTACAGGGCTCAGGGTATCTGGGTGGCGCAGACGCCGGCACTCTCCGTGCTGGACTGGGGACGCTATGCCTTCGGAGATGATAAGGAGATGGCACGGTTTTATGAAATACATGGTCAGAAACTGGTGCCTGAAACAGATCTGAGTAAATATGGGGAAGCCACTGCATATGCAGCAGAACATATGACCCATTTCCCAGAGGAAGGATCTATTGTGGACATGGGTGAGTATATCATAGTAAATTATTAATCTACACCGGGAACGGGCAGTAGGGAGGAAAACGAATGTTACAAATTCTAAAGAAGTTACGCAAGCTGCTTGATAAAAAACAAAAAAGAGCCATGGTGGGCCTGGTATTTCTGATGATTATCAGTGCAATTTTACAGACTGCCGGTGTGGGACTATTGGTAGAGGTAGTAGGAGTGGTAATTGATCCTGAGGAAGTGGCGCAAGGTGGTTTTGCTAGCACACTTTATAACTGGCTGGGATGTAAGGACAATGAGAGCTTTGCATTGCTTGTTATGTCGGCGTTGATTCTGGTATTTATTATTAAGAATGTGTTTTTGTATGTGCAACAGAAACTGACCTTTTCCTTTGTATATACGAACCAGTTTCGGACATCGGAGCGCATGATGCGCAACTATCTGCGCAGAAATTATGAGTTTTTCCTGAATGCGGATACGGCAGTAGTGCAACGAAGTATCACTTCTGATGTCAATAATATGTATGCATTGATTTTGAATTTGCTGCAACTATTGAGCGACGCTTTTATTTCCGTGTTTGTAATTGGTTATTGCTTTGTGACAAATGGTACTATGAGCGTTCTGATGGCAGGTGTATTGCTGGTACTGTTGTATGTAATCAAGGTAGTATTAAAACCGATTATGTATAAGTCGGGAAAGGATAATCAGGACTATTATAGTGCTCTTTTCAAGTGGATATCTCAAATTGTGCAGGGCGTGAAGGAAATAAAGGTTACCTGTACGGAACAGTATTTTGTAGATGCATATAAGGCGTGCGGAAAAGGTTATGTGGACGCGGTACAGAAGTATTCGTTATTGACCAATGTTCCGAAGCTTTTGATAGAGACGGTGTGTGTGACAACTATGGTGGGCTACATGATTGTACAGGTTCTTATGGGGGCATCCCTGTTGGAAATGGGTAATGCACTGACTACTATGGCAGCTGCTGCGTTTGTATTACTGCCCTGCGTAAACCGTATTAATAATCAAGTAAATAATATTGCATATTTTGAACCCTTTTTCATGGGGGTTAGTGATAACCTGCAGGACGAAATTGACGGCAGAAATGTAGATATGTCTTTTGCCACTGAACAGGAAAAACTGCCCATTACCCATTGTATTGAGTTAAGCAATATTTCCTATGCGTATCCCAATACGGACAGACTGATTCTGAATGAGGCGAATATGACCATTCCTGTGGGGGCATCCGTAGGTATCGTGGGAACATCCGGTTCCGGCAAGAGTACGGCAGTTGATATTCTGTTGGGATTATTGAAGATGCAGTCCGGAAACATTCAAAGTGATGGGGCGGATGTACAGAAAAATTATCGCGGGTGGCTTAAAAACGTGGGATATATTCCCCAGATGATCTTCATGCTGGATGATACCATTTTGAAAAATGTGGCATTTGGTATCCCGGAGGATAAAATCGATGAGGAACGTGTGTGGGAAGTATTGAAAGAAGCGCAGTTGGATGAGTTTGTCAAAACACTTCCGGAGGGGTTACATACCGGTATCGGTGAAAGAGGTATTCGTCTTTCCGGTGGTCAGCGCCAGAGAATCGGTATTGCCAGAGCGTTATATCATAATCCGGAAGTGCTGATTCTGGATGAAGCAACCTCTGCATTGGATAATGATACCGAGGCAGCAATCATGGATTCCATCAACCGCTTCCAAGGTAAGAAAACATTGATTATTATTGCACACAGACTGCAGACTATAGAGAAATGCGATATGATTTACCGCGTGGAAAATGGCAATATTGTATTGGAAAAGAGGAAGTAATGGCGGGGACGGACTCAAAGAGGGTGCGAATTATATATTGGGTGATTGCGCTTATTGTGTTTGCAATCTTTTTGTGGTTCTGTATCGCTGTTATGGGTGAGCAGGCTCCAAAGGGCAAGGCGGAAGTGGTTTTTATGGGGGACAGCATAATGGCCCAACCGCGGGATGACACCTCTGTGCCCAGACAGGTGGCGGCATTGACCCAAAAGGAAATTGCGAATTGCGCGCTGGGTGGCACGGCAATCAGCTTGGGCAAAAGACCCGCGCAGGATTCAGTAACATTTGATGCTTACGCGGTAGAAAATATGAAATCCACACTGAGTATGATATCGCTTTCACAGGCTATAGCACATCAGGATTTTGGTGCCCAACAGGCAACGAAGGCCAGAGAACCTGCACTGGATTATTCCCTTTATACGGTGGATACGATTGCCAGTATTGATTTTTCTGAGGTTGATGTGTTGCTTTTCAACCATGGAATAAATGATTATCATCAGGGAGTGGAGATTTTGAATCCGGCAGACCTGTATGATGAATATACGTTTGCAGGTGCGATGCGTAGTACAATCGAGACATTGCGTAACGAATATCCTGCGCTACGCATTATTTATGTAACCCCCACTTTTACGTGGTATCATTCTGAGAAGATGACTTGCGAGGAATATAACACCGGGTATGGCACTTTGAAGGATTATGTAGATACAGCGATTGCACTGTGCGAGGAATATGACATAGAATACGTGGATGCATACAATGATTTGTATGAAATCCGGGACAGAGAACGTTATGACGAAGAGACCGTTGCTATGTATACGGTAGACGGAGTGCATCCGAACGGGTATGGCAGAGAATTACTGGCAAATGCTATTGCAGGCAAACTTGCAGAAGAATGATATAAGTAATATAAGTACGGATATTTTTATTAAGCGAACAGACAAAAATGGCGGAAAGGCAGGGTGTTAATATGACGACGCCGCAGGAAACGTGGAGACAATTAAAGAGCTTTGTCAGGAAAGAGTGGAAGATTGCATTTTTGTCTGCTTTCATTTTGGGGCTTTTCATTCATATGCCTATACTTACTTCTGATATACCGAACCATGACGGTTTGGATAGTATATATTTTGACCAGAACATGATTACATCCGGCAGATGGTTTCTGATGATTGCCTGTGGGTTTTCCTCTTACTACAGTGTACCCTGGCTGATTGGAGTGTTGGGACTTGTATTTTTAGGATTGGCAGCAGCAGTACTTACTGAATACCTGGAACTGAGGAATTCTGTGGTAATTGTGTTAATCTCAGGACTGCTGGTAGCTTTTCCGGCACTGACCTCTACCTTTGCCTATGTGTTTACAATGGATGGTTATATGCTGGCACTACTTCTGGCAGTGAGCGCCTGTCTGTGCGTTCAAAAATGGAGATATGGTTTCCTGGCGGGTGGCATTTGTCTGGCGTTTAGCATGGGTACTTATCAGGCATATTTACCTTTTTCTATCATTCTCAGCGCGTATGCGCTTTTGAATATTGCAATAGGAGAGGGAGCATTTAGGGAAAAAATAAGTGCAGGCCTACGCTATTTATACATGGGTATAATAGGTGTGGTCGGATATTATGGTATTCTACAGCTTTTATTGAAAATACAAGGGAAAAAACTGGCTGACTATCAGGGAATCAGTGGCATGGCAGAAGGTGGCAGTGGTAGTCTGACAGAGTTATTATATAAGATATATAGGGATTTTGCGGCCTTTACGCTGAAGGGCAATGTATTCATGAATAATACTTTCAGTGTTGTGGCAGTGGTCATCCTTATGATAGCAGTATGTTTTTGCGTACTTCATTTAACCAAGCAGAGAAAATGGTGGAAGAGTCCGCTGTTTTTCGTTATAATAGCGTTATTGGCAGTGGGAATTCCCTTTGCTTTTAATGTGATTTTAGTGGTTTCGCCGGAAGTGAATTATCATTTAATAATGCGTTACCAGTGGGTCTTGTTGCTGATATTGCCTATTGCTTTTATAGAGAAGTATGCGTCCGCTGATAATGTGGGTGTTCTGCTTAGATGGTGCTGTTTGCTGACGGCAGCGGTATTGCTGTTTAATTATACAGTTACCGACAATATTGCCTATTCCAACTTACAGAAAAAGTATGAAAAGACCTATGCGTATTGTTTGAGGCTTCTGGACCGTATAGAGAGTACGGAAGGCTATTATCCGGGCATTCCCGTGGCATTGGTAGGAGTGGTTTCGGATGAACAGTATCCTGTTACGGACATAACAGAGGATGTGACGTCCGGTATGGTTGGTATCGGTGGCGATACCCTTCTGTACACAAGTGCGAATTATCAGGCGTTTATGCGACACTATCTGGGTGCAACCTTAAATTTTGTGCCTGTGGATAAGATGGGTGAAATTTATTATACAAAAGAGTATACGGAAATGGAGAGCTTCCCCGGAGCGGGCGGCGTGAAAATTGTGGATGGAATCCTGTATGTAAAGACAGAGAATTTCAACAGATAAGATGTATACAAAAGGAGGACATTATGGCATTATTATCGATTGTATTGCCTGCCTACAATGAAGAACAAAATATCGCCAATACGGCAAAGGTTTTATCGGAACTGCTTACGGCGAACGAAATAGATTATGAGTTGGTGTTTATCAGTGACGGTTCTAAGGATGAAACTTTTGCAGAGATTCAAAAGGTTGCTTCGAATGACCCATGTATCAAAGGGGCACAGTTCAGTCGCAATTTTGGCAAAGAAGCCGGTATATTTGCAGGACTTAAGCTGGCGACAGGCGACGCGGTAATTGTGATGGATTGTGATTTACAGCATCCACCCGAAGTAATTCCCCGGATGTGGAAGCTTTGGCAGGAAGGAGCTGAAGTGGTAGAAGGCATCAAATCTAACCGCGGAAGAGAAAGCCTGGCATATAAAATGTCCGCAGGGGTTTTTTACAAAATTATGAGTGTATTGATTAAGATGGATATGAACGCATCCTCTGATTATAAATTGCTGGACCGTAAGGTTGTGGATGTGATGCTTAGTCTGCCGGAGCGGAATACATTTTTCAGGGCACTCAGCTTTTGGGCCGGTTTTGAAACACGTACTGTGGAATATGAGGTACAGGAAAGACAGTACGGCGAGAGCAAATGGTCTATTTTCAGCCTGATGAAGTATGCGGTGGCTAATGCCACTTCTTTCAGTACGCTGCCGTTACAGATGGTGACGCTGATGGGGGTGATTTCTATCTTCTTTAGTATTGTCCTTGCGATACAGACCATGGTCAAGTACCTGATGGGAGATGCAGTGGAAGGTTTCACTACGGTTATTCTGCTGATTTTGATAATCGGTGGTTTCATTATGTTGAGTCTGGGTGTTATCGGACATTATATTGCACGTATTTATGAAGAGGTCAAGGGTCGACCGAAATACATTATCAGTAAAGTAACAGACAATATAGCCGGTAATGTATTGGGAGAATGGAAGAAATAAATAGGTAGAAGTGAAGAAATTATAGGAGTTTGTTATGATAAATTTCAATGTGCCTCCCTATGTGGAGACAGCAATGGATTATATTGCTGAATGTGTAAAGAATCAGAAGATTTGTGGCGATGGAGCCTATACCCAAAAGTGTAATAAGTGGATTGAGGATAAGACAGGTACAGCAAAGTGTCTGTTGACCACATCCTGCACACATGCAACTGAGATGGCAGCCCTTCTGGCTGATATTCAGCCCGGAGACGAGGTTATTATGCCGGCTTATACCTTTGTTTCTACTGCGGATGCATTTGTATTAAGAGGAGCGGTTCCTGTGTTTGTGGATATCCGTCCGGATACCATGAATATAGATGAGAAGCTGATTGAAGCAGCAATAACCCACAAGACCAGAGCGATTGTACCTGTTCATTATGCAGGTGTATCCTGTGAAATGGATACGATTATGGAGATTGCAAAGAAATACAATCTGGTAGTAATTGAAGATGCGGCGCAGGGTATCATGTCCTCCTATAAAGGAAAAGCATTGGGAACCATCGGAGATTATGGTTGTTTTAGTTTTCATGAGACAAAGAATTATAGTATGGGTGAGGGCGGTGCGCTGCTCATTCAGGACGCTGCCAATATAGAGGCTGCGGAGATTATCCGTGAGAAAGGAACCAATCGAAGCAAGTTCTATAGAGGACAGGTGGATAAGTATACATGGGTGAATTTCGGATCCTCTTATCTGCCCAGTGATATGAATGCGGCATACCTGTATTCCCAGCTTGAGAAGGCAGATGAAATCAATAATGCCAGACTGGCATGTTATGATAGATATGCACAAAATTTGAGAGAGTTGGAAGTAAAAGGCTGTATTGAATTGCCTGTAGTACCTGAAGACTGCGTGCACAATGCACATATGTTTTTTATTAAGGCAAAGGATATTGAAGAGAGAACGGCACTGATTGATTATTTGAAGTCTAACGGAGTGATGTCAGTGTTCCACTATATTCCTCTTCATACGGCACCTGCAGGGTTAAAGTACGGTCGTTTCCACGGAGAAGATAAATATACCACTGCAGAAAGTGAGAGATTACTGCGTTTACCTATGTATTACGGACTTACTTTAGAACAGGTGGAGACAATTTGTGAGTTGGTGAAGCAGTTTTACAGTTAATTGTTTCGAAGCAGTTTAGCGGTGAATGAATGGAGCATGCATATATGCAAAAAGTATTAGAACATGGACGGTCCATACTTGGCAGAATCCTGCTGATCGGTATGTGCGTGCAGATTGTGCTGGGACTGGGATGTATACCGGTAAATATAGTTAATGCAACAGAATACCTCGGTATTTATCTTTTGCAGTTGCTGGCAGCTTATGCCGGCGGATATATGCTGTTACACAGTCTGGGGAGCATGGGGCGTTTGTATAAGATTCTGGGAGCGTTTTCAATGTTGACGGTACCCATGGCTTTGCAGTGTCATCTGACTGTGGGACCGAATTCTTTGGCACTTTCTCTTTTGGTGCTGGAATTGGCCTTCAGTGTGCGGTTGCTTGTGCGTAAAGAAAGCATGAGCTTTAAGGCTGTGATTTTGCCGCATATATGCTGGTTGGCGGCAGGTTTAATCATGCGTGAGTATATGCTCTTTGGCGTTGTGCCGGTGCTGATACTCACAATCTGCTGGTTGAAGCAGGGGCGATACCAAAGAGAAAAAGGATGCGTCAAGTATTATATTGTGTGTTTTGTGGCGTTCGTGTCACTTTTGGGGGCATATGTTTTACAGGAAGACGGACCTGTGGACAATAGTGATGTGACATGGAAACAGGCTATTGTAGGCAGGTGCATTTGGAGCAGTATTACGCATACATATGATAATTGGCCGGAAGAAGTAAAACAGATTGTCAGCGATTCGGTTGCAATGGATGCCTATCTCAATCCGATGTATATGCGGGATGAATTTTTTGATGCATTTGAAGGTGTTGAGAAAGCAAAGGCCAATCAATATTACAAGGTTATTATGGAGCAGACCATGCAAACAGGGTGGAAGCAGCTTGTGCAGGAATTGTTTTATGATATGGCAGGTTATACTGTACCCGGACAGGTGGTGGATGTGCTGCTGGATGGCAAAGGATACTATTCTGTTACGGGTATGAATTATCAGTTATGGTTGTATAGGAATGCCGGTTGGGCAGGATTGACAATGCGATACTATGTAAGCTGGTTCGGCTTTTCGGTCATAATAGCAGTCTTGCGGTTTGTGATAAATTGTATGTTGCAAACAAAGTGGAATGTAAAGAAGCAGGAATTATTTATGACCGCTGTATGTGCTGTTTGTGTTATGATGTTGCAGGCTTGTTATTATACGATTACAAGGATAGGAATGTATGATTATAAGCTGGCTGCCTGGGCAGCAATTATGTGGTGTATGCTTATATTCGTATACGTAAATGGTTCGGAAAGGACTGGTTGCTAAATGACAGTCGTGTCACTTGTTTTGTTTGTCTTATGGCAGTTATTCATCCCCATGGCGATAGGCAGTATGTTTTATAAAGTGCATAAAGGAAAAATCTTTCAGTGGATATGTGGACAGATGCTTTTATGGGCAGGGTTTCAGATATTCACAGTTTTATTTATTATAGCGGGTAAAAATTTTGTCTATGTGATGTGGAGTACATTGATATACACGTTTTTATTGCTTTTGTGTGCTGCGGCTGCGACTTTCCGAAAAGGGAGGATGCCGGTCAGACTGTTGCCTTCAAAGCTGCAAAAGGAAATGAATAAACGTATTATAGTTTTATATGCGGTCAGCGGAGTGCTTTTGTTGTTTCAGCTGATAATGACGGTTTGTTATGCCTATGAAGAGGGGGATGATGCCTTCTATCTGGCGCTGAGTACCAATACCGCAAATGATAATTCCATGTATTTTAAAAATGCTTATACAGGTTATACTACGGGACTGGATATTCGTCACGGTTTGGCGCCCTTTCCCATGTGGATAGCTTTTTTGAGTAGAGTGACAGGGACGGTGCCCATTACAATGGCACAGATTGTGTTGCCCGTCGGTCTGATTTTAATGGCCTATGGGATTCATTATTTCATGGGACAGCATTTGTTTGAACATAATAAGGAGCATAGCCTGCTTTATTTTGTTTTGGTGGAAGTATTGGTACTTTTTGGAGGATATTCGCTGTATTCCGTGGAGAATTTTTTGTTGGTACGTATCAGTCAGGGAAAAGCAGTGCTTTGTAATCTGATATTGCCATTTATGTTTTTTTTGTATTTGATATGGTTAAAGCGAAAGCAGAAACAAAAGGAAGTGGATAAGAGTTACTGGGTGCTCTTGGGCGCTACTGTTTTGGCAGGGTGTCTTTGCAGTACACAGGGCGGACTTATTGTGTGCGTATCGATGGCACTTTTTGGAATGTGTACAGCGATTGGGTATAAGCAGTGGAAACATCTGATTCCCCTTGGGGTATGTTGTTGTTTTCCGGTTGGGTTTATGCTGATGTATTTGATTATGGGTTAGTGCAGAGGTGAAGTCATGCGTACGGATTACATTGAAATATTTCAAAAGTATATGGGAAGCGGCTTGCTGATGCTACTTTTTCTGGCAGCATTGATTTATCTGTTCTTTGAAGAAAAGAGAAAACCGGTGCGTATACTGCTTATATATCTTCCGGTGCTGGTATTGCTGGTATATTTTAATCCGCTGTTTTACAAGGTGTTTTATGAAGTGGCAGGAAGTGAAATATATTTCCGAATGCTCTGGCTGTTGCCCATAGTTCCGGTACTGGCATACACCGGTGTCAGTATATATGACAGGGTGTCTGAAAAGGCCAAATTACCGCTGCTGGCACTCTTAATATGTGTATTTATGGTGAGTGGCCGTTTGGTGTATTTGAATCCTCTGTTTAGCAAAGCGGAGAATCAGTATCATGTTCCGGATTATGTGGTGCATATCTGTGATGCCATTGAAGTGGAAGGACGAGAGGTCATGGCAGTGTTTCCACAGGAGTTTTTGCTGTACGTGCGGCAATATTCTCCTATAGTATGTATGCCGTATGGAAGAGACGGTATCATCTATCAGGGCAACCCGTTTTATAACTTGATGGAAAGTGATGCTATTGAGGCTGAAGTGCTGGCTGAATATGCCAAGCGGGCAAGGTGTCATTATATTATTCTGAGCGAAGATAAGGAAATTACAGGTAATCTGTTACAGTATGATTATGAGGTGTTTGATCGGATAGATGGTTATGTGATTTATCGGGATACAACGATTTATATAGGTTTATAAATTAGAAAACCCTGTGAGCTTGATGCCCACAGGGTTTGTTTTCGGAAAAATCCGGCTAATCGTTAAAAAAGTTTAACGCATATATAAAACGGTCTGCCACAGCTTCGCGACCTTTTTGATTCAAATGCACATTGTCTTTTAAATATTCCCTGGCATTATCCTCAGTAATAGTACCATAAATATGGTCCACAAAGGTCACACTCATTTCTGCACACATATCGCCCTGATAAATGCAATATGTGGATAGCACAGATTCGTTGGGATTGTATAGATACTGGTCACTGCTGACATATTCGCCATCCTCGTTTACTGCAAATGCGTAAGTGGGAGACATGACAATAATCCGAATGTGAGGATAGGTGTTCTGAAGTACCTCCAGTCCCGCTACGAGATTACCGTTGAATGCAGTAAGATTCTTATGGTAGGAAATGTCGTAAATATAATTTCCCATAAAATAGTCCTGAGCATCGTACATAACCGTAATAACATCTACTTTGTTGTAATCTATGCTCGTTATGGTGTCTAAGATAGTATCAATGTTTTCAGGAGCATCTTCACCAAGTGCGGCAGCGGCCTTGTCAAATACAGTTCTATCGGTAATGCCGCTTGCTAAGCAGGCCAGCCAGTAGAAAGTATATGCATCCATCGGATATTCATCAGGCATATACTCGTGGGAGGCCAGGTAACTTTCCTTGATGGAGCAATTGTATATAACTGCACCGGTTTTGTCCTGAATGATACCGGCGAGTCCGTTTTCTGAATCTCTGTCATCGGCAAAGGGAGAGTTGCCGAAGGCTACGATGGTGGTGATGCCATCATCTTCATGTTCGGCAAGGATGCTGTCATCCACCGGAAGCATTAAATCCATTGTATCTTCGTGTTCGCCCAAACCGTCCCGGAAAATTTCAGACTGGTCCACATACTCACCGAAATTGGCAAATCGGGATATAACAAAGAGGATACCTCCGATTACCAGAAGAAAAGTGGCAATATGCAAAATAGTGTGCAGCTTGAACTTTTTGGAAGGTAAAGCTGCAGTATCATTCGACGTATCGGGTGTAGTATCAATAGTCTCATCACTTTGCGCGGAATTCTCGGATGAGGAAGGTGTGTCATCTAAGTTTATAATTGTTAAATCATCAAAAGGAGATTTATTATTCATAATTTCCTATCCTTTCTAAGCTAAGGTGCGGAAAATTGAGATTCTCAAAGGCACCGTTATATATATATGGTCTGTTGTATGACAATAAATCAGTTAAACTTTCGGTTTATTTTACTATTATGTGCTGAGAAAGTCCATATAAATCAAAATAATTAAGAAAAACTCAAGATATTGGCACTGCCGCGGCGGTTTACAATAAGTTGCAGGTATGGTAGAATCTTATTTGTGTCACAAATCAGTGAATATACCATTTCAAGCCAGGAAGAAAGTACTTAATGGTTGAAGTGTAGTTTTTTCAATGTTATAATATAATGTAATGCGATGAAACTGATGTTGAAAGGAATATACAATGAAAAGGATGTTTAATCATACAAAACGCCCGGAGCAGGAATATAATCCAAATGATTATGAATGGGAATATGATGCAATAGAAGATGGCATGCCCGCAGAAGAAAATCAGGATGAAACCGGTGAGTGGACAGATACCACCGACGGTTATTATGATGAGAATGGTGAGTGGGTAGCTACTACCGGCGGATACTATGATGAGAATGGCGAGTGGGTAGACACTACCGGCGGATACTATGATGAGAACGGCGAGTGGGTAGACACTACCGGCGGATACTATGATGAGAACGGCGAGTGGGTAGATACCACCGGTGGCTATTATGATGAGAATGGCGAATGGGTGGACACTACCGGCGGATACTATGATGAGAACGGCGAGTGGGTAGATACCACCGGTGGCTATTATGATGAGAATGGCGAATGGGTGGACACTACCGGTGGATACTATGATGAGAACGGTGAGTGGGTAGCTGCCGGTGCGGTATTATATGAAACCGACGAAGAAGTGCAGCAGGAAACAGCCGAGGTAATGTCCGGTGTGGCAATGATGGAAGCAGAAGAAGAGGAGCCGGAAGAGAACGAAGATGAGTATCCTGAAGAAGAAAATGACAGAAGTGTCATTATCAGAAGTGGCAGCAATCGTATAAATGTAATGGATTATGTCATTGCTATTGCCAGTATTTTTGTGCTGATTCTGGTAGTTATAGTAGGTGGCACGTATATAAAGAGCAAGTCTGCAGGTGACCAGTCAGCAGATTTCGTAACAGTGGGAACACAGTTACAGGATATTGATTTGGTGGGTGATGAGGGCCTGACAGCAATCGGACAGGCTGAAAAGAACCGTATCGAACAAATACTGGCCGAGAAGGAAAAAGAGGAAGAAGAAAACGCCGGATATAATGAAAATGATTATAACCAGCATGTTTCTGTAGGATTTTCACTTACATCCGTACTTAAAGATTTAAAAATTAAATTTACAAATAAGACAACCAAAAAACTGATTTCCAGTGTGCCTTTTGCAATTGAGATTACCGATGGTGGCGGAAATGTACAGGTGTGGACGGATGATGACCGCGACGGTGTTATTTATAAGGACGCTCTGACACCCGGAACCTATGAAGTCAAGATGGTAGCATTGGAGGAAGCGAAATACGATAAGTATACCATTCCTACTCTTGTGCAGTCTGTTGTTGTAAGGAAGGATCTCACATATACTAAGGTGGATGTATCCAATGAAATCAAGAGCGAGTCAGAAATTGATGCAAGTAAGGAAGATACGAAGAAAAACGAAACGGAATTAGAATCTGTGTTACCGGATACGGTGACCTGGGTGGAGAGTAGTATGACAGGCAACTCTTATATTGAGGTGCCTAAGAGTACAATTACGGATCCGACCAAATTAGTGGCAAGTAATGGATTCGTAAAAACTTCCTTGGTTAAATTATTAACGGCTACAGTGACTCCGGATAGTCCTTCTGTTGCAGATCCCAGCGTAACACCTAGTGACCCCGGTGTAACACCCAGTGAACCTAGTGTAACACCCAGTGAACCCAGTGTAACCCCCAGCGTGGAACCCAGTACTACACCCAGTGTGGAGCCCAGTACTGCACCCGGTACAGAAACTGACACTACCACAGGTACAGAAACAGAATCAGGAAGCACTGAGACAGAAGAAGATAATGTGCTGAAACCCATCGGTTCGTTAGCGTTAAGCAATGCAAATGTACAGTTGTACTTAAACGGCACTACAGAACAGCCTTCTGTAATGAATGTAAAAGCCACTGCATCCGATTTTACGGAAGGAAAAGCGGTTACTTACTCTATTGAAAGTTATCCCGCTGATGTAGTGACTGCAAGTGTAGGTGCGACCACAGGTGATGTGGGTATTGTTGCAAAGGCAGCAGGAAAAGGAACTATCGTGGTGGCGGCGAATTATGCAGAAAACGGAACTGCAACAACAAAGAAGACGGCAACCATCAATGTAGAAGTAATAAATGCCAAAAAACCTGTTTTGACGCTTGCAAAAACCCAGACAACCATCTACCTCAACGCAGATACTCTTGCAGAAATCGGTTTGACCATAGATCCGAAGGTTGAGGGTGGCAAGGTAGAGTTTGAAGTAAAAGACCCCAATTATTTTAAGGCAGAGTGGGATGCGGCTAAGAATGTAATCAGATTGACCGGTTGGGCCGAGATAAACTCTTCCTTTACTGTAAAGTACACTTATGCAGAGGGTGTAGAGCCTGTAACAGCTACCTGTGCGGTTACGGTAAAGAAACATCCCAAGAATGACACCAGTACGGCTCTTTTAGACCAGTCCAATCGCGCAATTTATGTATATGAAAATGATAAATACAGAGCAGCAACCTATGCTGATTATTATACTGCAAGCAAGTTCTTTGTGCAGGGTTCACCCAAGTACACCGGCTGGCAGACCATTGACGGTAAGTTGTACTTCTTTACTGCAGCAGGTGATAAGGTAACCGGTGAACAGGTTATCCAGGGAGCAAAATATACCTTTGCAAGTGATGGTTCACTGGTGACCGGCAGCGGTACATTAGGTATCGATGTATCTAAGTGGAATGGTACCATTAACTGGAATGCAGTTAAGAATTCCGGTGTATCCTATGTTATCATCAGATGTGGTTATCGTGGCTCTTCCAAGGGAGCATTGGTAGAAGATCCTAAGTTTAAAGAAAATATCAAGGGAGCAACCGCAGCAGGATTAAAGGTTGGTGTATATTTCTTTACCCAGGCTGTCAATGAAGTGGAAGCAGTGGAAGAGGCATCCATGGTACTGGATTTAGTAAAGAATTATAAGATTTCCTATCCTATCTTTTTGGATGTAGAGTCCAGTGGCGGTCGTGCAGATTCCCTGGATAAGAATACCAGAACCAGAATTGTAAAGACTTTCTGTGAGACCATTCGAAATGCAGGCTACACCCCCGGTGTTTATGCAAATAAGAACTGGTTGACCACAAAGCTGAATGCAAGCGAATTGAATGCGTATAAGATTTGGCTGGCACAGTATGCCGCAACGCCTACTTACACCGGCAGATATGATTTATGGCAGTATAAGGATACCGGTAAGGTAAGTGGTATCAGCGGTAACGTAGATTTAAATATCAGTTATCTGGGATACTAATTGTTGATAAAGATTCAAATGGGGACGGCCTGTGCCGTTCCCATTCGGTGCGTTTAAAAATGAACGAAAGGGCAGCATGATATGAAAATAAATAAAAAAATAGGAATAGGGCTCTTCTGGCTGTTTGGTATTATCATGGCGCTGATTATAATATTTCATGATAATCCTGCGGCAGATTGGCAGATGGAGCTGACGAAAAAGATAGTATCTTCCGTTGTTATTTTTATGGCATGTATTGCTTTTAGCATATGTTACGAAAAGATTACCGTTCTTCCTGCAGAATTATTCCAAAGCAGACATTTAATTTGGAAATTAGCCAAGAATGATTTCAAAAAGCGTTATGCCGGATCCTACATGGGTGCGGTCTGGGCGATGGCACAGCCGGTTGTAACAGTGCTTATGTACTATTTTGTGTTTGATAAAATCTTTGACAGTAGGGGGCCTGAGCTTAGAAGCGGAGTAGAGGTTCCGTTCGTATTGTTCCTTACCGCAGGACTTGTTCCCTGGTTTTATTTTAGTGAGGCGCTCAATAACGGAACAAACGCGTTACTTGAGTACAATTATCTGGTAAAAAAGGTGGTATTCAAAATAAGTATACTGCCTATTATTAAGATTATTGCTGCCTCTTTTATTCATGTTTTTTTTGTGGGGGTACTATTGATATTAGCTATCAGCTATGGGTATTATCCTAGCGTATATACAATACAGCTGCTTTATTACAGCATCTGTTTGTTTATCTTTGTATTGGCGCTGTGTTATTCCACCTGTGCAATTGTGGTTTTTTTCAAGGATTTGGCACAGATTATAAATATTGCGCTACAAATCGGTATGTGGGCTACTCCTATCCTTTGGGATTTGGGGTCATTGGACAGTAAATGGGTCGTAATATTAAAATTAAATCCATTGGTATATATCGTTAACGGATACCGAAGTGCCATTTATGAAAAACAGTGGTTTTTTGAAGATTTCTTTTCGACTATGTATTTCTGGATTTTTACGGTAGTACTGTTCGGCTTAGGTACACTAATATTTAAACGCTTAAAGGTACATTTTGCGGATGTGCTTTAAGTGCACGCAGATAAGGAACGAAAACAATGAAGGATAGATTAAAGAAAGTGCTGGGAGCGGAAGTAAATAAAAAGCTTCTTGGAATAGGTGCGGTGCTTTTGCTGATGGCATTGGCAGTCCCCATCATCAGAATTATGATGTATTGTGTTCCATGGTATGATGATTTCTCCTATGGCAGAATGACAAAAAGCTTCTGGGAAATCAGGAACTCCTTTTGGGATGCATTGCAGGGAGCCTTTTTAAATGCCAAAGGTATGTGGTATGCATGGCAGGGAACTTACACCTCCTGTTTCTTTATGGCACTGATGCCTGCAATTTGGGGAACGGATAAATATGTCTATGGTTTGTGGTGTATTTTACTGATTTTGATAATTGCTATTTTTTGTCTGGTGAAGGTGCTACTTCGGGATATGTTGAAAAGTCGTGACGGATGGCAGCATCTGGTAGTACAGTCATTGGTGGCTATTACTGTTGTTTTGTTTATGCGGTCTGCTATAGAAGGGTTTTTCTGGTACAATTCTGCAGTACACTATACGGCAATGCATGCTTTGGGAATGCTTTTTATTGCAGGACTGATTCGTCTGGTGTATGAAGCAGGACGAATCAGGGTTATTTTATTGATGATAGGAAGTGTTGCAGGAGCCTTTTTAATTGGGGGCGTGAATAATGTGACTGCTTTGCAGGTATGTTTGGTTATTTTGTCTATCCTGGGTTTTGGCGTATTGTTTCGTAATAAAAATGTGTTGCGTGTATTACCGGCAGGAGTATGCTATGGAGTGGCAATGTATCTGAATATGGGGGCACCCGGTAATGCAAAACGTATGGTGCATTACGAGGGGATGAAACTGTCACCTGCAGAAGCAATTCTTCGTTCTTTTCAGGAGGCTTTTGCTTATTTAGATGATTTCACAGGGTGGATGACATTGGCAATTGTGATTGCGGCGATACCGGTTATCTGGCAGATTGTGTCCAAGGTACAGTTTCGCTTTCGCTATCCCGGACTTGTACTGCTGTGGTCGATTTGTTTATATGCGGCAGGATTTACGCCTACACTTTATACAATGGGACATACATTGCTGGGCCGAGCCACTAATATGGTGAAGGTAACCTTCCAGCTTCTGCTTTTTATCAATCTGGTGTATTTCATCGGTTGGTTGTATCAGTATCTGAAAGAGAAACGTTACCGTTCGGTTACACTGAAAAACAGCTGGTGTTTCTATCTGCTGATGGGTCTGATTATGATAGGAATTTTTGCTGCTGAGCCGAATAAAGGTGGGATTTATTCTTCCTATTGTGCATACTATTTTGTACACACAGGAGAAGCGAATAACTATTACAATGAGTACCTGGAACGTGTGGCTATTTGCGAAAGTGATGCGGCGGATGTGGTGGTACGTCCTTATGTGTTCAAACCCTGGGTGCTTTGTCTGGGAGATTTGAGTGAGGACCCCGCTTATGAACCCAATAAATTCATGGCAGAATTTTTCGGTAAAAACAGTATCGTCTGCATAGCGCCTGAGAATGAGGAACAGTTACAGGAAGCAGAGTAGGGAAGAAACAGGAACAGAAAACTGGAAAACAAAGTATGAGAAAGGTTTTCGACATGGAACAAAAGCATGAAGAGCAGCAGCTGGCTATTGAAGTCAGTGATGTGGTTAAGATATATAAATTATATGACAAGCCTTCGGACCGGTTGAAGGAAGCTCTTGGGCTTGGCAGAGGGAAAAAGCATAAACTGCATTATGCATTAAATGGTGTCAGTCTGGGAATCAAAAAGGGCGAAACCGTGGGTATCATCGGTACCAACGGTTCCGGTAAATCTACGATTTTAAAGATTATTACCGGGGTACTGAATCCCACATCCGGCAATGTGCGGGTGGACGGCAGGATTTCTGCACTCCTTGAACTGGGTGCCGGATTTAATATGGAGTACAACGGTATCGAAAATGTATACTTAAACGGTACCATGATGGGTTTTTCCAAAAAGGAAATTGATGAAAAACTGCCGGAGATACTGGAGTTTGCGGATATCGGGGATTATGTGTATCAGCCGGTAAAGACCTATTCCAGCGGTATGTTCGTCCGCCTGGCCTTCGCCGTTGCCATCAATGTGGACCCGGATATTTTGATCGTGGACGAGGCCCTGGCGGTGGGCGATGCCCGCTTCCAGCTCAAGTGCATGGACAAGTTCCTGGAATTCGTACAGAAGGGCAAGACGATCCTGTTCGTTACTCACGATGTGAACACTGTCAAGCGCTTCTGTAGCCGGGCCATTTGGCT
>JAZODQ010000081.1:0-2013 GCA_045597105.1 Acetatifactor sp.
TTTCGGCTTATTTGAGTCTATTTTGGCATATTTTCTTTCTTGTTTTTTGGAAATAGCCCGCTATTCCCTGCAAAACAATAAAAAAAATCTACTCAAAATACCTCTCAAATAATTCCGAAATAAAATTCAAACAGCTTCTAACAAACAATCCAAAAAGAATATCATATGAAACAGATGTACCATGTCATTATGACACTCGCCGTAAGTTTATTGATATTTGCTTGCGAGAAAGAAGAAGTAGTCGACACATTCCCACAAGACTTGACTAAAACAGAATGGTGCATTGCATCACTGTCTGAAGGAGAAATGTTCGTTTATAGTTTTATTGCCACGGGCACATCCGGGTATGGATACAAGTACAAATGCTATGGCAATGGGCGTATAGTTGAAACCTTCCCCTTTCATTGGACATATAATAGTAAAACAGCCCAATTGAGTTTGCTTTTTAATGATTCCAACGTAGGCGAAGATTATGCAATCGTCAGTCACGATGAAGGAAATATCATTTTTGAGGATGGAACAATTTGGAGAAGTTATTTCATGCAGTCAGATTCGTACGATCTACAGTCCGGCAGCCCCATTCCTGATGACCTGTTCGAGCATCCCGAATGGTATGACTTTGAGGGAATATATCGGTGGGAATTGAATAACAATAAGTGGTTGATGCAAGATACCGCATATATCCACAAGGATAAAGGACTTTTGGCAATCAAAGGAGAAGAAAATATTATCGAGTGTAAGTATAAAAAGAATTTTACTTTCGACATGGAGGGCTACACATGGAGGCTGGATGAAGGTTGCGATGTACGGAACAGTGCTAATGAGAATTGGATACTATCAATCTCAAAGCCTATTATTGAATTAGAGAACAAGCAAGCCGTGCCCGATTTCGTCATTGCGGAACCTGAAGCCTATGGATTTCAATACAAGAAATGCTGGGTACAGCACTATCATCTGGAATTAAAATATTATCTGCTATTCGATGAAAGCGCCATTTATTACAACGACAAAGGAGCTTTTATAACATCTTGGTACACAGACATCAATTGCTACATATATAACACTTGGCGAACAGATAAAAATTGGTTTGGTGGCGAAGAAGGCATTTGGAGACCCGGCAATAATGCAAAATATTTTATCTATGGCAGTATTTCGGATGGCACCAAGTATCAATCAACTGTTACCTTTGACCCACCAACATTGGAACGAGTACATTTTACCGAACAATCCTACACCATTAATTCCTTTGCATCCGGTTATTCCCAAGCTGAAAATGTAAATGTAACCGGCGCATATTTCTTTGATGTATATGACCCGGAATTCTCTACAAGTAAAGTGACTGTGTCTTACTCTCATTCGTGGTTGTGGACTGCCAAACTAACAAATTTAGCACCTGAGATATTCAGCACCAGAGTAAAACTATTGTGGGCCAATAGCGCAAATTACGGTTCTACACGTACAGGCTATATATACATAACGGTACATAACATCAAGGGAGAATCTTACTCTCATACACTCACCGTAACCCAATATGGTCCCAATGGTTCGGGCGGCGGTGGCGGCGGTGGCAATGATGAAGACACCCTCGGCCCTGAATGGGTAAAGGGTACTGCACACGGCTACGCGCCCTATTACTATTGCTCTAATACGGGCAGGACAACACCCGCCAATCCCGTATCTACAAGCATCACCATATACAGGAATTCAAATACCGGTGCATACAAGGCGGCATACGCAGGCAAACTCTACAACGCACAGAAGGGATACAACAAGATTACAATGGAAAGTGAAGCACACTCTATCTATGATAGCACATATAAATATTGGAAAACCTGTATTGATAAGCGATATCTGGAATTCACAATCTATTAAAGGGAGGTTCTATAAATTAGTAATTTATATTCTGTGCAGGGGGGATTCTGTTTCGGCCGCTTTTGGCTTTATTTTTGTATCTTTTTAATATTTGTTCAGTTGCGATGCCCGCATCGCGCCCTTACAAATATCAAAAATCTA
>JAZODQ010000082.1:0-25230 GCA_045597105.1 Acetatifactor sp.
GTGTAGCACAAATCAAATAGCTCTTGATTTTCCACGTTAAACGGAAAGTCTGTAATGATATCATAATAATCATTTGAGAGTATTTTCTCTTTACAGTCCATATCACACCATGAAAAAAGATATTATTGATATACTATGTAAGGACTACTATATTGGTGCATGCAAATTCCATACTCGTACATTTTTCTATTGCAAAAAGCCCCTCCGGGATTCCAGAGGGGCTCACAAAATCTGCTTTATTTAGTTATCCAGAGCTGCTTCGATGTCATCGAAGTTAAATACACTGGTATCAAACTCAGGTTCATCTTCCTGCAACTTGAACTGATCTACCAATGCCTTCAGGTTCTCAGCCTGTGCCAACAGTTCTTCACTGGTTGCGGAGGTTTCTTCTGCTGCAGCGGAGTTATTCTCAATAACGCCTGTAATCTGCTCAATACCTACCTCTACCTGTGTAATGGATTCAGCCTGTGCCAGTGCTTTGGTATTTACGTCCTGTACGGAACCAGCGATTACGTTGATACCTTCTACAACCTTACTCAGTGCTTCACTGGTCATATTGGTAATTTCATTACCTCTATTAATCTCATCCAGTGACTTCTGAATCATTTCACGGGTATTTACTGCGGACTGTGCACTATCTGCTGCAAGCTTACCAATCTGGTCTGCTACTACTGCAAATCCACGTCCTGCCTCACCTGCTCTGGCTGCCTCAATGGATGCATTCAGTGACAACAGGTTGGTCTGATCTGCGATATCCTCAATCTCACCGATAATCTTTTCAATTTCAGTGGAAGTCACGCTAATTCTTTCCATAGCTTCAAGTAATGCTGCCATGTTCTTCTGTCCGGCTTCTGCTTCATCCTTATAGGAGATAGCCTGCTCATAAGACTCTCTCGTAGTCTCTGCAGTATCCTTCGCACTATCTGCCAGGGTATTAATCATAGCAGTCAGTTCCTGAACAGCACCTGCCTGCTCTGTTGCACCTTCTGCAAGTGCCTGTGCACTTTCTGCCATCTGATTACTTCCCAGCGCTACCTGTGCGGAATGCTCATCGATTTCAGTCAAGGTGTTACGAAGCTGTGCGGTCAACTTTCTGATTGATACGATTAAAGAGTTAAAGTCGCCGATATATACTTCTTCATGCTCTGTATCTGTGACGAAATCTCCACCGGAAACTCTTGCCAGCAGCTCGTCCACATCTTTAATAACATTCTGTAAGAATACAAATATCTCACGCATACTGTCTGCCAGACGTCCCAGTTCATCTTTACCGGTGTAGTCAATGGTAATATCCAAATTACCTGCAGCCAGCTTCTGTGCTGCTTCCTCGATTTCATTAACAGGCTCGGAAATACTTCTGGAAATTCTGTTACCGATAAACATCGCCAAAACGGAAGATATCACAACTACAACAATAACTGCTATAAATGCAAGCATTACCAACTGATCTGCCACTTCGATACTTTCCAGTGCGCTTGTTTCCTGTTCGCTTGCAATAGTTGCCAGGTCTGCAGCAATTTCATCAATCAAAGGATTTACGTTGGTTTTTACAGACGCATAAATCTTGGAACCCAGACCAAAGGATGCATTCATCTGCATCTCAGGGAAAAACTCCAATATCTGCTGTCTCTTAGTCTCAATACCATCCAGAACAGCAGTATCACCTGTATAATGCTGTCTCAGACTATCCAGCACTGTCTTCATATTTTCAATAGAAGCTTCCGATGCTGCCATCTGCTCAATTACGAAATTAACATCACTATCTAAGGATGCATTTAATAATGCTTCTTTAGAGGAAATCAATTCAAATCTAGCTTCCCAGCATTCAGTAGTTACTATATAATTCTCATTATAGAAAGTAGTCAACTGACCACCGATGTAAACAAGCATTATCAATGCCACCGCACTACCGATTAAGGATAAAGCTATTGTCAATATGTAAGACGATAACAATCTCTTAGAGATAGATGTCACTTTCTTTTTCTTGTTAGCTTTTTTCGCCGCTTTCGCTGCCTTCTTTGCAGCCTTGGTATCTACCTTCTTATTAACTTTTGTTTTAACCTTCTTTTCTTTCTTTTCTTTCTTGCCCATAATAAGTGTCCCATACCTTTCCGGAAACATCATCCATACTACCAAGGGGATAACTTTCCAAGTATATTCAAGTTATACCTATTTTATCATATATCTCCCTAAAATACCATTCATTTTTTGCAAAATTGCAAAAAAACTGACAATTTTTTGCTCTATTTTAGACATTTTTATTATGAAGTCAAAACAGTTACAAGCACTGCTCGTGTAACCCGGCTTCTCCGGGTTTCGTGTAAGCTTACCACGCTTTGGGCTGCTCGTGTCCTTGCCACACTCTAGGCTGCGCGTGTAGCGCATTGGGCTATCGACGCCTTTGTCGATAGCCCAATGTCGCGGTGCTCCTCAAATAAAAAAACTTCTTGCAATTACTCTTTGTAAACAAAGTAATCGCAGGAAGTTTTTTATTTTCATCGCTACACGCGCAAAGTGGGATGGTACCCGGAAATGCCATCCCACTTAAATTATTAATTATGTTTATTGGCAAATGCTAATTACTTGTTAGCTTCGTCAATAAGTGCCTGCCATGCATCTCTGATCTCTTCTGCCTTCTGTGCAGGAGTCTTGTCTGCGCTGATGCCCCAGATGAAGTCATCATTGATTAACAGACCAGGAACAAGAGAATCATAAGTTACACGAGTATTGTTAACCATAGCTACTAAAGAGATATCTACAGACTCAATGTCACGGAAGTTCTGATAGTAGTCGTTCTTCCAAGCTGCGAAATCTTCGAATCCAGGGATGGGCTCGGTGTACAGATTGTAAGCAAATGCAATGTTCCAAGCCTTCTCTGCATCGTAGCAAGCAGGAATTACATACAGGTTATCGTTTGCAATGTGAACATAATTTGCAGCCTTAGGTCCCTTAGGGAAAGGAACGAAACCGAAATCATCTTCCATATCAGCCCAATCCTGACCAGCCATGTAAGCTTCACCAGGGTTGAATGCTGCAGTACCGTTCTTGAATGCGGTCTTGTAGTAATCCCAGTTAGATCCTTCAGGATAGATTTCCATATAAGTATCATACATTTCTACTGCCCAGTTAAGAGCTTCCATAGATGCCTCGGTCTCAACCTTGTTGATAAAGTTGCCGTCAGCATCCTTACCGATGATATCACTATCATTGGACATAACTGCTGCCTTGTAGAACTCGGAAGTCATGGTAGCTAAACCATAAACATCAGTAACACCATCTGCGTTAACGTCACGCTGAACAGTCTTACATAATTCTTCGAACTTATCCCAAGTCCACTCACCGGACTCTACCCACTTGTACATATCAGCGGGATCAATACCAGCTTCCTGAAGCAGTCTCTTGTTGAAGTACATACCCAAACGAGGCTCTGCATCAATACCACGCATAGCGTAGATGTTGCTACCCTTAGCATAGAAGTTATGAACTCCGCTGCCCCACTTCTCTTCGGAGAAGTCTAAGCAATCGATGGTTGCTAAGTCAAACATTAAACCGCTGTTCATAGCTTCAACTACAGCAGCGTCTGTTCTCAGACAGAATAAATAGTTCTCATCGCCACCGGTCTGAGCATAGTTAGCGAAATCTGCGGGAACATCAGCCCATCCGGAGATAGCCTGCTCTTTAATAGTAAAGTTGTAGGTCTCCTGGATCCAATCACGATATTCCTTCTGTGCCTGCTCGAAAGCTGTTTCGGGTTCAGCAGGGTCGCCGGACCACCAGTCACGAATGATAATTTCCATACCGCCTAAGTCATAGGTGTTACCATCAGCATCGGTATAGATAGGGTAAGGACTAACGTCACCTTCGCTAGAAGGCTCTACGCTGTCTGCTACAGATGCGCTACCGCTATCCTTGCTTGCTTCATCGCTTCCGGATACTGCTTCGTCACCGCCACAGCCTGCAAGACCAACGGTCATAACAGTTGCAAGCGCTGCAGCAATTAATCTCTTAACACTTTTCATTTTCATTTTGAAATGTCCTCCTTTTTTATATACTTTTCCCCACAGAGCCTGTACTTTACTTTCCGGGTAATACAGGCTCCTAACGTAAGGAAACATATACCGTTAATAAGTTACATCTTGATACCGGAACTGCTCAGGGATTCTACGAAGCCCTTCTGAGCAAACAGGTAAAGTGCCAACAAAGGAACAATAATCATCAGCGTACCTGTTGCTACGATACAGTTGGTATAACCAACGGATGCACCGGCTGCATTGTGCAGCTCAATCTGGATGTATTTCATCAGTCTGTCACCTAATCTGGAAAGCTCTACAGATAAGAGTGTAGTGTTTCCAAGGAAGGTCTTGGAGTAGAAACTATCTGTCCACTGCCATACAAAACTGAACAGGAAACAGGATGTCAGAATAGGTGTTGCATCCGGTAACATAATTCTGACAAAGGTCTTCAGTGTGCCGCATCCATCTACATATGCAGCCTCTTCCAATTCCTTAGGAATATTACGGAAGAACTGACGAATCAGGTAGATGTACAAGCCGTTTTTCAGACCCATACAGGTTGCACTCATCAAATAATAAGGCAATGTTGAACCTCTTAAATTGAGGCTTGATCCTGTTATCAACTCTATTATACCAAAGATATCAAAAAAACGGAAGTGTAAATATAAGGAAGTTGAAATTGCCTGTACAGGAACAACAACGGTCAATATTACACATGCAAACCAGAAGCCCTTAAAAGGGAAATTAAATCTGGCAAATCCGTATCCAACCAGTGTAGACATCGCTACCTGAAGGATTGCTATGGAAAGAGAAATTAAAAATGTATTCTTAAACGCCTCTCCATAGCTCATCAGCAAAGCTGACAAACGATAGTTATCAGTTGTGAAATGCTCAGGGATGGTAATAACCATCGCATTGTATAAGTCTTCCTCAGCCATGAAACTAATGGAAATCTTATTTAATAAGGGCTGTAAAATCAGGAAGCACATTCCGAAGAGCAACAATGCTCTACAGACTCTCATACCTACATCCTTAACGTGATTTTTAAACAGGTAGCCTCCGGACTTTCTGTTTCTTTCCCAATATGCGTCCCATCTCTCTCTAAGGGAAGCCTTCTTTACTTTTGTAGCTGTTTTACTCATAGTAATAAACCCCCCTAGAAATAATAAGTGAAGCAACACCGATAATAGCAATAACAATCGCGAAATATGCCCATGCCATTGCAGAAGAGAAACCGTAATTTAAGTTAACGGTCATAACTTCCGTAATCTTTTCCATAACCTGGTTATCAGTTCTCATACTGAAGTCTACTACTGTGTAAATAGTATTAACCAGGAACAGGGAAGAAATCATGGGGAAGGTAATCTTCCACAGACTTTCCCATGCGGTACAGCCTTCGATAGCAGCAGCTTCGTACATACTCTCGGAAATGGTCTGTAAACCGGACAGGAAGATAATGATCTGGATACCGGAACCAATTGCTACATCGTAGATACCGTCTACAATTTCGAATACGATTTCAAAAGGTCTGACACCGACACCGGCTGTAACCAGAATCTCCTTTAACACATCAGAGATACCACCTACATTGGTAGATTCCTGAATGGTGTCCTGCAATGCTGCAAGCAGAGTATTGTCGTATTCTACACCGATGATAACACCGGAGGAAAGGATAACGGGCAGGAAGAATATCGCTCTTACCAATGCACGACCCTTAAACTTCTGATTCAAAATAAGTGCAACAAAGAAACTGAATACCATGATTGCAATAGAATTGAGTACCATACGACTCAGCTCTTCTGTTAACAACTGATTAAATTCAACGTCACGCAAAAACGTTCTTATATAATTCTCTAAACCGATAAAGTTATATGTGGAACCTTCCGCACTAATCACCACATCACAAAAACTCATGTACAATGAATGGAAAAATGGCTTAACCATAAATGCCAAGAAACCTATGATGAAAGGTGAAATAAATATATAACCGGCTATTGCCTTTCTTCTCTGAAGGCCCGCTAATTTATTTTTTTGCTTTTTCATCTTTATACCCTTTCTTTACCCAAGCGGCTTACTTAACTACTACGAAATCCCTTGCAGGAATCTTCACACCGCCTGCAGTATAATCCTGTTCACGATAGTTAACATATACCTTGGTACCATCTTCATAGGTAGTACAGGTGATTTCTGTATCTAACACTTCGTGATTAACCATTCTTTGATTAAAGGTATGGCCTAATTTTTCATTGTACTCATTGTAAATCTCTAAGATTCTGTCGTGCCATAAGGAATAATCCGCTGCGAAGTACTTTGTATATAAAGTCTTCTGTAAAGCAAATGCAGTTTCTTCCATTACGGTAAAGGACAAGCCTGCACCGAACTCTGCGGAACGAAGTAATACTTCATCCATATTCTGAGTCAGGTTCAAAGGTTCATCGGTATAATTTACATAACCATGAATTGCCATCTGATAGAAAGGTACTTCATAGTCAATAATGGTGTAACCGGAACCTGCCAAATCCATGTTGGTAACCATATCAACATAGGGAACTGCATAATCATTACCCATATTAATCATCAGCTTGGTACCTGCATCGTCAGCAGCTTTCAGTTTCTCCACATGTGCCTCTAATACATCCTGTCTGCTATGGTATGCATTCTTCTTATAGTCAGAAGACAAATCCTTACCTATATCCTCGAAGGATGCACCTGCACTGTAGGCATTTGCTGTATCCAGGACTGTATCGATACCCTCCATAACCAAGTCAAACTTTAACAGATAGTAGGGATCTAAATCCTCACGCTGATTGAAGGTTGTAGTGGAATACTCGTACAACTCTGCTTTTTCTTTACTTGCAAATCGTGCTGCATCAGTAAATACCAGGAAACCATCCAGCAAATTACTATCCTTAGCATAGTTGGTCATACCATTTAAATATATATCAATACCGTCTGCATTGGAAGTATCAACCAGACTCTGTAAGGACTTTTTATTTCCCAGATCTGAGATAAGATCCACATCATTTAATACCTGTTGCTTCACACCACCGTTCATCCAACCGGTAAGCTTTACAGACATGTTATCAATACCGTCTGTATTCAGTTCCTGAACAATTGCCTCAGCCTCTTTATATGTGGTCAGCTTATGAGGTCTGGAAACAGGTATACCTAAAATCTGTCTTACCTTGTCAACTGCTCCTAACACTTCGATAGCAACAGGTGTACTGCTGTCATCATTCATGGTCAGGTAACCGTCATATTTATCAACCAGATATTCATTGTATGCATTTGCCATATCTACATAGCTGTCAGATGCCACGAAACGATATCTGTGCTTAATGCTGCCTGTAAGAGGATTCTCATTGTAGATATACATGTTACCATTGTAAATGGTACCTACATCGAACTGCTCACGGGTTACAACATTGTACTTTGCATTAACATTGTTGTAGCTGTTGATTTTACCGCTAATGTTTGCCTCTACTGCGGCATAAGGAGCTCCTTCTTCCAGAATACACAGATAACTGCTGTCATCACGTGCAATACCGAATACATTGTAGTAAGCTCTTGTTTCATGTACAACTGCTTTTCTTGCTGTTGCATAATCCCAGCCATATACATTCGCATAATAACTGTTCTGTGCGACCTTACCATTATTGAAGTTAATAATGGAACCGCCGCCTTCGGGAACAAGAATATATCCTTCATCTGCAGTACCACCTGCACCAAAATAAGGAAGTACACTCAGATATAAAATAGGATAATCCTTCTTGTATTCCATATCCTCCAAAGGAAGTTCAACGATTAAATCATCACCTTCCAGACGATATATCATGGTCAGGTTAAATACAGGTTTCTCTGAAATGCTCTCCTTGAGATTCAGTTCCTTATGAGCAAGATACTCATCATAGGTATAACCTGCCTCTGCGAATAACTGCTCAAACTTGGTCCTCATATTATCCTTGGTACCGTCACGTAAAACGTAAGCAGGTGTTTCATTCAGGATAGGATAGAAGGAAAGCAGTTCTTCCTTGTTATCATTTTTACCTAAGTTATTGATATCGAACTTCTGATAGTACATCTCAATCAATACCGCATCACTCTTGGAGATATTTTCCATCAGGGCATCCATTTCGTCCACAGGAATTACGGGAGGAATTACATATTCCTTCTCGGTATCACCGATGGAATAGTAAATCTTAATGTAATCATCGCCCTTTTCGATATCATATATCTGGTTCTGCATACTATAAGTGTAGTTATTGTAAATAGTATCTACACCATTGATTGTACTGTATGTAAGTACCAGTGTGGATTTTAAGTTGCCACGCTCGGTGGTCTGTGCTATCACATCAGCATCCGCGTCCACAGGATTGGAATACCATGTCATACCGGAATCTTTATCCTCAACATAGAACTGAGTAGTTGTAGAGTCCATAACAAATTTCAATCTGTTATTCTCCAAAACAATTTCCTCTTCCGGTCCCTCATAGCCATTTACCTTGATAATCTCTTCTACTTCTTCCGGTTCCTCATATAAGGCAACAACCAGAACTCCGGCAATAATAATCAGAAGGAGAATCATAGGAGCTATGAGACTTTTCAGTTTCGCTGCAACAGAGGCACCGAAACCTGCCTTTTTATATCCGTTGTTTTTCTTCATAGTTGCTCAAACCCTCCATCCTATTGCATTCGGAAAATTATCTCTCTACCCATGGAGATAAAGTAAGCGATACCCTGGCTAATCATACTGAAGAACAGCAGCAGGATAAATACCAGTACCAACATAGCAAAGATAGATGCAACACAGAAGAAAAGTGTCTTACCTAACTTATACTCATGAATCTGCATCATTGCAAATATTATCAGGAACACTGCCCACACAAGTGAGAGTGCACTTATGATACTATAAAACTCTGCCTCATCTACAGTTACCGCATTACTGAATATAATCAGAGGGAACTGAATCAAAGGATAAGGTGTCAATGCATAGCAAGTTGCCATATATATCTGCTGTAATTTAGCCTTACCGTCGAACAGAGTCGTCAGACCCCAGTTGCCCACACACCAAAGTGCCAAGGGGAATAATATACTGGCTATATATAAGAAGATGTTGATATCTTCCCAGTAAACCTTGTTGAAAATGAAGCTGGTAAACTGCAACTTCATAATTCTTGCAAGCACAACTAAAAACAGGATTGTATTAGCCGCTGCTATGGAACCTCTCTTTTCATGAGTGAGATCCCAGAAACCATCCAAAGGATGTGTACAACAATACAAGGCAAACTTTAATGATTTAAAATACTTTGTATATGTTTCTTTCTTTTTCAATGAACTAAACATGTCTGCCTCCTATCACTTTCTAAAATATTCATCAGTATCGATTTCGTGTTTAATTGCCTTAAGCTTTCCGATACCCATCGGTACACAGAAGATAAGTGCCAATACCAGAATTACCATAAAGATGTTCTCTTCTACAACTTCCTTACGATACTGCTTGAAAGCTTTGGAGTAGTTGTCATCATCATACTTCAGCTCGAAGTACTCCAGTGCCTCTCCATATCTTTCCTGACGAAGTAATGCTCTACCTACACCGATGTAAGCCAAATCATAGTTACCGTTCAATGCGATAACCTCCTGCCAGGTATCACCGGATTCAGTATACTTACCTGCCTGGAACTGTTCTATTGCTTCATATACCATGTTACCGAATTCGGTAGGTCTGAATACTGTAATACTGCAATCCAGAGAGTCAAGCACTAACAAATCATGTCCCATATGCTCAATTGCTGCAGGCTGTCTGAAATAACCGTCCTGGTTACCGGAACCGCCGAAAGCGTATACCAGATTACCCTGATCATCATAAGCAAAGATACGTCCACGATTCTTATCCAATAAGAAATAAATATCATTCTCCATGGAAGTAACATCGGTTATCTGGGAAGGACCTTCATATCCGCCACCTTCATCCCAGTGAATATCACCAAGCACATACCAGTTACCGTTTCGAACCAGAATATCAGTACCCATCAGGTTCAATCGTCTGACAGCATCTGCTGCACCTGAATCCAAATCAGCAGGTGCTACATTGTAGGTACATGCAAAAACGAAACCTTCATAGTCCATGTAGACATTTGCATACTCAGTGGGAACAAATGCTTCCATCTGCGCTCTCTGCTCTTCGGTCGCAATCTTCTTCCATACCCAGTCTACGAAGTCATATGTAACTTCAGTTGCACCGACAAATCTGGAGAAATCACCGTTGGCTTCATATTTAATCAGACCCTTGTTGACATTAGTTGCCACACAGTATACACGACCGGCAGTATCAATAGCCAGCTTGTCGGGCAGGAAGCTCAGATCCTGATCGAAGTTTGCATCTGTAGGCTTTACAAAGGACATCTGATAATTCAAATCCTCATCCAGCTTTACAATACGGTTATTATTCTTATCACAGATATACATATATCCATCTTCGGACACTGCAATATCTGTAGGTGAAGCAAAGGTATTTACCTCTACATCTCCTTCGAAGCTGTCAATCACTCTGTTTAAGGAGAAAACTCCCTTATCATCGCGTTCAAGTTCAATAATTCTGTTGTTGTTGGTATCACAGATAAATACTCTGTTGCCCTGTACATAAAGACCGGTAGGGTTAGACAGCTTGCTGTCCAATCCCATATCTACACCGGTAAGTACCTGTGATACGGTATAAGCATCGGGTGAGTACTGTACGTCTCCCCAATAGTCAAAGTTATAAGTATAACCTGTTTCAGCATTTACTACCATGGATGAACTTAAGCCTATGATAATACATGCCAAGAATGCAGAAAGTCTTTTCATTGTTTTTCTCATATCTTACCTCATCCTATCATTAATCTTTTAAACCGGAGCTAGCCATGGTTTCCAGAATCTGGCTCTCGGACAAAATAAAGATTGTAATCGGTACAATCATAATAACGATACTAACGGCCTGAACCTGACCGGTTCTTGCGATACCGCCGCCGCCTACCTGCTGCAATGCATATACCAGTGTCTTCTTCTCCTCAGAGTAGATAAACATGTTTGCCGGATTGTTCCATAAGCTCTGTACAGAGTAAATAATCATGGTCAACCATGCAGGCTTAACGTTAGGCATTACGATATCGATGAATACTCGCCATTCCTTTGCACCATCAATCTTTGCCGCTTCAATCAGTGACATAGGCAGACCTTCCATAAACTGTTTCATCAGGAAGAAGCCCATAGGGAATGCAAACGCGGGAACAACCAATGACCAATAGGTATCAATCCAACCGAATGCATTCAGAATCAGATAGTTGGGAATCTGTGTAATATAACCGGAGAACATCAGGGATACAGTAACTACCTTGAAGAATGTAGGTCCGCCGGGGAATTCATACTTCGCAAGTACGAATGCACCCATGGAAGCTACAATCAGATGTCCTGCCGTACCGGCAAATGTCAGCCATACGGTGTTAAATACGTATCTGGAAAATGTTACCCAGGACTTACCCATGGTTATAAACAAATCCGCAAAGTTATCCAATGTAGGGTTCTGCGCCAAAATCTTAGGCGGGAACAGGAATAATTCGTCCAGTGGCTTTAATGCACTGCTGACTGAGAAAACCAAAGGGAAGATCATTAAAAATGCCATGCCCAAGAGGAACACATACAGAAAGAAGTCTCCCACTAAGGAACGATTGGGTTTTCTCTTTTTTAATATTTTTGCTTTCGGCTTGTAAGCCTTTTCTACTTTTATCTTTTTGCTCATATCAGGTTCCTACTCTTCTCAATAAACTTTGAATTGCTTTGTTACATAAAATCATTACCAGGAACAATACAGTCGCAATCGCAGATGCGTAACCCATTTCGAATCGGGTGAAACCGTAGTCGAAAAGGTGAGTTACAACGGTACGAGCCGCATAATCGGTACTGGGGTAACCACACAGCTGCATGGTAACATCACATACACCGAAGGACTGTGTGATGGTCATAACCGCACCAAACAGAAGCATGGGCTTCATGTTGGGCAGGGTAATGAACCAAAGTTCCTGCCAACGGTTTTTAATACCATCCATGTAACCTGCCTCAAACTGGGAGCGGTCAACACCTTGCAAACCAGCAACGAAAGCAAGGAAGCCGGAACCCAAACTCATCCAAAGAATAACAATCATACAAATGGGAAGCATGTATGTAGGATCCTGGAACCAAAGAATGGGGGTGTCGATAATACCCATATCCATCAACAATGCATTTACGTTACCGTAAGCATCACCTCTAAAGAAGATGGAGAAGATTACGTAACAACCTGCACCTGCGATGGAAGGCGCATAGAATACTACAATAGCGATGGTTCTAATCCAACGAGGCAACTCATTGATCAGCCATGCAAACAGGAAGGACATAATATATCCCAGCGGACCTGTTATAACCGCTATCATAAAGGTATTTTTCACACCGGTTAGGAAGATATCATCCTCCAGAATCAGACTGACATAATTATCAAGTCCCAAAAATCTGGGTGTTTCCAAAATATTGTAATATGTAAAACTAAAGAAAATGGATGCAACCAATGGTGCAATATAAAATATTGCAAACACTAATGCATAAGGTGCCAGGAACGCATAGCACATTTTACTTCTCTTGGCTTTTTTCACAGCCACTTGGAAGTTGTGCTTACGTAAGGCAAAATACTTCTTGATATACTCTTTCATGCCTGCCTCCTATTCAGTCGGTAAACCGAACTCGGTTCGTTTCTTTGTAAGCTCTTCGTTGATTGTAATAGCGTAATCCAGAATTGTCTCTCTGGGATCCTCTTTTTCAATCATAATCATACGACATGCATTGGCAATGTGACGTCCTGTATAGTAACCGCCGGGAACTTCTCGGATACCTACGTTCCAACCCCACTGTTCATCAAGAACTGCGATTTCATCAGCATTCCAAGCAAGCTGCTTCATAGCTTCTCTGTTCGCAGTAGCATATCTTGCAGAAGAACCAAGTAATGCCTCGATTTCACGTCCGAAACGTACCTGTGTCTCTGATGATGCCCACCACTTCATGAATTCCCATGAGTTATTTCTGAGTGTTTCATCCTCTGTCTTAATCATCATGGTTGCAGAACCGGATGTGAAGTTGGATCTGTCAATATATGTCTTGCCAAGTTCATCTGTCACCTCAGTACCGGGAATTACGGTGAAGTCCCAAAGACCTCTGATTTCAGGTGCGGATACAACCAGGGTGTTATACAGGGTATAACTCTGAATACCGATAGGCATCTCGCCTGAACGGAAACGGCTGGGGAAGTCGTAAATAATAGGAATACCGTAATCAGTAAACCACTTGGTGTAATCTGCGAAAGCATCAACACCTGCTTCATTATCTACAACTGTCTTTGTACCTTTTTCATTATATAAATCGCCGCCATACTGGAACAGCAAGCTGAAATACATTGTAAGGTCAGGAGTGTTGGTAGTTACTACCGTTGCGCCGGGAGCAGATGTACTGCTACCACCTGCAGTAGGAATCGCAACCGTCATGTTATTATCCTGAATAGTAGGAAGCATTTCAATCAGTTCTTCCCATGTGTTAGGAGGAGTTAATCCTAACTCTTCCAAAATATCTGTACGATAGAACATTACGTTGAACTGCTGTGTCTCAGGCAATGCGTAAATTGCTCCGTCCAGACTAATCTGTTCATAGGAGCTGGGAGAGTACTCTTCCAGAACCTCATATACATCATCAAACTGTGTTAAATCTTCAGCCGCATTACGCAAAGCGTAGTTTACAGGCTGGTCAGCACCTACGGAAAGTGCTACGTTAGGTCCGCGTCCTGCAAGAACTGCATTCAGCAGGGATGCAGGGTTAACAACCTCTACGTTTACCTTGATACCGGTCTCAGTTGTGAAGGTATCATCAATCATTGTTTTCAGGATAGTACCCTGGTCACGACCGGTCAGTACCCATACCTTAATAGCATCTTTTGCTTCATCACCTTCATATACATCACCTACTGCATCATAATCAACGATGAAGGATGCAACGAAGGACTTCACTTCATGTGCAATGTTTGCAAAAATACCTGCCTTGTCTTTTTCAACCTCTGCATTTGTACCGGTAACAACCAGATAATCCAAATCCAGCTTAATTTCAGCCATGCCCAGTGCAGCAGTACCAAGTGCAGAAATATTTTCTTTGAAGTTCGCGAACTCCAATGTAATCTTGTCAGGTCTTTCTACAAATCTCTCAAGCTGAACTGCCAGAGTCTGCGCAGTCGCAATCTTATCAGCCTTCTGACCGGTAATCTCAACCACGTCGTCTACAATCTTGTATAATCTCTTAGACTCTAAATCCATAGCCTCGATAACTTCGGGGTAAACCTGATGAATCTTGTAATCTCTGTACTTATCAGGAGTTGCTCCTGTATATACCAGAATCTTACGATAAATCTGATTTAACCGTGCAGTAGAGTCTTCCAGTTCTTCCAATACAGAACCGATCTCACCCAGAGTAGCCTCTAAACGAATAGTGTGATCACCTTTCTTTAAGTAGAACTTAAAAGGATCGCCGTTTTCATCGGACAAAGTCAGAAGATTCCAATCATTATCATAATCAAAACCTACAGCTTCAACTTCCTTAAAAGGAATCTCGCCGTCAATATATACACTTCTACTGGAAACAGAACCACGCTGATAGTTCTGGCGACCTTTCACAGTAATATTGTAATAACCATCTTCAGGAACAGTGAAATCCCATTCTATCCACTGACCGGATGCACGCCATGCATCACCACCGGTGTAGTTCATCAGTGTTTTCATAACACTGTTTGGCTGTGTGGTAGGTGAAGAACGGTCGTACTTTGCATACAGGGATGCATCGGAACGAACAGTGGATGCCTCACCCTGAATCTGCTGATAATAGGTAAGACCTTCGCCGGTCGCCTCCTTGCCTCCTACATTTGCAAGGTACTCTTCGTATGTATCTCTTTCTGTAACACCCTTAATTGTAAGCTGACCAATAACCAAGGGCTCATTTATTGCTTTCAGGGAAATCTCATTCACACCTTTTTCAAAATAGAAGGTATAGGGCTCTGTAACATAACCCATATCATCCTTCATAAAACCGGTCTGCCATTCATACCGCTCAATCTGAGTGGGGCGGATTTCATTACCCTGGTTATCCACCTTAACAGGACCTGCATCAATCCACAGTCTGCTGAAAGTCATGTTCTCAGCATCATCAAAAGGCAGTTCGCCATTGATGTACAGCGCGCGCTCTGCAGCAACACCACGGGACTCTACAGTCATGTACTCCATTTCTACATTATAAAAACCGCTTTCAGGGATATCTACCTCCCATGTAACGAAAGACCCAGCCTCGGTATAGAGGGCCTCCTTGCCATATTCGGTGTTTTCCTCTACACCTGTCCCTGATGTGTAATCAAACAGGGCTACTTCCACATCCTTCTGTGGATACTTTGCATTCGCATGGGCATTCAAATAACGAGAGTAGGTTCCCTCTCGTACAGCACCCTCTGCGTCAGCAGACAAATCATAGCCTTCGTACTTATCGCGATAATTTTCAGCGGTGGTCAGTCCGTTGATGGCATAAATTAACACGATAAACAATGCTATGCCGCCTAATAACAACAACTTCTTTGTAGAGTCTTTCATAGTCGCCTCCATGTGTAAACTAAAAAATCGTTAAGATATCGTCCGCAATAATCGCCTTTTCCGCCAAAAAGGGCGCAAAAACGACCATAGCACACTCCATCATATAAGTCATTATATATTACCTTACTATAAAACGCTCCCTAATTCTTGCTCTTTTTTCTTCACAGATTGCTTATTTATGCCCAATCTTTTTAAAATTTATTGTGCAACATTTACTTTTTATCTCACTAATGATACAATAATTGTAAGCTATGCACAGTATATTTTAACAAAAATATGATATTTTTGACAAGTTGACATTTATTAACCACAAGATTTGCCAACGCAAAATTTGCAACATCATTATCTTGGGGGTTCTTACTTTTTCGACAAAGGAGGAAACAGATATGGATATAGAATTCGGTTCTCCCAATTACAATTCAGTAAACTTCGACTTCCCGGGCTATCGCAATATGGACAATTCCCAGGAAGTAGTCGCTTTCTATCAGGATTCTACTGTGCGAATCTGGCTGAATAATGCAAATGCACCCTTTGATACCCACTGGCACAACGCACTGGAAATTCTCATGCCCGTTGAAGAATCCTATCAGGCAGTTATTAAGGATGTAACTTATCACATTAACCCCGGGGAATTTTTGATTATCCCGCCCCGTGAGCTTCACTATCTTCCCGCTCCAAACGGAGGCCGGCGTTTTATTTTCCTGATTGACATCTCCCCTCTCGCAGGCATCAGAGGTTTTACGGGCTTGCAATCCCTGCTGTTACAGCCTGTATTGTTTACCAAGGATCACTATCCCACTATATATAGTGAAGTCATGCACCATCTGTTACAGATTCGCAATACCTACTATAATATGAACGAATATGCAGAGCTTACTATTTATTCCCTTCTGATTAATATATTGGTAAAGATAGATGTGTCCCAAAAAAGCATATCAGACATGTTTCCCAATGTCCGCCTGTATAAGCAAAAAGAATATAAGCAAAAATTCACCAATCTGCTTGAATATATTAACAATCATTATATGGAAGATTTGGATTTGGAACAGGTATCTGCCGAAATCGGTTTTTCCAAATTCCACTTTTCCAGATTGTTTAAACAATATACCGGCTATACTTTTTGCGACTATGTGAACTATTGCCGTTTACGTGTAGCTGAAGAAATGCTTGCCAAACCGGACTGTTCCATTACGGAAGTTGCACTTCAATCCGGTTTCCCCAGCATTTCCACTTTTAACCGTTTATTCAAACAACACAAGGGATGCAGCCCCAGCGAATATCGCGTTAAAAATACCACAGATGTAAAAAAGCATATACCACATAAAAAAGAGGACGCCCGGTAGCGTCCTCTTTTTATTGTTTTATTTACCCTATGTTGCAGCCGGCTGCAGACCGGTTTGTAACTGCGCCTGCACCAAGCCGTAGTAAATCCCTTTTTTCTCCATCAATTCATTATGTGTTCCCACTTCTGCAATATGATGTCCATCTATTACCACCAGTCTGTCCGCATCCTTCAATGTAGACAAACGATGGGCAATGGCAAATGTAGTCTTTCCTTCTGTCAGTCTGCCAAGAGCCTTTTGAATCAGATATTCGCTTTCCGTATCCAGACTTGCAGTCGCCTCATCCAGTATCAAAAGCTTCGGATTATTGAGCATGGCTCTGGCAATGGCAATTCTCTGTCTTTCACCACCGGAAAGGGTAGCTCCCTTTTCACCCACATAAGTATTGTAGCCGTCAGGCAGCTTGCAGATGAACTCATGGGCATTGGCCATCTTGGCAGCGTGAATTACTTCTTCTATGGTAGCATCCGGTTTTGCATACTTTAAGTTATTCAATATGGTACCCGTAAACAGGAAGTTCTCCTGTAACACCACACCAATCTGACTATGATAGTTTTCCAGCTTGATTTTGCGGATATCGATACCATCCACCAATATCTCACCGTCATCCACTTCGTACAAATGCATAATCAGATTAATCAAAGTGGATTTACCCGTTCCCGAAGCACCTACCAGACCAATCATCTCACCCTTTTTCACTGTCAGATTCACATTTTCAAGCACAGGCTGATAAGATTTGTATCCGAAGGAGGCATTGCGAAACTCAATATTTCCTTCAATCTCATGCTCCACTGCATCTTCATGATCAAAGATACCCGGTTCCTGATTCATAACATCTCCGATACGCTCCAGACTGGTTACCAGATTCATCAGCGCTCTGGGCATATTACTCATCCAGCCCAGATAGGTGTACAGCAGCGAAGTATAATTGATATACTGCAACAGTTCACCGGGGGTCATATCCCCTGCCAGCGTCTGTGCACCACCATAAAATGTTACCAGATAGGTACCCACACTGAGCAGGAACGTCAGCACCGGATAGAAACAGGCAAAGAACACTTCATTGTTTCTCTGGATTCTGGCAAACTCTTCGGCTGTCTCATCAAAATGTGCCGCCTCTCTCTGTTCCTGTCCATAGGACTTCACTACTGCCATACCGGAAATAACATCCTGCAGATTACTGTTTACATGATCACTCTTGGCTCCCTGCAAACGAAATCTTGTACGGATATTTTTCCAGAAAGCAATAGAAATGAATACGGAAAGAGGTGCAAAGGTAAACGCCAGCAGTGCCAGTTTCCAGTTCAATACCAGCATGTACACACATACACATACAAAGAGAATAGTAACCGTAAACATATTACAGAACACATTTCCCACAAACTGGGATATATTGGCAGTATCCCTGATAATTCGGTTCATCAGCTCTCCCGGACTTCTTTCGTTAATAAAAGAAATGGTCAGACTCTGTATCTTTCCAAACAATTTACTTCTCTGGTCCTCACTGATGTATGCTCCCAATTTCGCACACAAATAACTTTTGGCTGCATTAATCACCACGATGCCCACGCTCATGGAAAACATCAACAAAATCCAGATAACCGCAGCTCCATACGCCTTCTCCTCACGCAAAAGCACATCATCCACCAGATGCTTCTGAATAGCCGGGTTTGCCAGCGTTACAAAGGTCGCTCCCAGCATCAGTGCAAAAATTACCACCAGTCGCTTCACATGGGGTTTTAGTATCTCTGCAAAAATATACATTAAACCTTCTTTTTTACCACTGCATCTGGGGCAATCCTTGGTGCCGGGCAAAGCTCTTCCGCACTTAGGACAGGAATGTTCATATTCCTTGCTGATTACTCTCTCCGTTCTACCGCTTTTCAATATCTGCATTCCTCTGTGCAGATAGGAATATCTGGTCAGATGCTTTGCGGTAAATCGGCCCAGCAGTATTTCTTCACCATCTTTGATAATATAGCAGATACCGCAGGCAATCTGGGGTTCACTGCGGATCTCATCAAATTCTTCCAAACTGTACTCACGGCTTTTAACACCCTCCTCCAAAAGCAGCAGACGCTTATTGGTCATAACCGTATAGGAGTTGGTGCGCATATTCCCCTGCAAATCAATGTCCATGGGCAGGCTGTAATATATCTCCTCACCCGGAGCAAGCCGGCACAGTTCCAGATTCTCCTCACTTAATTCATAATTTAATATCATTTCTCAAACACATCCTTTGTTATAAGAATAAATCCAGCTTCTTACGTTCACCTGCAGTCAGCTGCATAATATCCGGGATTTCAAAACGATTCTCATCGATATCCATAATCAATATACGGGTCTCGGATAAATGCACTACCGCATTACCACCCATCTGAATGGTAAATTTGCAGGGACCATGATTGGTCTCCACATGGAAGTATGCATATCCATACTCATCCTTAATATTCACTATTCTGGTTATTACGGGAGTAAAGTAATGCAGATTCATCTGCTCCTTCAAAAGCTCCGCAGTTTCTTCGGTTACATCACTTAATTTTTCTATAATACCGATTTCCTTGGATCTCTCGTCCGTGGTACGGATGGACAGCAGTTCTTCCGTATTCATAAAAGGAAACATGCGAACCACCTGCACTCTGGCGTAGCTCTCCTCTCCCACCTGCAGACTTAAAAAACCTCCCGGTGTCTTGGTAAATACTGCATTGTCTTTATTTAAATAGCGAATACGGAGCATTTCATCCGTTTCCTGCTCCATCTGAGATAACTGAAATTCTTCGCTCATATAGCCTCGCTTTCTGCTGCATCAGCAGCACCTAAATCTTTCTTTATAAAATCTCACTCTTCAGTGCCAGCGCCTTGGTCTGCAATTCTGAAAGCTTATAATAAGTCCCCTTCATTTCCTGCAGCTCCTTATGGGTTCCACGCTCGGTAATCTGGCCATTATCAATTACTACCAGATAGTCTGCATCACGCAGTGTAGACAATCTGTGCGCAATGGAGATGGTGGTTCTGCCCTTTACCAGATAGTTGATGGATTTCTGTATCACCCGCTCCGTCTCTGTATCCACGGAAGCAGTTGCCTCATCCAGTATCAATATCTTGGGATTCGCCAGCACCGCACGGGCTATGGAAATACGTTGTTTCTCGCCACCGGACAATTCTCTGCCGGAAGCACCGATTCTGGTATCATAACCATCGGGCATACGCATAATAAATTCATGGGCACCTGCCAGTTTAGCCGCACGCATAATCTCCTTAAAGGAAGCCTCCGGATTGGCATAAGCAATATTCTCTGCCACGGTCCCCATAAAGATATAGGTATCCTGAGACACCATAGCTACATTTTTGCGCAGCTGGGTGAAGGATAATTCCTTTACATTAATACCGTCTATCAGAATTGCACCTTCCTGTGTATCGTACATTCTGGATATCAGATTGACCAAAGTAGTCTTACCTGCACCGGAACGTCCTACAATACCAATCATACTGCCTGCAGGGATATGCAGGGACACATTCTTAAGCACCGGTCTGTTCACCTCATAACCAAAGGTCACATTATCCAGCACAATATCTCCCACCGGTGTATCCAGCGCAACAGGATTCTCTGTTTCCTGTACCTCAGGAGTAGCATCGATAATTTCAAAAATTCTCTGGGCACTGCTCATACTGTCAGCCCACCAGTTATGTACTCTTGAAAAGAAATTCATAGGACCTTCCAACTGTCCCACATAGGACAGAAATGTAATCAAAAGCCCCAGATCCATTCCTTGTATATTTCCTTCCAAAATCATATAGGCGCCTATAATCCACACGCCCAGTGTAGCAAAGGACTGTGTCGCTCCATACACTACCTGGAAATAGTTCTGTCTGTATGCAATGGCAATTTCCGCATCACGCAGTCTGCTGTTACTGCCCACAAAACGCTCTGCTTCCCTGCGTTCCTGACCAAAACTTTTTACCACTCTCGAACCGCTTAAGTTATCATTTACCGCACTGTTTACACTACGTTCCGCACGGTGTCTGCGGCCAAACATAATCCAAATCTTAGGGCGCAGATACATACTCACCGCCACAAGCACAGGGAACAATGCGATGGCCACAAGAGTCATCCACACATTAATCCGGAACATTACCACCACTGATACAATAATGGTAAATCCATGAATCAGTACATAAGGGGCACCGTCCACAAAAAATCCGGTAATACGGTCTGCATCACTCATAACTCTGGTCATCAGACCACCGGTCTGTCTGCTGCGGTAAAAGCTGATAGACAGCCTTCCCATATTACGGAATACCGACTTCTTCATATCCCGCACAACGCCCACTACCATCTTAGCAGTCAGCACACCCTGGGCAATCTGCAATAGCAAAAGGGTAATCTTTGTCATGGCCATGGTCAGTACCAGCATAAACAACGCAACCACAAAATCACCGTTTTTGATGCCCAGTTGCTGTAAGAATGCCTCATTCCTTGCCAGCACCTTATCATACAAAATTGTACCGTTCAGATAGGGCCACACCAGATTTAATCCCGCCGTTACCAGCGTACATAAAAACATCACTGCAAAATGCAGCTTATAAGGTTTAAAATAGCCCATTACCCTGAAAAGTACACTCTTTCTGTCCGTACAATGAGGACAGATTTTACGCACATCATCAGGATACATACGTCCGCACTTGGGGCAACACTCTTCCTTGCTTTCCGGGAGTTCCACCGCATCGCCGCGTTTGATTTGTTCAAACACCTTCAGTACATCTGCCACAGCCTTTTTGTACTGATGGGTGAACATAGCCAGACAGATTTCACCCTCGCCCTTTTTGGCAATTAACAGGTTACAGCCCACGCCGTTTTCTATCCAGAGCTTCTCTATGTCTGCCAAGGAATGAAACACTCCCCGGAAAATACGATTCGCTCCCAGCAAAGCCTGCGCCTCGTTCACATACTCGTATCCCTTAAAATATCTTATATTTTTCTCATCTGCCTCTGCCTCATAAATCTGCAAGCCGCCGGCAGTAAGAACCACAAAACCTTCACCAAACAAACCTTCACAAGTCAAATCCGTAGAAGAATAAAGCAATACATCCTCTACCTTTATCCCATCCTGTATAAGCTGTTTCGTCAAGGTTTCCGGTATTTTCTTTTGATTTTCCGTATTCATCAAAATCCCAGCCTTTCTCAAAACACATGTTCTGCGTGTTAGAATACCACACTCTTCCTATAATGTAAAGGGCACCACCCGCAAAATCGCGGGCGATGCCTCTCTCATTACTTTTATATTATACTAATCCTGATCAGGTGCAGAGATAACAACCTTGCCGTTCTGTAACTCCAGTTTTACCTTGTTATCCTTCATACCCATAGCCTCAAGAACTTCCTTGGGTATCTGCACACGTCCGGCCTTATCCATAATAACGTATTCCTCCTGGGTATCCTCCATTCTCCAATCAATGGATGATTCCTTCAGACGATCTGCATAGCTTTCCTTCAGGATACGCTCACTACTGATCTTACCGTCTCTGATTGCTACTACACGTTTTACCTTTTTAGAAAGGGCTACATCATGGGTTACAATCATAATGGTCTGACCGGCCTTATTCAGTTCCGTAAAAATATCAAAAATGTAATTAGCCGTAGCACTATCTACGCTACCGGTAGGTTCATCCGCAAGCAGAAGCTTGGGGGAATTAGCCAGTGCAATTGCAATTGCAATTCTCTGCTGTTCACCACCGGAGAGAGTGTTCATTCTACTATTCTTTTTACTTGCCAGGCCGACCATTTCAATCAGCTCCAGCGCTTTATCTCTCTTTTTCTTCACATCTGAGAGATACATGGGCAGCATAATATTATCCAGTGCAGACAGATAGGGAAGCAGATTTCTGCCGTTATTCTGCCATACAAATCCTACTGTATCACGTTTGTACCCAACCAGTTCTTTCTCTGTCATAGTAAAGAGATTCTTACCACCTACTATCAGAGAACCGGCACTGGGTCTGTCCAGACCACCTATCATATTCAGGAAGGTAGATTTACCGCTACCGCTGTTTCCGATCAAAGCTGTAAGCTCGCCCTGCTCCACAGTCAAATCCAAGCCCTGAAGTGCCAGTACTTCTGTCTGCTTTGTCTTATAGATTTTTACCAGACCATCCGCCTGTATCATTGTTTCCGGCATACGCTACCTCCTTTCTACTCCTGCATTACCTGCTGGCCGTTTTCTAATTCTATTATCATCTCACCTGCATCCTGCAGACCCACATCATGTGTCGTCATGATGATGGTAACTTTTTCCCTCTTGGTCATTTCCTGGAACAGCTTGGTCACCTCTGCCGCCATTGCACTGTCAAGCTCTGCTGTAGGCTCATCCGCCAGGATAATACGGGGACTGTGCGCAATTGCACGGGCAATTGCCACACGCTGCTGCTCACCACCGGACATCTCAGAAGGCATATGATGCATACGGTTACCCAAGCCTACCATTTTCAGACATTCCTCCACACGCTTCTTGCGTCCTTCCGTAATGCCTGCCATTCTCATGGAAAATTCTACATTCTGAAAAGCATTCATCGTAGGAATCAGGGAAACTGCCTGAAATACAAAACCGAACTCACGTCTGCGCAGATTCTCTCTTTGCTTTTCAGACATCTTATAAACATCTCTGCCACCTACCATAATACTGCCTGCGGTAGGCACATCCAGTGCACCAATAATATTCATCAGAGTGGTTTTACCGGAACCGGAACGTCCCTTCAGAATGGTCAGCATACCTTCAGGCACCTGCGCATTAATATCTTTCAGCGCCTGAAAGGAACCACCGCCTGCCAGAGGGAACACTCTGTCTATATTTTTTATTTCTATTGCTATATTTGTGTTCTTTGCATTTTCCATTATTCTTCACCCAATTTCAGTGCCTTTGTCACATTCAACTTAAATACCAGCATAATAAGTACTGTCAGACATACTGCCATTACACCTGCAATTACGCAGTACAGTCTGATCATATCAGTCTGGTTGGTTATCAGTTCCATAGGAAGCACCTGATTTGCTGCCGCATATGCGGTCTGAAGCATAGGCACAAACATATTAGAGGTAAGCTTACCGATGCCGATACCTGCAAATATGGAAAGAACACCTGAGAAAATCTGTTCATTCATCAGCATATGGAACAACTCGCCCTTATGCATACCGCTTGCGCGGAGTACACCGAACATCATCTCTCTTGAACGGATGGACATAATCCAGTAAATCAGATAACCTACCGCACACAAAATAATTGTTACGATAAAGCCCATGGTAAGCACACCATTGGTACCCTGAAGCAAAGGATCCTCTACAACCTTCTGTACATTTGCACTCTTATCCACATACTTGGAGATACTGAGATCTTTTTCATCCACCCAGCCGTAAATACTATCGCTACTCTCACCTTCTTTTAAGGTAAACCAAACCTCGTAAGGAGTTACGCCCCATTTCTGTGTAAGAGTTGCAATATTGGCTACCACCTGATAATTCTCAAAGCGGCCTACAGTTCCGTCCGGATTCAGCGCCAAAGTGGTGGGTGCATAACCGGGCCAGTAATCAAAGAACTCCAAAATTCTCAGAGTAACATATTTATCATCCTGATTGTACACTGTGATGGTATCGCCTACCTTCAGTCCCAGGATTTTTTCATAGTTTCTGGATACCAGCACACCATTAGGCTCCATTGCCAGCTGATTCAGATACTCATAATAATGCTTACTCAGTAAATCGCTTTCTACATAAGTATTCTCTCCGAATTCTCTGGTGTGAACACCCATCAGAGTCACAGGTGTGGTATCTCCCTTATCCTTCATATACGCCTTGGTATCATAGATAACCTTGGTATAGGACTCCACGCAACCCAGAGAAGCATACTTGGTATAATCAGGCTCATTGTACTGCAAAGTGATATCTCCCTGACTTTGAGATGCAAAGCCGGAATTATCCGTCCACTTTTCTTTGATGATGAAATCCGCGCCCTCCAGATACTCTGCATTCTGCTTTGCATTTGCCAGAATGGTTCTCGCTACGGTAGCGTGATACATACCCAAAGAAATGGTCAATATCATGAAAATCATAATAAACTGCTGCTTACGTCCGTTTTTCAGATTTTCCATAAAGGACGCATAACTTGCAGGCTTCCAGAATTTTCTACCCAGATTATAAACCAAACCGAT
>JAZODQ010000083.1:0-3895 GCA_045597105.1 Acetatifactor sp.
CCCCAATCATACTTGACTACTTTTGCTTACCTTATATTCTCATACATAAATTAAAACGTTTGCGGAAGGATTCGAACCTTCGGTGCGAATACACGCACACCAGCTTAGCAGGCTGGCACCATCGACCACTCGGTCACGCAAACATAGTGGGCAGGGTTGGACTCGAACCAACGATGTTTCTTTGTAACGGATTTACAGTCCGCTGTCTTCGCCGCTAGACATACCTACCCGTATGTGGCCGGGGGCACCGTATTTCATGCCCCCAACTGTATTTGATTTTGCTTATCGGTCACGATAATATCGTCAATTGTTACGCCCAGCAGAGCTGCCAATGCCACCAGATTATCAATGGTCGGCAATGCCAGACCTTGCTGCCACTTGTATATTGCCTGTGGTGTTCCAAAGCCGAATGCATCCTGCAAGTCCCTCACAGACAAACCTGCCTTTTTACGTAAAATAACGATATTCTGTCCTGTCTTTGTCATATCAATGACCGGAATTGTACACATTTCATTTTCCTCCTGTTCTTCCTCCGGCAAGAACAGGAGCGTCCTTACACGGAAGTCTTAAAATTCATTTGTTTTCTCACATAAATACTTTTATATTCTTTATATTCCATACATTTTTCTCGCTTTCTAGTCTTTAGCTTAAACGCAGAGCCAGGGATTCGAACCCTGAGTTCTCCACTCCGTTTCGGTCGGTGTTAAGCAGGCTCCACCGGAGCTAGCACCCTTTCGGAATGTCGGTTTTCTAGACCGATGCTATACCACCCCCGCCAACTTTGCATACAAAAAGACCGCTCGTCTCATAAAAGATAAGCGGTCCGAAAATCTATGTATTCCCTGTTACTATCATATGTATGATACTACAGTTCTAACTTCACAGTTATTCTTTGCCTTTGCTTTACCTTAAATGAGCGCATGAAACCGGACCACTCTTCGTACTGATACTCTGCGAGTGATTCATAATAACTTTCACTATTAAGGTAATATGCAAATCTAACTGCTGCCATGTCTTTTCCTTTCCGCAAATCTTGAATAACACTTCATCCAAGTCGCATAATCATTTTGTTTCTAAAAGCATCTCTTGCTCTTCATATCGTCACTATACCACGAATTATTTAGCTTGTAAATTATACCCGTGATATAATTTTGAATCTCTACATCATAAATTATACAATTTTCTTTCCACTTGCCTATCAATCGTCATCCGATGGATGCTCGGAACATCTGCAAGCACACCTTCCTTGATAATCGTTCCAAGATTTATTAGCATGTATCCACATACATGCGCTACCAAATCAATGTGCTTACATCCTTCTTTGTATGGTTCTACATTATTATGGTCGTGACCTATATTGCTCGAATCAACGACCTTTTGCCTGATTTTCAATCAAAAAGCCTTGTAATATACTACTGCCAATTTCTCTTTAATATCTCACTTTTCAAATATAATGTATTCTTGTCAGATGTCTTGAGTGGATGCAGCTTCCCCCGCTTTGTCAGATCAATGATATTTTGTCTGGAGCATCCAACAGTAACAGGATTTTCCAGGGATCTGCCCCTTGCGGTAATTCAATATAAAACCTCTTTTCAAGCCCATAATAAAGAAGGTATCAGATAGTCCACCACGAGCATCTGATAAATATAATCTTCCCACCCCATACGTACACAAAATCAAGGGCAGATTCCTTGTTTTCAGTTTCTCTTTCCTTATATGCATCCGGTACAATTCATATCCCGTTCCGCTTCATGATTCACCCTATCCACTTCCTGCACATATATCTTTTCAGTATTCTCGTCAAATAATACCCATTCAACCAAATCAAATTTATCTTTGTTTGTACTTAGGAACTCAGCCACGGTATCTACAGCAATCTTTGCAGCCAATTCTACCGGGAATCGATATATTCCGGTGGAAATGGATGGAAATGCGATTGTTCGTATTCCCTTATCTAATGCAATCTGCATGGAATTATGGTAACAGCTTGCCAACAGCTCCTCCTCATTATTCTTTCCACCATTCCAAACAGGTCCTACCGTATGTATTATATAATCACAGGGTAAATTGTATGCCTTGGTAAGCTTTGCCTGGCCTGTTTTGCATCCTCCCAGCAAACGACACTCAAATAGCAGTTCCGGCCCGGCAGCTCTATGAATGGCTCCGTCCACTCCTCCACCACCAAGCAATGAACTGTTCGCCGCATTTACAATCGCCTGTACTCCCAGCGGTTTTGTTATATCTCCTCTTATCGTTTTAATCAAATACATCCTTTTCTCCTTTGCCTAACAAACCACCTGATTACGTCCGTTTTCTTTTCCTTCGTACAATTTCGTGTCGGCTTCTTTTACCAATTCATCCAGCGATTTACCCGGCTCATAAAATGCCAGCCCGATTGTAACCGTGACTCTGATCTTATTGCCACCATATATAATTATATTATCTGATATGCGCTTTCGGAGCGTTTCAAAAAGTTCTGTAATTTCCTCTTTATTTCCATTATAGCCGCCACAAACCACTAAAAATTCTTCCCCACCCCAGCGGCCGGGCTGAAACGTCTCATTCCCCGATTTCTCGTCACTTAATATGTTTGCAAGTAATTTCAAGACCTCGTCACCGGCATCATGACCATAGGTATCATTTGTACTCTTAAAATAATCCACATCCAGCATCGCAATGGCAAATTTATCCCTTGCAGCATCCTCAATAAAAGACTTCAATATATGTATCATCTGTCTTCGGTTATATAAACCTGTCAGATGGTCCTTATTGGCCATGTCATAAAGCTCACTCTCCAGTTTCATCACTGTATCCGAGTAAATAGCAATATACATAATCAGAAATGCAAAACCTACCACTGTGTTACCCACATAAAATATATTGGCAATGAAATCATTTTCCAATACATATATTGGCGTGTTGGCATAGGTCCAAAACCGAAGAACGATATAGATAATTACGTTGCATGTTCCCAATAATATAGTTCTCTTCCTTACAACCTTGCTGTGTTCTACAAAATAATCCGAGAATACCATGGATGCCACAAATCCTATACAATAATGCTGAAAGCCGTATTCCCAACCCAGGCACACGATTGAAAGCATCATAAACAGAAAAATTTCAACAAATACTATAAATACGTATGCCCATGTTTTCCTTCTCCGCAACAGTTCAAACGCCAATATATAAATGATGATACTCAAACAGTTAAAATATAATAATATCGGTGCCTCATATAAATAAAAAAGAATTCCAAAACTAATATGACACAATAGTAAAATACTATTTACTATTACTGTTCCTTTTAAAACAGAATTCTGTACCTTTTCAGGCACGTCTCGAAATACTCTACCCATGTCATTCTCCTCTCATAGCCTACTTACCTTGTCTTCTGAAAACATCCGTCTTCAAACATCTTCCATTATACTTAATACTCTACAAAATAACTATATTCCTAAAAGCAAATACTTTCAACAATATTCTACATTTTAGTGAGAGCAGACACAGGCACCTCCCTTCCATCAATCCCAACTGTTCCCCTTATTATAAAGCAAAAGCGTAGCAGTCAGAGTTACTCTCTAACTTGCTACGCTTTTTAGCACTATAGATTGCCTGGAAATAATATACTAGTTTTCAGGAATTTCTTCAGAGATTTCTTCTGCCTCTGTTGCTTCCGTAGACTCCTCGTATTTTTTGCTTTATATCATCACCCAAAATAGCCTATTTCTTGGCTTTCCTTGATGTTATTTTTCGTAAGAATAAAACAATCAAAGTTTGTAAATATGGAATTAACAAAAAAACAAAGAAAGAAGCACCTATAAAAACCAAAAGTATTGCTTCTCCAAGAGCAGTTGCAAAATTACCGGAATGCGAACTGGAATCATAAAATAAATTA
>JAZODQ010000084.1:0-22197 GCA_045597105.1 Acetatifactor sp.
TTTCGACAGCCCGGTAACCATTGGACACATGCATTACCTGAAGCTGCATGACATGGTAGATGATAAGATCCATGCAGGTTCTACCGGTCCTTACTCCTTAGTAACACAGCAGCCTTTGGGCGGTAAAGCTCAGTTCGGCGGTCAGCGTTTCGGTGAAATGGAAGTTTGGGCACTGGAGGCATACGGTGCATCTTATACCTTACAGGAAATTTTAACTGTAAAATCCGACGATGTTGTTGGTCGTGTAAAGACATACGAAGCAATTATCAAGGGTGATAATATACCTGAACCGGGTATTCCGGAATCTTTCAAAGTATTGCTGAAAGAATTGCAGTCACTTGGTCTTGATGTTAAAGTTCTTCGTGAGGATCAGACGGAAGTTGAAATTATGGAAACCATCGATTACGGCGATACCGATTATCGTCATGAGATGGAAGGTGATCGTAAGTATCAGGACGATTATGACAATAACTCTTTAGGCGCTATGGGTTATCAGGCACAGGAATACGATGAAGCCAGCGGTGAATTCGTAAGTGCTGATGATATGGATGATTCCTATGACGACTTTGAAGACAGTTATGATAGCGAAGACGAGGAATTCTAAAAAAGAAAGGGAGTGCCATTAATGTCAGAAACAAAGAATGAAACAACCTATCAGCCCATGACATTTGATGCCATCAAGATTGGTTTAGCTTCACCTGATAAGATTCATGAATGGAGTCATGGCGAGGTAACCAAGCCTGAGACCATCAACTACAGAACCCTGAAGCCTGAAAGAGAAGGTCTGTTCTGTGAGAAGATTTTCGGACCCAGTAAGGACTGGGAATGTCATTGTGGTAAATATAAGAAAATCAGACATAAAGGTGTTGTCTGCGATCGTTGTGGTGTAGAAGTTACCAAGGCAAGCGTTCGTAGAGAGCGTATGGGTCACATTGAGCTTGCAGCTCCTGTGTCTCATATCTGGTATTTCAAAGGAATCCCCAGCCGTATGGGCCTGATTCTGGATATTTCTCCCAGAATTTTGGAGAAAGTTCTGTACTTTGCTTCCTATATTGTACTGGATGCAGGCGAGACCAATCTGGAATACAAGCAGGTATTGTCTGAGAAAGAGTATCAGGATGCAAGAGAAGCATGGGGCAACAAGTTCCGTGCAGGAATGGGTGCTGAGGCTGTAAAGGAATTATTACAGGCAATTGATTTAGAAAAAGAAGCTGAGGAACTGAAGATTGGTTTGAATGAGTCTTCAGGTCAGAAGCGTGCACGTATTATCAAGAGACTGGAAGCGGTTGAAGCTTTCCGTGGTTCAGGCAATAAGCCTGAATGGATGATCATGGATGTAATCCCTGTTATTCCTCCTGATTTGCGTCCTATGGTTCAGTTGGACGGTGGCAGATTTGCAACCTCCGATCTGAACGACTTATATAGAAGAATTATCAACAGAAATAACCGTCTGGGCAGACTGCTCAAGCTGGGTGCTCCCGATATCATTGTTCGCAATGAGAAGAGAATGCTTCAGGAAGCAGTTGATGCACTGATTGACAACGGTAGAAGAGGCAGACCTGTTACCGGACCCGGCAACAGACCTCTGAAGTCCCTGTCCGACATGCTGAAAGGTAAGGGTGGACGTTTCCGTCAGAACCTGCTTGGTAAGCGTGTAGACTACTCCGGACGTTCCGTTATCGTAGTAGGTCCCGAACTGAAGATTTATCAGTGCGGTTTGCCGAAAGAAATGGCTATCGAATTGTTCAAGCCCTTCGTTATGAAGGAGCTGGTGGCAAGAGGAATCAGCCAGAATATTAAAAATGCAAAGAAGCTTGTTGAGAGACTGGATGCACAGGTTTGGGATGTGCTGAAAGAGGTTATTAAAGAACATCCTGTTATGTTGAACCGTGCTCCCACACTGCACAGACTGGGTATTCAGGCATTCGAGCCCATACTGGTAGAGGGTAAGGCTATTAAGCTGCATCCCCTGGTATGTACCGCGTTCAATGCGGACTTCGACGGTGACCAGATGGCGGTTCATCTTCCTCTGTCCGTAGAAGCACAGGCAGAATGTAGATTCCTGCTGTTGTCTCCCAATAACCTGCTTAAGCCTTCCGATGGTGGTCCTGTTGCCGTTCCTTCACAGGATATGGTACTTGGTATTTACTATCTGACACAGGAGCGTCCCGGTGCAGAGGGTGAAGGCAAGTTCTTCAAGAGCGTAAATGAAGCTATCTTAGCTTATGAAAATAAGGTTATTACCTTACACAGCAGAATTACCGTACGTATGTCCAAGGTAAATGCTGATGGTGAAACCGTATACGGAAATATCGAATCCACTCTGGGACGTTTTATTTTCAATGAGATTCTGCCCCAGGATTTAGGATTTGTAGACAGAAGCATCCCTGAAAATCAGTTAAAGCTGGAAGTAGATTTCCATGTAGGTAAGAAAGGCCTTAAGCAGATTCTGGAAAAGGTTATCAATACCCATGGAGCATCCAAGACTGCTGAGGTTCTGGATGATGTGAAGGCTATCGGTTATAAGTACTCTACAAGAGCAGCTATGACCGTATCCATTTCCGATATGACCGTTCCTGCAAAGAAGCCTGAGATGCTGGCAGCAGCACAGGCTACTGTAGACAAGATTGCAGCAAACTTCAGACGTGGTTTGATTACCGAGGAAGAGAGATATCGTGCAGTTGTAGAAACCTGGAACGAAACCGATAAGGAACTGACTGAGGTACTGCTTGCCGGTCTGGATAAGTATAACAACATCTTTATGATGGCTGACTCCGGTGCGCGTGGTTCCAACCAGCAGATTAAGCAGCTGGCAGGTATGCGTGGTCTGATGGCAGATACAACCGGTAGAACAATCGAGTTGCCTATTAAGTCAAACTTCCGTGAAGGTCTGGATGTACTGGAGTACTTCATGTCTGCGCATGGTGCTCGTAAGGGTCTGTCCGATACAGCGCTGCGTACTGCTGACTCCGGTTATTTGACCAGACGTATGGTTGACGTATCTCAGGAACTGATTATCCGTGAGGTTGACTGTGCAACATCCAGAAATGAAATCCCCGGTATGGTGGTTAAGGCATTTATGGATGGTAAGGAAACCATTGAAGGATTAAAGGATAGAATTACAGGAAGATATACCTGTGAGGATATTTTTGATAAAGACGGTAATATGATTGTAAAACACAATCATATGATTACTCCCAGCAGAGCAGCAAAAATTCTCAGTGTAGGAGTAAACAAGGACGGAGAGCCTATCGAGGAAGTGAAGATTCGTACCATCTTAACCTGTCGTTCCCACATCGGAATCTGTGCTAAGTGCTACGGCGCTAACATGGCAACCGGTGAGGCAGTACAGGTAGGTGAAGCAGTAGGAATCATTGCAGCACAGTCTATCGGTGAGCCCGGTACACAGCTGACCATGAGAACCTTCCATACCGGTGGTGTTGCGGGTGATGATATTACCCAGGGTCTTCCCCGTGTAGAGGAGCTTTTTGAGGCAAGAAAGCCTAAGGGTCTGGCAATTATCGCTGAGTTCGGTGGTAAGGCTGAGATTCGTGAAACCAAGAAAAAACGTGAAGTGGTTGTTTCCAATGCAGAAACCGGTGAAACCAAGGCATACTTAATTCCTTACGGTTCCCGTGTGAAGGTAGTGGATAGCCAGATGCTGGAGGCCGGTGATGAACTGACTGAAGGTAGTGTAAATCCTCATGATCTGTTAAAGATTAAAGGTATCCGTGCAGTACAGGATTACATGCTTCGTGAAGTACAGCGTGTATATCGTCTGCAGGGTGTAGATATCGCAGATAAGCATATCGAAGTGATTGTTCGTCAGATGCTGAAGAAGATTCGTATCGAGAATCATGGTGATTCCGAGTTCTTGCCCGGTACACTGGTAGATGTTCTGGAGTACGAAGATCTGAATGAAGAATTGATTGCTGCAGGCAAACAGCCCGCAGAAGGTAAGCAGGTAATGCTTGGTATTACCAAAGCTGCTCTGGCAACCAATTCCTTCCTGTCAGCAGCTTCCTTCCAGGAAACCACTAAGGTTCTGACAGATGCAGCTATCAAGGGCAAGATTGATCCTCTGGTAGGTCTGAAGGAGAACGTAATCATCGGTAAGCTGATTCCTGCAGGTACCGGTATGAAGAGATACCGCAATACCAGACTGAGCACTGATATCGTAAATGAGATTGAAGGTGTAGAGGAAATATTGGATGGTATCGATGATGTGGTAGAAGGTATCGATGAAGTAATCGATGATATCGTAGAAACTGATGTTGATATGACAGAAGTAGAAGAATAAGCAGTTTTTGCAAAGCTCCGGGGACCCGGAGCTTTGTTTTATACGATAAAATGTAACGAAAGTGTGATTATTGTTGCATATGGTCACTTAAATGTTTTATAATAAATTAAATATACATTTTTTTAGAGGTGAGCGATGAAGGGAAAGAAGTACATAATATTTATTGTGATTATAGTAGCAATATTGGCGTTGCTATTAGTAAGAGGCTTCTGGAAACAGGGATCTGGCGAGGCACAAAGAGGTAATAGTGCGGTTGTGCAGTTAGGTGAAGATGTTTCAAGTAAGACTGCAGCAGAATCAGTACAGGATGTATTGGAACAGATAGATGAAAGTTCACAGGAAACGTCTGAAGAAGAAGCAACATCTGAAGCAGAAGAGGCAAGTAGCGAAGAAGTAGAATATGACACAGAGACTTTGACAGTAAGCACAGACAAACCGTCTAAAGCACCTGAGAAAAGTTCCGTATCTGTAAATGTGACAAAGCCTACGACAACGCCTACACCGGAGAGCAGTCAGCAACCTACGACAACGCCTACGCCGGAGAGCAGTCAGCAACCTACGACAACACCTGAGCCGGATTCCGGTCAGGATACAACCACTCCTTCAGAGCCGGATTCTACACCTGAAGAAAGTGAACCTTCAGAGGAGCCTAAGTTGGAATTGGTACAGGAGGGTGAGTATGATTTACGCGTAATTCCGGATAAGTATAATACCGGTTGCAGTAATGAGGAAAATATGTTGAAAATAAACTCTGCAGTTACTGTAGGCGGAGTTGAGTACTCTTTAGGAGACAATGGTAATACGGTTGTAATTGATTTGTATTATGGAAACCAGGATATTCTTGATGAAGTTGTAATTAAGAATGTGGATTTTTCGGGTAAGAAGTTTACAATCAGACATTTGCCGGAAAGCACGAAAAAGTTTACATTTGAGAATTGTAAATTTGATGAGTTTGCGGCACCGATAGGAACCGATTTGGTTGAATGCTATTTTTATAATTGTTCTTTTATAAGATTTTATGGAGGAAATAGCTCATTCTACAAATGTGCTTTTGGTGGTAGCGTGTCTGATGGTATGAATCCGTTCCATGATATCCATGTATATGATTCATATTTTTCGGATTTTGATCATGATAATCCAAGTGATGTTCATACGGATGCTATACAGATATATGGAAGAGAGGGTGTTAATGCAGATAACATTTCCTTCCAGAATTGTCGTATAGAAATTCCGTATATTAAAGGAGGTAAAAATACTACTATTAATGCTTGTTTTATGCTGCAATTAGAATACAGTAGCGGTAAGAACCTCTTGTTTGAGAATTGCATCATAAACGGCGGTGGATATAGTGTTTATTCGCGCAGCGTAGAGAGTGGTTTGACATTGAAAGATGTTATTTTCCGAAATGTTTTGGTAGGAAGCGGAAAGCTGTACGGAGATATTTATCCTGATAAAGAGGAATCGGGCGTATATGACTTCAAAACAACGGATAGCCTGTATGTTGCGTCTGTATGGAAAGATGCGGCAGATAAGGTACATTTAAGTGTAACGAATGATACGAAGCAGGATCGTTATTTGGTAGTCGAAACGCAAAACGGACGTCAGGAATTTCTGATACCGTCTAAGCAGACAGTAGAAGAGTCGAAAAATGCAAGTTTTAGCGATTTGCCCATAGATGTAGAGGTTGTGCTGAATGATGCAGATACCGCATGGGTTATTTGTTATGATAAATTGGATGAGGATGAAAACCAGATTCGATTTGTGAACTGGGGCGATGAGCCTGTTTATCGATAATATATTGCTGTGAAAAAGCAAGTTGGAGTTTTGTAATGAAAGTGAGTGTAATTGTTCCGGTATATAATACGGAGAAATATTTAAGAAAATGTTTGGATTCTCTGGTAAACCAGACCCTGGACGACATGGAGATTGTTTTGATTGATGATGGCTCTACAGATGGTTCTGCTGATATTATGGAAGAATATCAGAAAGAATACCCGGACAGGGTGGTGGTATACCATAAGGAAAACGGTGGACAGGGAATTGCAAGAAATATCGGAATAAGCAAGTGCCGTGGTGAATACATCGGTTTTATGGATTCTGACGACTATGTGGATTTGCAGATGTACGAAAGAATGTATAAAACCGGTGTGAGTAACGGTGCAGATTTGGTCGAGTGCCAATATCGCTATGTGCAATGCACTAATGATTCTGAAGTGGAATTGAATACATATGGGCATGTAAGAAAGTATCGCGGACAGAAGGATATGTTTATCGATCCTTTGGTTTCGCCATGGAACAAATTATATAAGCGGACTGTATTGGAAGAAAGCGGTTCCTTGTTTACAGAGGGAGTTATTTATGAAGATACCGCATTTTTTATCAAGCAGATTCCTTTCGCGGAAAAAACCGCATTTATTGAAGAACCCTTTGTAACGCACATTTTAAGAGGCAGTTCGACCATGAGTGTGAACAAGAGTAAACGTGTGGGTGATATCTTTGTGGTGCTGAGGGATATTATACAGTTCTACGAAAATAGAGGGCTGACAGAGAAGTACAAAAGTGAGTTAGAGTATTTTTGTGTGAAGATTTTACTGTGTAGTTCTCTGGAGCGAATTTCAAAGGTGAAGGATAAAGTATTAAGGAGACAGTTTTTGAATGAAACAAAAAAACTGTTGACTGAAGATTTTGATGATTACAGAAATAATCCTTATATGAAAAAGGGAATGAAAAGCTTATATATGAAGATGGTCGCACCATGGAATATTGGTTTCGTATGTTTTGTGCTACGATTTGTGTCCAAAGTATAGATATGAGGTAAAGTATGAAAATTTCAGTTGCAATGGCAACATATAATGGCGAAAAGTACATAATTGAGCAGTTGGACTCTATAAGAAATCAAACACTGCAGGTAGATGAGGTAATCATTCATGATGATTGTTCCACGGATAATACAGTACAAGTGGTGCAGGAATATATCAAAGAGTATCAGTTGGACAATAAGTGGCACATGATTTGTAACGAACACAATTTAGGGTATGCAAGTAATTTTATGGCATCTGTAAAAGATACAAGTGGTGATTACATTTTTTTCTGTGACCAGGACGACATTTGGATTGCAGATAGGGTTGAAAAAATGGTTGCTGTCCTGGATTCTAATGAAAAGATTATGATGCTTGGGTCCGAGTTTGAGCCGTTTGCTTGTGATGAGGATGCACCTCAAATAAGTGAGAAGGTATTAAAGAGTTTTACAAATGACGGAAGCCTGGAACATTTTGAATTGAATCCCTCAACGGTATTCATAGGTAGTGAGGGCTGTACCATGTGCATTCGCAGGGAGTTTGTAGAAAAGACCATTGACTTCTGGGTAGAGGGCTGGGCTCACGACGAATATGTGTGGAAACTTGCATTGTGTATGGACGGTTGTTATGTGTTACATGCTAAAACTTTACTTCGCAGAATGCATTCAGCCAACGTATCAAAGAGAAAGATGCGTGATTTACCTAAGCGGATAAAATTTTTTAAAGAATTGATTGTGAGTCATAAGCAGACATTACTCTTTGCAGAGCATGTAGGGCTGGAAGAAAAGGCAATTGTGTTGCTTCAAAGAAATATCAAAGCAACACAGCTCAGAGTCGATTTGATGGAAAAAAGGAAGATTTGGAATACGATTCCGCTGGCGTTGATGTACTCTGATTGCTATCATAGTAAGAAGTCTATATTGGTAGAACTGATGATGGCAATTAAAGGGTAAGTGAGACGGAAAGGACAAAAGGATGGACGCAAAAGCTGTAAACAACGAGTCTAAGCAAAGAATTGCCTATATTGATGCAGTGAAGGGATTTGCCATTATATTTATTGTAATGCAGCATGCTATTACGAATCATCCAGATATATGGCAGGTGAATCAAGGCTATTTACTGCGCTTTATTACGCAGATGGCAATGCCAACCTTTTTCTTTGTAAATGGTTTTTTATATACAAGGAAATATTCTGAACGACCTATATGGGGAATTATCAGAAAAGTAAAAGCATATTACGTTCCATTTATTTGCTATAATTTCTTTTTCCTCATATGCAATAATCTTTTTGTAAAACTGCATTTGCAGGATGAAGTATATGGTGACGGATGGTATACAGCCAAGGATTACATCAAACATGCAATATCTATTCTGACCGGACATAGAGAGCATATGGGCGGTGCGATGTGGTTCTTACGCAGCATATTGGTACTTTCCGTTATTTTTATTGTAGTTGATTATGTGGCTTTAAAAATTCAGAATGGAAAGTTCCGTTATTTTATTCTGGGTGTGGCAGTATTTGCCATAACAGGCGCTACATGCATAGGACTAGTTCCGGGAGCGTTGGCGAGTTTTAGACTGGAAGGTATCTTTTTCTTCTATTTAGGATTCCTGGCGAGAGCGTTTAACTGGAGTGAAAAGTTGCAGAATCATCGAAAAATATGGTTGCCGCTTACGGCAGTGATTTGTCTGGCAGGGGCATTTGTATTTTCGGTAGGAATTGAGAGAAGCAATCCGGTGGAAGAAATCCTGTATTTCTTTTTCGGATGTGCCGGAATCATTTTGTTGTTTTTGTGCGCACAGACGAAATGGTTGGGAAAAGTACATTTATTGTCTAAAGCAGGAAGTTATTCTTTGGAGATTATGTGCCTGCATTTCCTTGCGTTTAAGGTGATTTCTTTGATGATTATTGCCATAAAGGGATTCTCTGTTGTGAGATTGCCGGAATACCCCGTAATCTTATATGTAGGCGGTGCATGGTGGTTGTTGTATACAATGGCAGGAGTACTTCTTCCTTGTATTTATGCAAGTATATTAACAAAATGTAAGCAGAGTGCAAAAAGATTAGCGAAGTAGTCAAGTTTACAAGAAAATGGGAATATGTTAAAATTATTGTAGATTTTGGGCGGAAAACATTTAAGTATATGATATGTCGTGAAAATATAGAGGTGTATTATGTCAAATAAAGTAGTGAATTTATATGTAAATGAAGACCAACTGGTAAATGCCGCTATTGATGAAGTTGTAGTTGAATTATTCAATAAGTGGGAGAATGGGGACGGAGGCCAGACAATTGTGTTGACCGGTTGTTCTCCCCTGGTAGGTGTTACATCTACAAGTATTAGCTTAGGTATTGCGATTGCAGCAAGTAAGAGAAGGACACTTGTTATTGATTGTGATGTCCGGAAAGCAATCAAATATAAGAAGTTAAATGAAGAAGCTTCTTCAGGTTTGGCTGATTATTTATTGAATGATGATGCGCAGTTGGTTGATGTAATTTATGAGACTAATATTGATAATATGTATTATATGCCTTGCGGCGAATACTCAGAATATCCCACAAGAATTCTATGTTCTCCCAAGATGGAACAGTTGATTGAACAGGTAAAAAGAGGATTTGATTGTATTATATTTGATGTCCCTTCCATTACCATTGTTCCGGATGCACAAATTCTGTTTCCAAATGTGGATGGAATCGTGCTTGTGACAGCACTTGGCGAGACGAGAAAGAAGCAGATTAAGGAAGCTAAGATGAAGGTTGCACCTTTTTCTGCCAAATACTATGGAATGATTATTAATAAAATTCCTTTGGATGTCTATAGACAGAATGTGAAGGATTATGACTACTATTTTGTTAATGGCAAAGGTGAGCAGAATTTATTGCAAAAGAATGAAGGTTATCGAAAGTATCGGAAAAGAAAGAAACGTGTTGCAAAGGGAGGCAAATAATCATGAAAAAAATTGTAAAACAGATGATGGCAATTGTTTTTATGCTTTGTGTACTCTTTATGCAAGGTATGACTGCATCAGCAACCGGACTGCCTGATGCACCCGAACCGTTTATTGTAGTTGAAAGCTATCAGGTGAGCGAGGAAAGAATTATTCCCGGAGAACAATTTACGCTTACACTGAACCTAAAGAATTACAGTGCGGTTTCAACGGCACATGATGTTTTGATTGATATTGAAAATCCCAGCGGAGTAGCACCGGTGTATGGAACAGTGTCTCAGAAGTTTATTGGAGATATTGGTCCCGGTGAGAGTAGGCAGGTATCTCTTGAGTATGATTCATGGAATACGATTACCAGAGAGACATTGGATTTTTCTGTGGCAATTGTATCAACGAATAATACCAATTATGTAATGCTAAGAATTCCTTCAGGGGCGGATAATCCTTTTAATGTTCTTGATTTGAGCATTCCCGAGAGGCTTTATGCAACGGAAATGGCTTCCGCATCCCTTAGTTATCGTGTACTGGGGGAGGAAAATGTAAATAATGTAGTATTTAGCGTGGAGGTCGATGGCGAAGTATTAGGAACCAGCCAGGTGGGAAGTATTACAGCCGGAGCTACAAAGACGCAAAGTGTGTCCTTTCAGTTTTTTGGTGCCGGAGAGTATGTTTTGGATTTTTATGTGACATATGTAACTGAAGAAGGGGTGGAAGATACTGTACTGTTAGAAAGCCGTGTAGTTACAGTGGAAGCCAAAAATCTTTTACAGGAGCAACCCGGTCAGATGGGAACAACTCAGGATGAGACGGATGACAATAGTAAAATATTAATTTTGACATTGGGCGGGGTGTTAATACTTGCCATTTTTGTTGTGATTGCTGTGATTTTGAAAAAGAAAAGATAAGAGGAAAAGCAGATGAATGTAGAAATTCAGGAATTGGAAATTGCAGATTATGATATTTTGGAAAATATCAAAACGGCTCTTTACAGATTGTGGAAATTTAAGATGGTAGTTGTTCTGACGACATTAGTTGGTTTGCTTGCTTCTGTTATTTTTATAGGAATTGTGGGAATTAGTACAAATTATCGTTCTTCAGCTACAATTTACAGTATGGTGTACGGTTCTACGGAAGATTCTACAGATGGTGTAAGAGTTATGAACACTTATACAGATTTGCTGGGAAGCACCACTGTATGTGAAAGAGCGGCAGCTAATTTACAGAATCCCAATATTACGGCAAATGATTTGAGATATATGGTATCAAGCGGAAATATTTATATCAGCGGTGCCAGTAAGGATTCAAAGTCCTATGGTTATAAATTAACCTTGGTTACTGTTGCAAGTCAGCCGGAAAATGTTATAGAAATATCCAATGCTATGGCAAAGGCCTTTGTAGATGAGATTAATGATTTGCTTGGTGTCAATACAGTGCAGGTTGTAGATAACGCCATGGGTGTAACTGCATCCAGATCCATCAGTATACCGCTTGTTGTTGCACTTTTTGGAGCAGTGGCATTTGTGCTTGCGTGTGCAGCTATTTTTGTGAAAGAATTTTTTTCAACAAAAGTATACAGTGTGGCGCAGTGTGAGGATAGAAAAGAAATGGTGCTCGGAATGATTCCGTATCAGAAATAAAAAGTAAAGGATTTTGTTGTGGAAAGATTAAAAATTGTTTTTGCTGCATCTTCCGGAGGCCATCTGGAGCAGTTGCTTATGTTAAGACCTCTTATGGAGAAGTATGATAGCATTTTAGTTACGGAAAAAACGGACTATGCTGTTGGAAAGACAGACGTAAAGACGTATTTTCTTAATCAGATAAATAGGAAGGAAGTGCTATTTCTTCCTAAATTGATTGTTAATACAGTGCGGTCTTTATACATCGTTATCAAAGAAAGACCTAAGGTAATGATTACCACCGGTGCATTGGCAATTATACCGCTTGCATTGCTTTTAAAGCTGTTTGGAGGTAAATTGATTTATTTGGAATCTTTTGCCAAGGTATCATCCAAGAACTTAACAGGTAATTTGTTGTATCGTTTTGCTGACCGGTTTTATGTGCAGTGGGAAGAGATGCTTAAATTATATCCTAATGCTATTTTTAAAGGAGGTATTTACTGATGATTTTTGTGACACTGGGTTCTCAGAAGTTTCAGTTCGACCGCCTCTTGCAAAAATTGGACGAGCTGGTTACAAAGGGCACTATTTCAGAGAAAATAGTTGCACAAATCGGAGCCAGTACCTACATGCCTAAAAATTACGAATATGTGCAGTTCATGGACAGAGAACAATTTGCTAACACCATGGATCAATGTGATATTGTGATTACACATGGAGGAACGGGTGTGATTATTTCAGCAGTCAAGAAAGGGAAAAAAGTAATTGCGATTCCCCGACTGGCGAAATATAAGGAACATGTGGATGATCATCAATTGCAATTGTTACATCAGTTTGATGACTTACAGTTGATATGCGCATGTTACGATTTGGAAGATTTAGAGGAAAAATATCAGGGTATTGGGAATATGAAATTCAAAGAGTATGTTTCTAATACAAATGTGATTATTGAATCAATAGAAGAGTATTTGAAAACTTTGTAAAATGTATTTCATACAAAAGGAGAAGAAGTGAAGTCAGATTCTGCATATTCCAATTTTACAAATGTAGAAAAGCCAGAACTGAGCGGTCTAAAGGTTTTGTTTGGTATATATGTATTTTTTATTATTGCATCTATTATGGCACCGCAATACTTTGGAATACACATAGGCTACGACATTACCTGTGGGCGTTTGGGGAATATACTGTTTATTGTATATATGCTTTTAAATAAGCCCATTTTTTCTCATTTTTTCAAGACGATATTCAGGTGTGAAATTTGGGTGCCACTTTGTTGTTATATAATGGTGGCAGGATATACGATGGTATTTCGAACAGATATAAATGCGCTTCTTTTGGTTTTTTTAGAAGTGTTTTCTTTTTTCATGGTAATATATGGTGTTCGGTATGTTGTAGGATACAGAAGAGTAATAAAATGGATTATTGGTTGCTCTTATTTTTTGGGCGTTTATGGTTTGGTTGAATTTGTATATGGCAGGTCTCTTTTTCTGCAATTTTTTGCAACAATGCCAACAGCTGTGTCTAATGATTACAGGTCGGGGCACTACAGAATTATGGGTCCTTGCGGACACTCGCTAGCATATGGATTGGTGTTGTTGTTATTTGTTGCTATAGCATGTATTGATTTGAAACGGAATGAAATATACTTGTTTAAAAGACCATTTTTATTAATACTTTTAGCTCTGAACGTATTCCTGACGGGTTCCAGATCGACATTGGGTATTTTTGTTGTTGAGGTTTTCATTATTTTTCTGTTTAGTTCCAGAAGAGACAAGATGAAATCTTTATTTATTATGGTATCAGTAGGTATTGGATTTGTCGTTTTCTTGCTACTTTTTCAAGGTACCGGCCTGGGGCGCTATATGTTGGGACAGATTGCAAGTGTCATTGACCAAGTGTTTGATACTTCTTTTGCAGTTAACTTTGGAGTAGATGTAACTACGTTGAACAATAGTGAGGCGTATCGGAAGGTCTTGCCCTATATATTTAAGTTGGATTGGTTGAATCCGCTGGTTGGACGAGGCACGAGGGGATTTAATGGAGTAGAGTTGGATGGTACATATGTTCATTCTATAGACAATTATTATGTATCACAATATATTAAGTATGCTTATCCGGGAATGATTTCATACATAGTATTTATGGCAGTAATGTTGTTTGTATTATTGCGAGATGTTTCACTTAGGAAATCGGCAGTTACGAAGGTAGTACTGATTGGCTCGGTATTATACTTTTTTAATCTGTGGTGGGTAGACGCGTTACAGACATTAAAGTATGAGTATATCGTACTTGCAATATTTTATGGTAGTTACTTGGAGTATAAAGATGCCAAAAATGTGGCGAAATCCAAGCAAGTAACATGATTAAGAGATTAGAAGTTCTGCGAGAGGGGACGTGAAGAATATTGATAAACGAGAAGATAAGTATTATTATCCCGGTATATAACGTAGAGAGTTATGTGGAAAGATGTTTAGATAGTATCCTTAAGCAAAAATATCAGCACTTTGAAGTAATATGTGTGGATGATGGTTCGACTGACGCATCAGGAGCTTTGTGTGATGAATACCAGAAAAAAGATTCGAGAATCCGTGTATTTCATACGGAAAATCGTGGTGTAAGTAATGCGAGAAACTATGCCCTTTCCTTAATGGAGGGCGCATGGTTTTGTTTTGTTGATCCGGATGACTGGATTACACCGGAATATCTCAGCAAATTATATAGTCTTGCAACGCAGAACGGTTGTGAGATTGCGGCTTGCCACATGAGAAAAGCATATGAATACTGTGATGAATACGATAGCTGCGAGGAACAGGTGGTTATGTTTGATTCTTCAAAAGCATGTGTGCATAATTTTATTTGTAATGAACATTCAATGCAGGGAATGTGTATGAATAAATTATATCTCTCAGCAAAATTTAAAGAATATAGGTTTGATACGACATTAAAGGTCAACGAAGACTGTTTATATACATATGAAGTGATGTCAAATTGTAATAAGGCATGTATGACAACAATTCCATTATATTATTGGTTTATTCGTTCAGATAGTGCATGTCACAAAAAAAGTCGGGCTTTAGATTTTAGTGCATCAAATGTTTTTGTGTTGTTGCATGATAAAACACTTGAAGACCATAACGATGCAGTGACCAAAACGTTGCAAATGAATTATATAAACTCTGTTGTGAAGGTATTACTTTTTGCAAAATATAAAAGCTCAAACATGGAAGTGAAAGATGCCAAAAAGCGTTGTAAAGAATGGCGTAAAAATGTATGGAGCATGTTAGATTTTAAGACTAAGGTGAAGTACCTTTATGCTATTTACAGTTTTCGTTTGTGATAATTTACGTAAGTATAGTATGAAGAAAGATTGTTTCGAGTATCAAACAAGATAGAGTATTACTTGAAGTAAAATTCATTTTGGAATTTGTGAGGGTGTTATAGATGTTTGAAAAATGGAAAAGAGATGAGTATAAGTCACTTTTTAGAAAGTTGTTTTTCTTCTGTATTCCGTCATCAGGACAAAGAGTAAAGTATATATATAAGCATAATATTTTTGCAGAGTGTGGAAAAGATCTCTTTTTTCAACCACGAAAATTACCTGCGGACCCCAAGTTTATTAAGTTTCACAATAATGTAGTTGTAGCAGCGGATGTAACGTTTGTGAATCATGATGTTCTGTATATTCTTTTTAGAAATATGACAGATGAACCGGCTGTACAGCATGTAGACTGTATTGAGGTTATGGACAATGTATTCATAGGTCTGGGTGCAAAAATTATGCCCGGAGTAAAAATTGGTCCCAATGCTGTTGTTGCGGCAGGAAGTGTTGTGACGAAAGATGTTCCTCCCGGTAGCATCGTGGGGGGAAATCCTGCAAAAGTTATCGGTAATTTTGACAGTTTACTTCAGAAACGAATGCAGGAATCCTGTGAATTAAAAGAACGAAATATGGGAAATAAGGATGAAGTGCGTGCGGCTTACGCTTGGGAGATGTTTCTGAAGAAAAAGGGATAGTATAAAAATTTTGTTTGTGGATATATTGGAGGCACCAAAGTGATAAGTGTGATTGTACCGGTATACAATGCGGAAAATTACATAGATGGATGTATTGAGTCCATTCTGGCACAAACTTATACTGACTTTGAAATCTTGTTGATAGATGATGGGTCAAAGGATATGTCGGGAGCAAAATGTGATGAATGGGCGTCCTTAGATAAAAGAATCCGTGTGATACACAAAGAAAATAAAGGAATTGCTAGTGTGCGTAACATGGGGATTTCACAGGCTCAGGGGGAATACATTGCCTGGGTGGATAGCGATGATTATATAGATAATCATTTTTTGGAATATCTATATAATGCTTTGCAAGATAATGATGCTGATATGGCAATATGCGGATTTTATACGGATGTTGAAGGTACTATTACCCATGAAGGCAAGGAATATTTTTTTGATGCTACCTACAACAACCAGGAGTTTTTGGAGAGAGTATACACTTATGGTATGTATAGTATAATGTGTAATAAATTCCTTCGAAAAAGTACTTATGAGAATATTACTTTCCCTGAGGGAAGAATATTTGAAGATTCTTCTGTTATGCGTCAATTGGCTACGGCTTGTGAGAAGATAGTGATAATAGGAGTGCCATTATATTATTACAGACGTCATGTTTCCAGTATTACTTTACAGAAAAAAAGTGCGAATGAACAATTGAATTATATGTTGCAATTTTGTGCATGGTTACAGGCAGATATCTCGGTGTATGAGCGGGAAGGAAATCTCAAGCTGCTTGCATATGCATCAAAACATTTATGTGATGCAATTTTACAGTACAGTGTGGATTTGGATAGGGGTGGAAAAAAAGAAGGAAGAAAAATATATAATACGTATGTTAAAAATATTTTGAATAGTAAAGACATTGCTGTTAAGGCAAAATTGAAGTACTTTATTGCAGGAATCAGTTTTTCGCTTTATAAAAAAATGTACAATCTGATTCCAAATAAAAGAGGGTAAGATGAAAGAAAAAAGAGTGTTTGAGGCATATAGTAAAATGTCGGTTATCACTAAGGCTACCATATGGTTTATGATATGTTCATTCTTGCAGAAAGGCTTATCGTTTATCACAACGCCTATTTTTACCAGACTTATGTCTCTGGAACAGTTTGGTTTGTATAATGTTTATACATCATGGCTACAAATATTATTAATTGTGGCGACTTTTCGTTTGGATTATAGTGTTTTTAATAATGGTATGACCAAGTATCCGGAAGATAGAGATGGCTATGCATCTTCTATGTTGGGTGTGACCACAATCATAACAACAATACTTTTTGCGTTGTATCTAATTTTTCAAAAACAAGTTAATTCGGCTACAGAGTTAAGTACAGTTATTATGTGCGCACTATTCGTAGAGTTATATGTTAGTGCGGCAGTGAATTTTTGGTCTTTAAGAGAAAGATATGAGTTTCGCTTTAAAGCAATCGTTGCGTACACATTGCTAAATACAATACTAAGTTCCGGCATTGGAGTTTTTGCTGTACTTATTTTTGAAGATAAAGGAACAGCCAGGATATTAGCAAGTGCGTTGGTACATGCAGTAGGCGGTATCGCAATCTACTACTTGATTTTCAAGCGTGGAAAAAAGTTTTTAAGTACTGAATATACTAAATTTGCGGTTTTATTTAACATTCCACTACTTCCGCATTACTTTTCGTCGTATATGATAGAGCAGGCAGACCGAATCATGATACAGAAGCTGGTTAATTTTGATGCAGCTGCTTTATATAGTGTGGCGTATACGGTAGGAGGTTTGGTGAGGATTTTTAATGCTGCAATTACAAATACATTAGTACCATTGCAGTATCGATTATTGGAGCAGAAAGATTATCGTTCATTAAACAGAAATATTATCAATGTAATGGTGAGTGTAGTTTGCCTTGTAGCATTGATTACTTTAATGGGACCGGAAATTGTGTTGGTATTAGGTGGAGAAGAATATGCAGCGGCATGGGGGGTAATCCCGCCGGTAGCGGCCAGCGTCTTTTTTTCCTTTTTATATAATTTATTAACCGATGTGGAATTGTTTTTTGGAAAAAATAAGTTTGCAACGAAGCTTTCATTGGTAGGAGCGGCAGTAAATATCGGTTTAAATTGGTTGCTGATTCCGATATGTGGATTTGTAGCTGCAGCATATACAACTCTTTTTAGTTATGTTATTTTTGCAGTTGGTCATATGCTATATGTAGATTATGTGCTCAAGGAGCAAGGTGCACAAAGCAGGATTAATAATAAAGCATTGCTTGCGATGGGCTTTACATCGATTATTGGTTGTGTATTGATAGGACAGCTCTACGGCAGTAGAATGGTTAGAATACTTTTGGGTGTAGGAATTCTGCTAATTGCTTTCAAAAAGAGAAAAGTACTTATTAGTATTTTGAAAAAGAAAGCGCAGAATTAGATGTAAGTAGATGATTGGAAAGGTGTCATGAGAAAGATTTTAAGTTATTTTAAATCTCATATATATGATATTCATTCTCTTATGGTTGGTGTATTTTTGGTTATGGTGCTTCTTTTTTTAAAGAAACCCCTAAGAAAAAAAATAACTGGGAAGAATGAACATACGTTGAAATGGAAGATTATCTTGCTTTTGATGCTATTTTTAGTGGCAATTGTCTGTTTTGCATTGTTGTCGCTAATATCACCATTTGTTGATTTTTCTTTGCAAAGTGGTATTATGTCTGCGGTCTATGCGTTATGTGGTAATGCGTTTATTGAGCAAGTAATGCCCGGAAGAAATATAAACGATAAGAATTAAGGAAAGGTAAAAATGATATGAACATGGCGATTACCTTTTTTGTAGGTTGTGTGACATTTGTGTTAGTGATGATAGTCAAGATACCGGTTAAAAAGCTGACTGCATTGATAGCTAACCGTATTGCCATAGAGGATGATGAAGAATATGTTCTTTACAAGCGTTTGAATGTTGTACTTATATTGCTTGCAATATTGCTTGCAATGGCTAGTTATTATTGGGTAATGCTGGTGCTTGAATTAGAGCATATCAAATGGTGCTGTTCTATAAAAGCAGGTGCGATTGCAATTGCAATATATGCTGTTTATGAGTTGTTATTATCGGACCAGGAAGATGGTATAAAGGATAAAGGAACCAACGATGATTGATATTGCTAGTTTTATCAAAAATAATAAACATAAGAAATTGACTATTGCAGTATGGTTATATGCTGCCTGGTTTAGATTTTGTATAAGGTTCATTGAGATGAAAAAACTGCGACCTCAGTTTGGGGTTTGTGGAGAGGAAAGTCCGGAGACTGCTTCGGAAGAAGATTATCAATATGCCAGAATTGTAGGTCGGCAGGTAGGCAGGTCTGCAAATAAGACACCTTGGGAGAGCAAATGTCTGGTACGTGCGTTGACGGCCCAAAAGCTTTTGAAAAGAAAAGGAATCGCAAGTACTATGTATCTGGGCGTAAAGACGGAAGACGGCAAGATGGTTGCACATGCGTGGCTTCGTGTGGGAAAGCTTTATGTAACAGGTGGAAATGGTGCAGGATATGCCATGGTAGATAAATACAGGGCATAGCTATTATAGGGATATAAAAGAAAACACAAGCTAAGTAACTGATACCTGGCTTGTGTTTTTATTTATTTTTCTTCCAACATTCCTAAGTCTTGCAATAATGAAAGACGGTAGTCCGCATTGCTAAAAATAGTGGTAGTAGAGCGTTTACGTAATTTGTTTTGTACGACATAAACGAAAGCGCTTATAAAACGATGTATCCACGCAATGGGAAGCAGGAATTTATATTTTTTGGCATATCCGAATTTGTCTTTTAACTCATCTGCACTGGGGAAATATCTGGATTTCTTGCGTTCAAAATCAGAGGTTCCAATCTTATTTTGACGCAGGAAGTATGGAACAATTGCTTCCTTGGAGGCCCAGTGGCCGATCTTTTCATCCAGTTCTTTGCCTGTGTCAATGATATCCGCAATCAGAGCTTCGTTTATGGGAAGATCTTTATAAACAGGGTTCAAAATTCGTTCATCCATTCCTAAATAGGTCACGCCTATCTGAAATAAAGAATGACTGAATTTGTCATAGCTTAACTGTTGCATAGCATCCCAAAAACGTGGTATGTCGATTTGGTCATAATAGGTATTAATAAATACGGTTAAATCTAACAGATAGCGTAAGGGCAGGGCATCAAAGGCAAAATGTTTGGCAGCATGAAAAATTTGATATATTATGTGCTCAGTATGCCCAAGAGTACATACCGAAATGCCGCAGGCTTCTGTCTGAATAAGAGAATCCGGGTTTGTCAGGTCAAGTTGTTTTAAGATATCCATCTGCTTGCCTTCATAATCCTCCCAAAGGCAATCATGTAACTCAATTACAAGTTTATGGGAGGGATCCAGGTTTTGATATACGGCAACATGCTCCTGGTAATGAGATTCATTTAGAGAAAAACCCAGGGAAACAAGTAACTCTTCCATTGCTGCGCGCTCAGACGAATCAATATAAATATCAGCATCGCAGGAAAAGCGCATGTTAGGCTCGGGATATAAGCAAGAGAGAAGAATTCCTTTAAAGGGAATAGGATGCAAGCCTTTCTCTGTTGCTGTAGTTAAAACACGAGCCAGTTCGCCATTAGATATTACCTGACGCAGACCTCTGGAAAAAACAGTACTTTTCCAATGATTGAATAATTCCGGGGACGGTTGCTTTTCACTGGGAAGCTTAGAAATGGTTCTAAACACAATACCTATCAGTTTGCCACGTGTCAATAATTTGTAGGCTTCTGTCCAGTCGATATCATCTGTCAGTTCCGGAATAGTATTCGTCAATGACGAATATGTAATTTTTAAAATATTATCAATATATTTATCCATAATGTATACTCCCTTATATGGTGTAATTATATATAATAAAATACTTAATTTCAAGAGTTTGTTAGTTAAAAAACGGTACTATTGTACTATGGTATGATAAGTAGTCAAATGTTACAATTATATTACAAAAGCGATAATAGCAAACTTATCGAAAGGTAAGGGCGCAAAGCTGAGGGCCTAAGGTGTGAACACTATGGTAGTCTGGTTGCCGAAAGATATAAGATGGACTAAGCCCTCGCTCTCTTTATGTGTAGCGAGGTTTTTTATGTGAATGACGAGAATGGTCTATTAGCATAAGATGGTTTGTTAGCTTCCGTGGCGATGGTGTTGCATCTCCTATTACAAAGGAGGAAAAGCATGAGTAAAAGGGTTGTTGCATTTATCAAAGTAGTAAGAGGATTTCTGTTCACATTGATTTTAGTGCTGGGATTGGGGCAGACGTATGAAGTTGAAGCGGCAACATCAGCACAGAAAGAAAGTTTTAAGAAGGAAATGTTGAATATGTTTTATACTCTAGACAGTTCAAAACACAATGTCTCAAAGTATAAGATTACAGTGCAGGAATTCAATGAATTGTATGATGAAATACAATATGGTGAGGGTACGGAGATATTTGGAGGATATTATCCGGCTACTTACGTGACTTACACATATTCCACTTCAAAGGGATATTTACAGACGATACAAATAAAAGATGCAAATGCGGATGCATTAACAAGATATAATGCCATGTTACCTCAAATTGAAAAAATTTTGAACGGTATCGAAGCAGACATGACAGATTTGGATAAAGTGATATACCTGCATGATTCAGTTGTGGAACTGGTAAGTTATGGTGGCACGACGAATGCAAAATATATTGCAAGTGGAGCATTTTTAGATCAAAAGGCGGTATGTGCCGGTTATGCAAAAGCGTTGAATGTTTTATTGCGCCGTGTTGGTTTGGATGCCACCTATGTAAAGGGCACCAGTTTAAATCATGGATGGACTTATGTGGAATTGGGGGGAGAGTGGTATCATGTAGACCCTACATGGGATGATACACGTTCCACAGTAACGGGACAAACAGATAGAACACACTTGTTGAAAAATGATGCAGAGTTTAATAAAGACCATGGTGTTTGGACATTAAAGAGGATAAATGAAGCCTCCGATTCAACATTGTACAGTGATTGGTTTGTACATGACATTACAGGCAAGATGAGTTTTGAAGACGGTCTGTGGTATTATTTGGACACTGCGAAGCAGGTAGTTATGGCTTCTGATTCATTGGGCGAGCACCAGGAAGTAGTATTTAACTACGCAGAGCTGGGTAAGGTGGAACTCATAGATGCAATTGATGATCAACTGGTTTTGGAGGTAAATGGACAAAAAATCAGTAAGAGTGTAGATGCGTGGAAAGAAACAATAGAGGATGAGACACCGGAAGAAGAGGATACAGCAGACGATGTGGATGATAGTACGGCATCCCTAGTAAGTGCGTTTGCAGTGGATATGAATGACCTTTCAAACTGGAAAAGCGGGCATTATAATCAATGGACAGGAACCCATGCGATAAACCCCAAGAGGATATGTCTGAATGACCTGGTAGAAAATACGGAAAAACAGTACAGAATAAAAATATCCA
>JAZODQ010000085.1:0-35677 GCA_045597105.1 Acetatifactor sp.
TCTATGATGTGATGGTTAGTATGACCAATTATAGTGACGCTGCGGCTTCTCTGGATGTGAGCCTTCATGAGGAAGAGGGGGAATTGATTGGATTAAGCCAAATGTCCCTGGAGGCCATGGAAAGCAAGGTTTGTCTGTTTGAACAGGTGGAATGGAAGGGACAGTCCCTTACTTCCAGGCTCAGTGGTATTTCCTTTACCGATGGAAGTGCAGGCAGTAAGGATAGTCTGGAGGCTGATAATGAATCCATAGCAGTGAAGTCTCAGGGGAATCTGATTAGCGGACTGCTGGTAGGAGATGGTAATACCTTTATTGAAAAGGCGTATCAGGCCGTTACCGGGGAAAATATTACCAAGGCAGCCACAGATGGTGCCACGGGAGAAAATACCTATAATGTAGTGATTTATGATAATGGACAGGTTCCTCTGACTGAGGGCGGGAACCGACTGCTCTTTGGAGACAGCCGGGGAGAGGCAGTGGAAACGCTGCAAAACGTAGTGCTTGATATGACGGACTGCGATTTGACCGCCGGACTGTCAGGATTTCGGGTGGGTGTGAACACCGCATATTGCTTTACGGTGCCGGAGGGTGCCCACAGCTTTCTGGAATACGACGGAAAGTGTGTAGGCTATTACGGCGAGCGGGATGGCAGGAAAGAAGTGGTAGTGGGATTTGATATTCGGGAGTCTGATTTCCCTCTTCGGGCAGAGTTTCCCATATTTTTGGCCAATGCCATGATTTATCTGTCAGATACTTCCTGGCTGGCTACCAATGTTTACTATGCCGGTGAGGAGGTTGCCTTGCAACCCTGGGCGGAGCTTGACAGGAGTCAGTTTATGAGCCGCTCTCATAAGGCAGGCCTGTATCAGGTGGGCAATGCCGAATATCAGGAGTCCTATGTGGTGCGTTTTCAGACGGCTACCGAGTCTGACGGCAGGAAGGTAGCGGAGTCTGTTACAGGTACGGACAATGTGCAGATGCAGAAGGTAAAACAGACCCTGCGCAATGTATTTATTGCACTGGTTCTGGTACTGCTGGTGATTGAGTGGATTATTTATGTGCGACAGATGCGTTATAAGGGACGCTTCTATCTGGTGCTGAGAGGTGTAGTAACATTATGTGTATTTCTGGCACTTCTGGGAATACAGGTCCGCTTGGGCAGCAGTCCTACTGCCACGGTTTTTGTGGTAGATTTATCAAGCAGTAACGCAGAGCATATAGAGGATGTAGAAGCATATATCAGTGATACCGTGAGGGAGATGCCATCCCATAATTCCTATGGTATCGTAACCTTTGGAAAGGACACACTGGTGGAACAGTTTATCACCGGTGAAAAACATTACGGCGGTCTGATGACGGTACCGGAAAAGGCGGCAACGAATTTTGAGGATGCGGTATCCAAAGCACTGACTTTGATTCCGGGAGATGCCAATGGCAGGCTGGTGATGATTACGGATGGTAAGGAGACCAGAGGTGATATTCACCGCATGGCGCAGGCATTGACTGCCAGTGAGACTGAGTTTTTGACTTTGCTTTATGAAACAGAGGAAACGCAGGATGCGTATATTGATAATGTAATCATTCCTTCCTATCTGCATATTGGGGATAAATATTCCATACAGGTAGTGGTGGAAAGTAATTATGATACCGACGCAGTGATTACCCTTTATAACGGAAGTAAACAAACGGCTACTGCCGGGGTACATTTGAACAAAGGAAGCAATCGCTTTGTGTTCAGTGAGCAGGTGGGCGAAGAGGCCGGCGCCAATGCCATGGAAAGTCTGCGGGTGCAGGTACAGGCAGAAGGTGATACCTGTAGTGAAAACGATTTTTATAGTGCATATTCTGTGGTGGAAGCACCGCCCAGGGTACTGGTAATTGCGGGCAAGAATGCCGGCACCTCTGCATTTGTACCGGTATTAAATGCAGCAGGCTGCGATTACAGTGTGGTATCGGCTTTGAATGCACCGGATAATATCCAAGCTATGCTGGATTACAAATCCATTATTCTGGTGGATACCTATATCGATGATTTACCCAGTGGATTTCTGGAAAATCTGGAAACCTATGTAAAGGACTATGGCTGTGGTTTCGTATGCTGCGGTGGTGAGGATAGCTTTGCACTGGGCGGTTACAGGGACACTGTGCTTGAGACTGTACTTCCTGTGGATATGGAACTGAGAGGTGTGGATGAAGTGCCGTCCATGGCTATGGTAATGGTGATAGACCATTCCGGCAGTATGCTCAGTGAAGCAAATGGTGCAGGCGCTACCAATCTGGACATTGCCATCAAGGCTGCTACCGTGGCTGTGGATAATTTAAGAGATTCGGATTATGTAGGTGTACTTACCTTTGATGACAGGTATGACTGGCAGGTAGAACTGACACAGGCTGAGGATAAACTGGCCATTAAAGATGAAATCAAGCAAATCAGAGAAGGCGGTGGCACCACCATCAAACCAGCACTTGCAGAAGCCTTTAATGTGATATCCCAAAGCGATGCATCTGTAAAACATGTGGTGCTGCTTACGGATGGTATGGGTGAAACTACCGATTATTCGGATGTAATAAAAGCATATGCAGACAGTGGAGTGACCTTGTCCACCGTAGCAGTGGGAGAAGGCTCCGATACCCGGCTTTTGGAGCGTCTGGCAAATAATTGCGGCGGACGATATTATTATTCTGATCTGTCCAGTGATATTCCCAAAATCTTTGCCCAGGAGGTGTTCTTGGGAGGCGACAGTTATATCCAGAACGGCGAGTTTGCACTGGCAGTAAACAGTGGACACGAGCTGACTACCAGACTGTTTGCAGAGGGCTGGCCGCTGGTATATGGTTATATTTCTGCCACACCCAAGACGGCATCCAGTTCCTTGATTGTATCCGCAGATAAACAGGATCCTATTCTCACGGTATGGCAGTACGGACTTGGTCGTACGGTTGCCTGGAACAGTGATGTGACAGGAGAGTGGAGCGGTGCCTTTGCAGGGCAGGAGGATTATGTCCAGCTCTGGAAGCGGATCGTGGATTATTCTGCAGGTAATGCCAATATGGGTGAAGACAGAGTGGATGTGGTGACTGCCGGAGAAATGACAGAGGTAGTTTACCAGGCTGTTGACTATACCGGTGCCACGGAAATTTGGGCAACCGTGATAGACCCGGAGGGCAACAGTAACGAAGTGAAGCTTTATGCTACGGCACCGGGCAAATATGAGACGGAAGTTTCTACCCCTCAGACCGGTATGTATCATTTTAACATACGCCGTACCGAGGATGGAGAGATTCAGGGCTATATGAACACGGCAGCAACGGTGCAGTTTTCTGATGAATACAAATTTGATGTGAGCAGGGATTCTTACTTAAGCTTTGCAGAAAAGTACGGACGCATCATTACAGCGGAGGATAATATCTGGACCAACATCCATACAAATGCAAAGAAAAAAAGCTCTCTGACCAATTGGCTCCTGGGGCTGGCAATCTGTCTGTTCCTAGCGGATGTGGCAATGCGCCGCTTCCAGTATGTACCCAATCTGCCTAAGTGGAAACTGCCGGCAGGCCATAAAAAGAGTGTGGGTACAGAGAACGCAGCACAGACAAGGGATGTGGAAAATAGTGGTGCACAAAGCGATACAAATATGACAAAGATGTCACAAAGCGGAGCCGTTGCACAGAACGGACAAAACATTGCAGGTGAGTCATCACAACCCGAAGCGAAGGTTCAAAAGTCTGTGGCAAAAGAAAAGGTTTCTTCCAAAAAGAAGAAACAGCGGGAGCAAACATCCCAAACCCTGGATACTTCCCAGCTTCTAAAGAAAAAGGATGATAGGAATATTTAAATGAAAACTTTTGATGAACTTGTTCTTGTGAACTATTGTTATCCGGATTGTAAACCACTTATGAATATTATGCGTCTGCCGGAAACAGAGGCATTTCAGTTAGCCGGCAAACTTGCTGCGCAGCATCCGGATACCACTGCTTTTTATCGTTTCGCAGATTTTAATAACTATTATTTTCTCCGTAAAAAGCAGGATGACTATTTGTATGCACGTTTTATTGAATCAGGTGGTTTGCCGGAAGAAACACACCCGCTTTCATTTGTAATAGACAGCAGCGATTATCTCCGTGAGTGGTTTGGAAATGGCATAGAAACAAAACTGCTTTTAAAAGAGATTGACCCTTGTCACATCAGCTTTACCATTGGTGACAGTGGTGCTGAATTCCAGAAAAACGGAAGTGTTGATTTACTTACGGTGGATGCATTGTATCAACGCATCAATGAATATGATGGTGATTTTGATGCCTTTATACAGGCTACCGGTCGACATTATATCGAGGCACAGCTGTGGTCAGATAAATATATAAGAAAATATATAGATGCCATTGAAGAATGAAAATGATTGCAAACAAATGAGTTGTTTTATGGAGCAAGCTATAAACGCCCCATTTCACATGCTTTTGCACTACAGGTACTTGAAAAACGTTGGCGCTTGGCGAGGTCTGCGCGCTCGGAAGCCTATGCTTCCGAGTGCAGCACGAGCCTAGCGTCCGTTACGCTTTTTCAGGTAGCGGGAGCGTGCCTGTAGGCAAAACATGTGAAGTGGGGCGGTTTTTATTTATTTCTGCTATTTAGAACACTCTTGTGGTCCACTTGGTGCAGTCCCACACATCGGTTGCCACACCTTCGTAGAACTCAGGCTCGTGGCATACCATCAGGATACTGCCCTTATATGCTTTTAATGCTCTTTTCAATTCATCCTTAGCATCCACATCCAAATGGTTTGTGGGCTCGTCCAGAAGCAATATATTGGTACCACGGTTAATCAGCTTGCACAGACGTACCTTTGCCTGCTCGCCACCGCTGAGTACCTTGACTTTGCTTTCGATATGCTTGGTGGTAAGACCGCATTTTGCCAGTGCGGAGCGGACCTCGTACTGGGTAAAGCCCGGGAACTCCTGCCAGATTTCCTCGATACAGCTGTTGTCGCCACTGCCGCTCATTTCCTGCTCGAAGTAGCCGATTTCCAGATAGTCTCCCTGGGTTACCTGACCGGATACGGGAGGGATAAGTCCCAGAATACTTTTTAATAAAGTGGTTTTTCCGATACCGTTGGCGCCGGTGAGGACTACCTTCTGTCCCCTTTCCATGGAAATGTTTAAAGGAGTGGATAAGGGCTCGTCATAACCGATTACCAAATCTTTGGTTTCAAATAAAATCTTGCCGGAGGTGCGTGCCTCGCGGAAATTGAATTCAGGCTTGGGTCTTTCCGCAGCCAGCTCAATCACATCCATTTTATCCAGCTTCTTTTGTCTGGACATTGCCATATTTCTGGTGGATACACGTGCCTTGTTTCGTGCCACAAAATCCTTCAAATCAGCAATTTCCTTTTGTTGACGATTGTATGCCGCTTCCAGCTGTGCCTTTTTCATGGCATATACTTCCTGGAACTTGTCGTAGTCGCCTACATAGCGGTTCAGCTCCTGATTATCCATATGATAAATTAAGTTAATAACACTGTTTAAGAAAGGAATGTCATGACTGATTAAAATAAATGCGTTTTCGTAATCATTCAGATATCTTTTCAGCCATTCAATATGCTCCACATCCAGATAGTTGGTAGGCTCGTCTAAGAGCAAGATGTCGGGCTTTTCCAACAGGAGCTTGCCCAGCAGCACCTTGGTACGCTGTCCGCCGCTGAGTTCCGTTACATCTCTGTCCAGACCGATGTCCAGAAGTCCCAGTGCGCGGCCTACTTCCTCCACCTTGGAGTCAATCATATAAAAATCATGCATGGTGAGCAAATCCTGGATGGTGCCCAGTTCTTCCATGTACACTTCCAGCTCTTCGGGAGTGGCATCGCCCATTTTGTCACAAATTTCATTCATTTCTGTTTCCATTGTGAATAAAAAATCAAAAGCGGAGGATAATACATCACGAATGGTTTGTCCCGCAGTCAAAACGGTGTGCTGGTCCAGATATCCCACTCTGACGTTTTTTGCCCACTCGATTTTGCCTTCGTCGGGCATCAGCTTTCCTGTGATTATATTCATAAAAGTAGATTTACCTTCACCATTTGCACCGATTAAGCCGATGTGCTCACCCTTCAGCAGTCGGAAGGATACATCATTAAAAATGGCACGGTCGCCAAAACCATGCGTAAGATGTTCTACATTTAATATACTCATAAAATTACCATACCTTTCATAAATGATGAAAAATTAGCCATACTAATAGGGAGTATACATGATAGCGGTAGTTCTTGTCATCACAATTCTTAATTTTTGATTAGAAATAATTTATAATTGATTTCGTGACAAATATCTGTTAGTATGTTACTCTGTGTGCAGGTACCAAAGAGGTACAAGTACAGAAAAAGAATGTAGTTTTAAAAGTGTTAAGGAGAAAAAGTATGAAAAAAATCAGTTTATTATTAACAGCAGGAATTTTAGTATTTGCATTAACCGCTTGTGGTAATAATGACAATCAGGATGCAACCGGTACATCCGAAAGCACCGGTGTAGTAGAAGATACCGGCATGACAGAAGAAACAGCCGGCGAAGCAACCGGTGATACTGCAACTGGTGACACCGCAACAGATGAATCCATGGGTGAGACTACCGATGAAGGTATGATGGGAGAAATGACTTCCGCATGGAGTGATGAGATGGCAGGCCTTAGAGATGCAGTAGCAACTGCACTTGGCAACGATTATTTCCCTCAGATGGCAGTAACCGCAGACATGCTTCCTGATATGTTCGGTCTGACCGAGGATATGTATGATGATTATTTGGCTGAAATGCCTATGATTTCCACAAATCCCGATACTTTATTGATTGTTAAGGCAAAAGATGGTAAAGTAAAGGATGTGGAGGCAGCTCTGAATACCTGGAGAGACGGCCAGATTGAAAATGGTTTCTTCTATCCCAGTGGTCTGCCCAAGGCACAGGGTTCCAAAATTGAAACTATCGGTAATTATGTAATTCTGTCCATGTTAGGTGGCGACAACATGTCTGCTATGGAGCAGGGTGATGATGCAGCCATCAAGCATTCTCAGGAGCATAATGATAAGGCTATTGAAGCAATTCGTGGTTTAATTGAGCAGCAGTAGTCGTCCATTAAGGAGTTAAAAATGGTTTTTAGCAGTATTCTTTTTCTGTTCCGTTTTTTACCCATATTTATGATTTGTTATTTTATAGCTCCCGGGAGGATGAAGAATTTCATCCTCCTGTTAGGGAGCTTGTTTTTTTATGCATGGGGAGAACCGGTATATGTAGTACTTATGCTGATATCAACGGTGTCGGATTATAGCCATGGATTGCTGATACAGCGTTTTAGGGGGAAAAATCTTTCGAAAGTATTTTTGATTTCTTCTATAATCGTTAATCTTTCTATGTTAGGATTTTTCAAGTACGCAGATTTTCTCATCGGTTTGTTAAATGCAATACCCGGGGTGAATCTTCCGCTACTGGAATTGCCGCTGCCCATTGGTATATCCTTCTACACCTTCCAGACCATGTCCTATTCCATAGATGTATATCGGGGTGAGGTAAAGGCACAGAAGAATATTTTGGATTTTGCAGTGTTTGTAACCATGTTTCCCCAGCTTATCGCAGGACCTATCGTAAAATATCATCAGATTGATACGGAGCTCCACCATAGAAAGGTGACAGCGGCGGAGGTACAACAGGGTATCAATCGTTTTGTGATCGGTATGGCCAAAAAGGTATTGCTTGCCAATAATCTGGGACTGGTGTGGTCGCAGATTTCCGGCGGTACAGGCGGAGACCTGACGGTATTTACTTCCTGGCTGGGCATCATTTGCTATGCTTTTCAGATTTATTTTGATTTCTCGGGATATTCGGATATGGCTATCGGTCTGGGTATGATAATGGGCTTTCATTTCCCGGAAAACTTTAACTATCCTTACATTGCCCACTCCATCACGGAGTTCTGGAGACGCTGGCATATTTCTCTCAGTACCTGGTTCAAGGAGTATGTGTACATTCCGCTGGGCGGCAACCGGAAGGGAATCCGCAGGCAGCTGCTGAATATCTTTATCGTATGGATGCTTACGGGTATCTGGCACGGTGCAGGTCTGAACTTCTTGCTCTGGGGTCTGTGGTATGCGTTTTTCCTGATTCTGGAAAAACTTTTCCTGGGTAAATGGATGAATGTCATGCCGAAATTCATGGGTAGAATTTATACCTGGTTCGTAGTGCTGGTAGGCTGGGTATTCTTTGAACTGGGTAATTGGAATGCTATCAAAGGATATTTGGCAGGAATGTTTGGTTTGAACGGCATGGGGCTGATAGATGGTAGTGGTATCTATACCCTTTTGCAGTACGCAACCGTACTGATAGTGGCGGTGATAGCTTCCACACCCGTGGTGACTGCCATGGTGAAACAGCTACGCAGTACCCGGACGGGAGCGGCGATGGCACTGTACAGAGTAGGCACGATTATCGTGATACCCGTGCTGCTTCTATTAAGTATTGCATATATAGTAGATGCTTCTTATAATCCCTTTTTGTATTTCAGATTTTAGGAGCAGGGCCTGACAGAGGAAAGGGCAGGATTTAGAATGAGTGAAAAAACCAATGCATATTTGAATATCGTGCTGATTTGTGCCATTATAGCCATATTGACCATTGTGGACCTGGCAAGCAGCGACCGCACTTATTCGGAGACGGAGAACCGTGTGCTGGCAGAGCGGCCGGAGTTTAGTAAGGAGGCCTTGCTGGAGGGTGATTACACCGCTGATTACGAGGAGTATATTACGGATCAGTTCGTAGGCAGGGACAAATGGGTGTCGGCCAAGACTTATTTTGAAGTAATGACAGGCCGCACATTGGTGAATGGTGTATATATGGCAGAGGATGACTATATGATACAGCAGCACCGTGAACAGGATTTTTCACAGGAGCTGATACAGGAGCGCCTGGGTAAGCTGCACAAGCTGGTGAAGAAGTGGGATGCACAGGTGATGCTGGTGCCGACTGCGGATAATATTCTGAGTGAAAAGCTTCCGGCATATGCGCCTTATTTTGACCAGAAGGCATTTATAGACACAGTGCGGGAGCAGATCGGTGACGAATATCTGATAGATGTATATGACATATTGGAAGAACATGATGATGAGTATATTTATTACAAAACAGATCATCACTGGACTTCACTGGGTGCATACTATGGTTATCAGGCATGGGCGTCGCATATGGATGAATCCACCTACCCTTATAATCCGGAGGGAATGGAGGGTGTGACTGCACAGTTCCGCGGAACGCTCCACTCCAAGACCAATCTGGGCGGTGCCATGGATACCATTTCCTATTTCCCGGAGACGGAGCAGCAGCCGGTTTTCCTGGTGTATGATATGTCTGTGCGGAGTAAAAGTTATTACGAAGAAAAATATCTGGATACAAAGAATCAGTATGGATTTTTCCTGGATGATAATCATGGCATCATCGAGATTGATACAGGCTATGAAAGTGGCGGCACCTTGTTTGTGATTAAGGATTCCTATGCTAACTGCATGATTCCACTTCTGGCGCCCCATTATGAAACGATTTACGTACTGGATTTGAGATACTATAATGCAAAGCTGGATACAATTATGAATATGTACAAGCCGGAAGGTGGTATGGATGTACTGATACTATATAATTGTGTGCACTTTTTGGAGGATTTTAAGTACTATGAGTAAAGCAATTGTATTTGACATGGATGGTGTACTGTTTGATACGGAGAAGCTCTGTATGGACAGCTGGTGCGCCATAGCAAAGGAGCAGAACATTCCGGACATGGAAATCGTATTTCCAAGATGCATCGGAACCAATGCCAATGATACAGAGACAATTGTGTATGAGCATTACGGCAGGGAGTTTGATTATGATGGCTTTCGTAAGACTGCATCACAGTGGTTCTGGAAATATATAGAGGAAGAGGGTATCCCCGTAAAACCGGGAGTCAGAGAGCTTTTAGACTATCTGCAAAAGGAAGGCTATGAGATAGGTCTGGCTTCTTCTACCAGATATGCCTCCATAATGAAATGTTTGGAAAAGGCGGAGATACAGGACTATTTTTCCCTGGTAGTATCCGGTGATATGGTGGAGCATTCCAAACCCAATCCGGAAATCTTTTTGCTTGCATGTGAGCGCATGGGTGTGAAGCCTGAGGAGACTTATGTAATAGAGGATTCCTATAATGGTATCCGCGCAGCGGCGGCAGCAGGCATGAAGGGGATTATGGTGCCGGATATGTTGCCTGCTAATGAAGAGATGGAAGACTTAAGCCTGGTTATTCTGGAAAATCTGTTACAGGTAAGGGATTTCCTTGCAAAACAGTAACAGATTTTGTATTTTAGAGTGTGAAGAGAAAGAGAAACATATATTGAAGGGAACATTACAATGGCCAATCTGGGAATACCACAAAATACGATTGAAGTACTGCAGAAATATAACTTTAACTTTCAAAAGAAATTCGGGCAGAACTTCCTGATTGATACGAATGTATTAAATAAAATTATAGATTCTGCGGAAATTACAAAGGATGACTGTGTATTGGAAATCGGTCCGGGCATCGGTACCATGACCCAGTATCTGGCAGAGAGTGCCCGTGAGGTTGTGGCGGTGGAAATAGACAAGGCGCTGATTCCCATCCTGAAGGATACCCTGTCTGCCTATGACAATGTGACGGTCATTAATGACGATATTTTAAAAGTGGATATCAATAAGCTGGTACAGGAGCGAAATGCAGGCAAACCCATTAAGGTAGTGGCAAACCTGCCCTATTATATTACCACACCCATTATTATGGGATTGTTTGAAAGCGGTGTGCCTCTGCAGAGTATCACCATTATGGTACAGAAGGAAGTGGCGGACCGCATGCAGGTGGGACCGGGCACCAAGGATTATGGTGCATTGTCTCTGGCAGTACAGTATTATGCGGAGCCCAAAGTAGTTGCAAATGTACCCCCCAATTGTTTTATTCCCAGACCCAATGTAGGAAGTGCAGTAATCAGACTTACCAGATATGAAAAACCGCCTGTGGAGGTAAAGAATGAAAAGCATATGTTTGCATTAATCAGAGCCTCCTTTAATCAAAGAAGGAAGACCCTGGTAAACGGTTTGGGCAATGCGCCGGAGCTTGGACTCTCCAAAGAGAAGGTGGCGGCAGCACTGGAGCAGTTGGGATATTCACCCACTGTCAGAGGAGAAACTTTTACGCTGGAGGAGTTTGCAAAGCTGAGTAATCTGCTGAAGGACTGACAGTGAAACAAAAGGACAAAAACGATATTTAGTTTGACAAGATATGGTGGAAACACTATATCTTGTATTTTTTTCGCCAAAAAACTATCTTTATTTTTGACATATGTATCAGTATTATGATAAACTTAGGAAGTGAAAGTGGGATATTGTAGATTGATTCGCAGCAAACAAAGATAAGGGAGCTGAATATCGTGGATAAGTTTGAATATAAAGTCAGAGCAGACGAAATAAAGGAACTGATTAGCCGTGAGCAGTATGCAAGAGCGGCAGAGATAGCAGATACCATTGACTGGCGCAGGGTAAAGAGCGTTATGATGCTTTGCACCATCAGTGATTTGTATAAAATTAACAGACGATATGAGGATGCAAGGGATATTCTTTTATTGGCGTATGACAGACGCCCCGGTGGCAGAACCATCTGTTATTCCCTGTGTGAATTGTCCATTAAGATGGATGAAATCGCCCAGGCAAAGGAATATTTGGACGAGTTCGTGCAAATAGCACCTAAAGATCCCGGCAGATATGTGTTACAGTACAAGATGTACGAAGCGCTGGATGTCAGTATTGAAGAGCGCATTGAGGTATTGGTCAAGCTGAAGGAACAGGACCCCAGAGAGCGTTGGCAGTACGAGCTGGCATACCTGTATCATAAAATAGGTCTGGAAAGTCATTGTGTGGAAGAATGTGATGAGCTGATACTGTGGTTTGGTGATGGCAGATATGTGATCAAGGCCATGGAACTGAAAATGTTGCATCAGCCCTTAAGTGAAGAACAGCAGGAACAGTATGATGCTTATAAAGCCGGACTTGAAAAAGCAAACCGCCCGGCATATGAGCAGGCAGAAGAGCAAAAACCGGCAGAATTTGAAGATATGCCCATCCAGGTGAAAACCATGGATGTGAGCCCTTATAATACTATTAACCTCCAGGCGGAGCTGGCACAGGATTTGGAAAAAGTGCTCAGTGATAATTATCAGCCGGAGCAGAGTGTAATGGATGATATCACCAAGGTGATTGTAAGTCCGCTTTATGATTCCGATACGGAATCCTTCGATAATCCGGAGATTGCGGAAGTTAGCACCGATGATATTGAAACAGATAGGGAAACGGAAGAGTTGAGATATCAGACCGTGGACTTTTCCTCCATGGATGTATTACAGGCAATGCAGCAGGCGGAGGCCGCAGAACAGGCCCGGCTGGCAGCGGAGGCAGAAGCAGCTGAGCAGGCAGAGGCAGAGCAGTTACCGGTAGAAGAAGCGACATTACCTGAAGAGGCAGATGATGAGCCTGCGGTAGAGACAGAGGTATTTTTTGGAGAAACAGTGGAAATCAGTGATGTAGAGGAAGCGCTTTCGGAGGAGAATACGGAATCTGCGTCAGAAAGTGTTGAAGAAGTTGCAGAAACAGTTATGGAAGATGCAGCAGAGTCTGTTTCTGAAGACAACACCAGAGACACCGTAATGGAGCAGCTGCGTCTGCAAAATATCGGTGTAATGGAGGAGCCGCCCAAGTTCATGGCAAAGGTATTGAGCCAGGAGGCGGACGGTCAGCTCAGTCTGGTGATGCCGGATGAAAAGGAAGTTGTAGAAAAGCAGATTACAGGTCAGCTGAATCTGAATGATATCCTGTTAGAGTGGGAGCGCATCAAGAAGGAAAACGAAGAGAAGCGCATGGAAGATGTGCGTCAGCGTGTACTTCGTCAGACCGGTTCCATGTTTACGGAGTTCGAGGCTACCATGCGGGATGGTCTGTTAGAAAAGCTGGAAAGTGGAGAAGTATCCATGGATCAGCTTGACGAAAAGATAGAGGAAATGACTGAGGCTGCAGAGGATGTTGCGGAAGCAGAAGGTTTTGCAGTGGAACCGATAGCTGAGATGCCGGAAGAAATCGCCCAAGTTGTAGAGGAGCCTGCAGAAGAACTCGCTGAGGAAGTTATAGAAGAAGGTCAGGAAGAGTCTGCGGGAGTACAGGAAGAAATCGCCGAAGCCGTAGAGGAGCCTGCAGAAGATCTCGTTGAGGAAGTTACAGAAGAGGTTCCGGAAGAAACTGCGGAAGTGCAGGAAGAAATCGCCGAAGCAGTAGAGGTACCGGCAGAAGAACCTGCTGAGGAAGTCGTAGAAGAGGCGCAGGAAGAGGCTGCGGAAGTACAGGAAGAAATCGCCGAAGCCGTAGAGGTACCAGCAGAAGAACCCGCTGAGGAAGTAGTTGAAGAAGTTCAGCAAGAATCTGTAGAAGTTCCTGTGTACGTGAAGCCTGAAGTAGAGCGTGAGAAGGCAAAGGTACGCACACTTTCCAGAGAAGAAAGAGATTTGTTTGCACCCTTTATCCCGAATAAGACTGCAAGAGATCAGTTGATAAACGTGCTGGATAATGTAAGTATGGCATCCTTCACCGGCAACCTGATTATTACAGGAGAAGAAGGCATCGATATTATTACTCTTGCAAAAAATATCGTAGCTGAGATTCGGGAGAACGACAGTAATTTCAGTGGCAAAATTGCAAAGATATCCGGCGGTATATTAAATGACAGAAATGTGGAGGAAACGCTGGAACAGCTTTCAAATGGTGCCTTGATTATCCACGGAGCGGCTGATTTAAAAGCAGATACCATCAATCGTTTGCATAGAGTATTGCAGCAGGAGAACTTCGGTATCGTAGTGATTCTGGAAGATACGAAGCCTGCCATGAACAGACTGCTTAAGCTGAACCCGATTTTAAAGGAAAGCTTTACCGCACGTATGGATGTGGATGCACTCAGCAATGATTTGCTGGTGGGTTATGGTAAGAAGTACGCATTGGACAATGAGTACTTTATTGATGATCTGGGTGTGCTTGCTCTTCATACCAAGATAGAGAACATGCAAACCAATGACCACACGGTTACAACCGCAGAGGTCAGAGGTATCGTGGATGAGGCAATTAGTCATGTAAATCGTAAGAATATCGGACATTTCTTTGATATTCTGCTGGCAAAAAGGTACAATGCAGAGGATATGGTTATCTTATCCGAAAAAGATTTTACCTGATAAAAGTATAAAGAAAAATATAAGAAGTTCCGAAATAAGAGGTGAGCGGCTTTGATTGCTCACCTCTTTTGCGTGAAATTGCAGAGAGTGAGGAGAAAATTAGGTTTAGACAAGGGTACGGAGTTTTATTATGAAAATAACTTTTCAGACACAGAATATGCAGGAATTGAATATAGCATCAGGTGTCCATGGGGAAAAAAGTGTAGATAAAGGGCAGCGCAAGGATTACCGGGTTGATTTTCGTGGGGAGGAACAATATATTCCCATGAATATGATAAGCGGTGTAGAAAAGGGCAAGAGTCTGATTGAAATACAGGAAGAGGCAGCGAATCAGAATGTTGCAGTGGCGCAGGATTATATGACACTCATGTCACATACCATGTCTGAGGAGGACTATGCCAAAATGCAGGAGGAAGGATTTGATTTCTCCGGTGCAGAACCTGATGAGATAGTAACCATTGTAGACAAAATAAAGGCTGAGCTGATACGTTCCGGAGTAAATATAGCAGGCTACACAGACGATTTGAGCTTGGATACGTTAAAGGAAGCTTTAGGCAGTGAAGCCCTGGCAAAAGCACTGCATGAGAATTTCCGAAGTGTGGACTTACCCATGGAGGCGGCGCAGGCAGCTGATATAAAGGTTGCCTGGGATATGACCAAGAAGTTGCAGCCTCTTAGCGAGGGTGACATGATATATCTGATTGATAATCGCATGGAGCCTGAGATTTGGAATTTGTATCTGGCACAAAACAGTGGGGCCAGACAGAATGCAGGTGCAGCACCTAAGTTCTTTACAGAAGATGTAAAGGGCTATTTTGGCGTGAATGCAGATGCGCAGCAGTCATATCAGAATGCAGAACTTACTGCACAGGAGGATATGCCCGGGCAGATGCAGAGATATCTGGAGACGCTGGGAGTTGAGCCAAATGAAGAAAAAGTGGAGCAGAGCCTTTGGTTATTGGATAAGGGTTTGCCGGTTACCAAGGAGAATCTTTATCGTCTGGAGAACTTAAATAAAATTGAATTTTTGGTAAGCACGGAGAAGTTTGCTGAAGCAGTAACTTTTGCCGTGCTGGAGGGTAAGAAGCCTATCCATGCCAACCTGGCAGAAACTGAGAATATTTATGAAAAGGCAAACCGCTATGCGGATTTGTATGCCCAGGATAGTAACTGGACGGACATAATCGGTGATGTAACAGGACGCAGACAGTTAGAAGAGGTCAGACTGCGTATGACGGCAGAGGTAAATGTAAGGCTTCTTCGAAGCGGTTTTGCTATAGATACTGCTCCCATGGAGGAGCTGGTAGAAGCATTAAAGCAGGCAGAGCAGCAGGTGGCACAGTCACTGTTCCCTACATCGGAAAGTGCTGTAGAACAATACAGACTGTATACCCAGACCAACCGTACCATGAAGGAAATTCCCGGTTTACCTGCACAGGTACTGGGGCATTTTGCGGACGCAGAGAGTGTGATTACCTTCAGAGCCCTGCATAATCACGGTATGGAGCTGAGCCGGGATGGGGCACTGACCACAGCCTTTGTAAATGCAAGCGAAGCCTACGAAACATTAATGACCGCACCCCGCAAGGATATGGGGGACAGTATTTGGAAGGCATTTTTCAGTGTGGATGCGCTCCTTGCCGAGATAGGCATGGAAGCCAATGACGCTAACAGAAAGGCGGTTCGTATACTGGGTTATAACCGTATGACCGTGGATGAAGCTAATATAAACAGAATTGTAGATGCACAGGCACAGGTGGAGAACATTGTGAACAAGATGACTCCTGCAGCAGTGCTTAAGATGATAAGGGATGGTGTAAATCCTCTGGAAACGGATTTGACAGAGTTAAACACCTATTTTGATTCGCTTCCCGATGAGTATGCACAGGAGGCGGAGAATTATGCACGGTTTCTCTATGGACTGGAAAAAAATAGTGAAATTACTGCCGAAGAAAGAGAGAGCTATATCGGTATTTATCGTATGGTCCGTCAGCTGGAGAAGGCAGACGGAGCGGCAGTAGGTGCACTGGTAAATACCGGTGCGGAGCTACAGTTTGCCAATCTGTTGTCTGCTGTAAGAAGCAGTAAGTTCATGGGAATGGATGTAAAAGTGGATGACAGTCTGGGTGCATTGTCTGATCTGGTACAAAAAGGAGAGAGTATCTCAGACCAGATTGCAAAGGCATTTATAGATAATGTAAAGAACAAGATGACAGAAGTGTCAGAAAATGCCGAGATAAAAGAAGCTTATATCAGGGAGAAGGTAGAAGAGATTCGTAGTGCGGCTAAGGCACCTCGGGAAGCTGTAGATATGCTGGTAAGAGGTCAATTACCTTTGAATGCATCACACTTACTGGCAGCAACAGGACTGGTAGAAAATTCTGCAAATCCTTTCAAGGCCTTACGTGAAAAAGCAGAGCAGCTCAAAGCCGCTCCGGAAGGTCTCTGGCAGCAGATTGGTGTAAAGGAGGCCTTTGTAGCAGATTATCGCCGCATGCTTTCCGGCTTACAGGAGGATATTGAAGAATATACCTTTGGAGAAGGGCAGACGAATCCGGCAGAGCTTACTTCCCTGGATGTGAAGCAGTTGCAGATGTATCATAAGCAGCTGGGTATTTTGCGTAAGGTTGCGCGCAGAAGTGAAGCAAACGATAAGGAAGAATATATGATTCCTATTTATTATGGTGACCAGGTGACCCGTGTACACCTGACTGTGGAAAGCGGCAGCGGGGAAAAGGGTATGGTATCCATTAAATGGGAAGGCGTCAGTATGGAGCAGCTGAACATGAAACTGCGGGTGACCACGGAAAGTCTGTACTGGTCCGTAGAAGGAAAAACACCTGAAGGTATTATGGAAGTGAACAGGGTTGCCGATATATTTATCAGAATGGCATCTGAGAACTGGAAGGTGGAGCAGGACAATACTACCATGATGGCAGAGACTGCACCCACATACAGAGGACGTAATTGGTTGCAGCAGAGATTGTCCGGCATGCAGCAGGAGCCCGAGGAGGAAGCGGTAGACAATGCAGAGCTTTACCGGGTGGCAGAAATGGTGCTTTGGGCAATAGAAAGAGGTAAGTATGAGAATTAATTACAATGTATCCGCAATGATATCAAATAACGCACTGAGTAACAACGACAGTTTGTTGGCAAAGTCACTGGAAAGATTGTCTTCCGGTCTGAAAATAAATCATGCCAAGGACAACCCTGCAGGACTGGCTATGGCAAAGAGAATGAATGCACAGATTGAGGGTGTATCCGTGGCAAACCAGAATGCAAGTGACGGTATTTCCGTGTTGGAGACAGCAGAAGGTGCACTCAGTGAAATCAGCGAGATGCTGCAGAGAATGAATGAACTGGCAGTAAAGGCGGCAAACGGCACCATGTCCGATTCTGACCGTGCTACCATTCAGGATGAAATCGCACAGCTTAAGGACGAGATAACCCGTGTTGCAGACACCACCGAATTCAACGGACAGAAGCTGTTAAACGGTGAATATGCTTACAAGGGTTACACTAACAATATTGATATCAAGGTGAATTCCTATACGGATGCAGTACCCTTCAAGACCTACAATGTAGAAGAGCTGGCACTGGAGAAAGAGGTTGTAGACGGTGTGGAAACCGGCAATTATCTGGTGAGTTCCATCACGCTGGGAGATGATTTCCCCAGCGATGCAACCGTTACCTGTGAAAACAATATGCTGGTAATCAGCGGTTCTGAGGAATTTGAGATAAAGCTGGATCTGGACAATCTGGATCTGGGTGCAGATACTACCGTGACCTATAATGCAGCAAACGGTAATGCATTATCCTTTGATTGTACCGGTATCGGTCCCATGCGCTTGCAGGTAGGAGCAAATGAAGGACAGGTATTATCCATTAATATACCGGACATGTCCCTGAGAAATTATGGTATTGAGGATATGGACGTGAGTACGGCGAAAGGTGCGGACGAGGCAGTGAAGATGCTGGATGGTGCAATTGAGTTTCTGACCTCCGTACGAAGCCAGCTGGGTGCATACCAGAACCGTCTGGAATCCACCGTTAACAGTTTGGATATCACCTCTGTAAACATGACCTCTGCTTATTCCCGTATTATGGATGTGGATATGGCCGAAGAAATGACACAGTATACTACCAATCAGGTGCTGACCCAGGCAGGTACTTCCATGCTGGCCCAGGCCAATGAAAGACCTTCTCAGATACTGCAGCTGTTACAGTAGTTTGATATAATTCATAAGCAGGAATCCGGTAGTTGATTCAATGGGAAAGGTTGGACATATGACCAAAGAAAGTAAGCAGCAATTTACCCTCAGAATCTCGCGGGCAAATCCCACAGAGCTGGTGGTAATCATATATGAAATGTTAATGTGCTATTTAGAGGAGGCAAAAGAGGCGCTGTATACCGGTGATGAAAGCGGTAGGACAGAAGCGTTTCGAAAGGCCCGTGCCTGCGTAAATGAATTAATGCAATCCGTTGATACGAGGTACGAGCCCGGCAGTTCATTGATGCAATTGTACATATACAGCCTGAAGAGAATGGCACACGCACAGAGAAAGCAGGATCCGGAGCCTTTGCAGGAGGTTAATCGTATTATGCAGGCATTACATGATGCCTATGGAGAAATCGCTCCTCAAAATACCAAAGGACCGGTGATGAACAATTCCCAGACCGTATATGCCGGTCTGACCTATGGGCGCAATGATTTAACCGAAAACATGGCTGACCAGGGCGCGAATAGAGGAATGAGAGTCTGACTGTGCTTCCGGCTGGGGCTGGGAAGCAGCCAGTGCCACCAGATGGGCATGACGCTTTTGCAGAGCATTAATTTCATAAATATAGCTGTCGATTAAATCGGCATCGGTAGCGTTATCAAAACCCGCATATGCGAATTCCAGCGCAAGGCGGGTTTTTTCTATGGAATCCTGCAGGGACACCGGTGTGAAGTGTTCCTCCATAACCAGTCGGGAGGTATTATATCGCTGATAAGCTGCTGATTTCATTTGCGGCTCCTTTCCACACATTTTCGCCGGCAGAGGGGAATACGTATGTAAACATATGACCTGTCGGCTTGCCTTTGATTAGTTATAGTATAGACAGGGAAAATGCAAAATATACCAGCGAAAGAAAAAAGTGACATATTCCGGAAAACAGGGACATACAGTATAAAAAAGGACAGGGAGGAATTGCTTTTGATATGGCTGATAGTGGCAGTCTTGGTCTTGTGTCTGCTGCTTGGGAAGCGGGAAATGGTGTTTCGGATCATGCTGCGCGCTATAGTAGGGGGAGTGGCGATAGTTACTGTTAATATGGCACTGGATATATGGGGGATGACTTCCTATGTGGGCGTGAATATGGTCACACTGTCCGTTTGCGGATTCCTGGGACTTCCCGGAATCCTTGGGCTATATGGACTAAGTTTTTACCAGTACTTTTATTGATATTGCACAAAAATAAAAAAGACTATATATAGCCTTGTCATTTGCAAATGGCAGGGCTATAATACAAAAACAAGATATACGAATATTCTATTTCTTTTTCATCAGGACAGTTCGTCCGATTTTTCAATGTATTATTTTTAATTTCAAACGGGAGTTGATGAGTTGCTGATTTTTTGTGCTTTGGCGGGAGTGGCGGCTTATGAGGATTATTGTAGCCGGCGTATCCCGAATGGAAACATGCTGTGCATGTTATTGTGGGGGACATTTTATTCTTTTTGGAGAAACTCCGTCGGAGGAGTATTAGCTTTTTGGGGGATAATGGTTTTGGTGGTGTGTATCGCCTTTCCGTTATACAGGATAGGCAGTATCGGAGCCGGTGATGTAAAGTTGATTGCCCTGTGTTGTGGCTTCCTTGGACCTGATAATATGCTGTTCTTTCTTTTTTTCTCGCTGCTTATCGCGGCAATATTTTCAATATGTAAAGTAATCAAATACGGTATGGCAAAGGAGCGTCTGGTCTATTTTGGACAATATCTGTCAGAGGTGAGGCGAAAAGGACGTTGGGTTTTGTATATCGATAATCAAAGGGAGTTTGGTAGAGTAGGTATCTGCATGGCAGGTCCGGTGTTTTTCAGTCTGTTGCTGCATTTAGGAGGTGTCTATTGAATGATTTAACATTATTAATCTGTGATGAAGAGGAGGAGTATACCCGGCTGATGGCAGAATATGTGCTGAAGCAAAAGGGACTTCGGTGGAAGGTCAGGGCTTATACGGACCTGGATGAACTGTTACGACAGGAAGGGACTGTGGAGGGGCAGGAAGGAGATATCCTGCTACTTTCGGAAAATGCATTGAAGAAAAAGGTACCTTCCCTGATTGCAAAATGCACGGTATTACTTAGCGAAAACGGAAGAGAAGCCATACCGGAACAAGGCTATGCCTGCATTTTTAAATATCAGGGAGCGGACGAGGTGATTAGGGAGCTGCTGGATATTTATGCTGCGACAGGTAATGGGCTGCCCATGGTTACTGTGGCAGGAAAGAGTAAGGTACTTGCTTTTTATTCTCCGGTGCACCGGTGTCTGCAGACCACGCTGGCACTGGCTTTGGGGCAGAGACTTGCCCAAAAGGGGAGAGTTTTATATTTGAATTTTGAGTATCATGCAGGTATGGCAGGGATATTACCCGACGGACAGGGGCGGGATCTGGCTGACCTGGTGTATTTCCTGAATGCAGAGGGAGAGAAATTCAGGCTGAGACTAAACAGTATCACTCGGTGGTACGGCGCACTGGAGTATATCCCCCCCATGAAGGTAGGGCAGAATCTGCCGTGTATCAGTAGGGAGGAGTGGCAACGGCTCATACGCAGGCTGGATGAAGAAGGAGAGTATGATTATCTGATATTAGATATGTCCGAGAGTATGCAGGGATTATATGAGATTCTTCGAAGTAGTTCACAGGTTGTCACGATTTGTAGGAAAGACCGGATGTCAACGCTGAAACTCACACACTATGAACAACAGTTGGAGATGCAGTGTTATAAGGATGTACTGGACAAGACAATAAAGATATCCCTGCCCTTTGTACGGGATCTTCCGGAAGGACCACAGGAATATACGAAGGGAGAACTTTCAGAATGTGTCAATGCTTTGCTGCAGGATATAGAGAAGAGGAATGGCTAAGGGAGGGCGCATATTTGGAGTATTTAGAACTGAAACAGAGATTGCGTACAAAGGTGCTGGAGCGTCTGGGGTATGTACATGAGATTACGGATGAACAGGTGACGGAGGCAATAGATGAAGAAATCTTAAATGATGCAGAGATTACTATGTGTCCGGTGTCGCTTAGACGCAGGTTGCGGAAGGAGCTGTTTGATTCCCTGCGTCGCCTGGATATTCTCCAAATTTTTGTAGAAGATGCGTCTATTACGGAGATTATGATTAACGGACCGGAGCATGTATTTGTGGAAAGGAAAGGCATGATTGAAGAACTGGATATCCGATTTGATTCAGAAGAGAAACTGCAGGCTGTAATACAGCAGATTGTGGCAGGCTGTAACCGGACGGTTAATGCAGCGAATCCTATTGTGGATGCCAGACTGCCGGACGGTTCCCGCGTTAATATTGTAATGAACACAGTGGCATTAAACGGTCCTATCATTACAATCAGGCGTTTTCCGGCACACCCCATTACCATGAGCAGGCTCATAGAGTATCAGGCGATAACTGATGAAGCGGCGCTGCTTTTACAGAAGCTGGTGAAGGCAGGCTATAACATTATGGTCAGTGGAGGTACGGGAAGCGGCAAGACTACTTTTCTAAACGCATTGTCGGAATTTATACCACAGTGGGAGAGAGTCATTACCATTGAGGACAGTGCAGAGCTGCAATTAGTGGGATTGCCCAATCTGGTGCGGATGGAGACCAGGAGCAGTACAGCAGAAGGATGTCCGGAGATAACCATTCGTGATTTGATACGCACTTCCTTGCGAATGCGGCCGGACCGTATCATTGTAGGTGAGGTGCGGGGAGCAGAAGCCTTTGATATGATGCAGTGTCTCAATACAGGGCATGATGGCAGTATGTCCACGGCACATGCCAATAGCGGGAAGGATTTGCTGGCCAGGCTGGAAAATATGATTCTCATGGGAATGGAGTTGCCACTGACAGCCATCAAACAACAGATTGCGGCGGGGGTGGATATCATCGTGCACTTAAGTCGGCTCAGGGATGGTAGCCGTAGGGTGGTGGAAATATCTGAGGTAGGAGAATTTGTGCAGGGAGAGATTTTGTTGCATCCGCTTTATGTGTTTGAGGAGGGAAGGGAAGAGGGAAAAGAAGGGAGAACCTATGGAAAACTGGTTCAAAAAGGAGAAATCCGCAGGAAGCAAAAGCTTGAAGCCGCGGGATTATCATAAGTACTATGGCGAAGCGGGGGACTGGGCGCTGTCCCTGCTGAAAAGCGTTGCAGGTATCCTGCTCCTGGCGTATTTGTTTTATCGGAGTGCATGGGCGATATTGCCATTACTTCCTGTGGGATTGTGGCTTTTGCGGAAAGAATTGAAGCGATGCGGACAGCGATATCAGGAACGTCTGGCCATGCAGTTTAAGGAGTGTATCCTGTCTGTTGCTACGGCGTTGAAGGCGGGTTATTCCGTGGAGAATGCTTTGATGGAAAGCATGTGGGATATGAAGCAGATGTACGGTATAAATTCGATGATATATGAGGAACTGGAAATCCTGCGACGGGGGCTTATTATTAACATTTCGCCGGAAGAAATGCTGCGGGATTTGGGCAGGCGAAGCAGTAATGAGGATATTAGTCAGTTTGCGGAGATTTTTCGGATTGCCAGATCAAACGGTGGAAATATGCCGGAGATTATCAGGAGTACTGCCGGACAAATCGGAAATAAAATAGATGTTCGGATGGAGCTGCATGCGGCGCTCAGTGGACGACTGATGGAGCAGCGCCTGATGCGCTTCATGCCTTTAGCTATTTTGTTGTACATAGAAATCAGTACACCGGGCTATTTTGACACGTTATATCATAACTCGGCAGGTGTGGGCATCATGACAGTGTGTCTGGTGCTTTATATGGCGGCATATGCATTGGGAGATCGTATCATGGAGCAAATTTTTTGGGGAAAAAGTTAACACAGATGGTAAAAGGAGAGTAGGGGACGTTTATGAAAAAAGAATTGTCGGTGTATATGAAACCTTTTGTGCTTCTTGCCGGATTGTTGATACGTTTGCTTGATAAGAGGAAAAAAGTCAGAGGTACTTCTTTTCAGGTGGCAAAGGAATTGCAGGTGCTGTACCCGGATATGGAGCGAAAACAAGCGGAGTTGATGTTTCGGGAGATGCGTCTTGCCTATGTGCTGTTGGTTGTTATAGTGGGACTGTTACTGGTCGCTACGATTGCAGTTAGCAGTGAAGAGAGAACTGTAAAAATAAGTGCGGGTGGTATAAAACGGGGAAATTATGACGAAGCGGACCAATTGATTTCGCTGCAGGTGGATTATGAAAGCGGTAAAAGGGAACAGGTAAATCTGGCAGTGGGGGCAAAAGAGTATACTTCTGAAGCGTTGGAAGGTATATTGGCGGAATTTTGTGAAAGATTGCCGGGTCTGATATTAGGTGAGAATGCTTCCCTGGATAAGATTACGGATGATTTGCTTTTAAACGAAAGTTACGAAGGGTATCCCTTTATCATCAGTTGGTATTGCCGGGCAGGGGAATATATATCGGACACAGGAGAGCTGATTTGTAAGCCGTCGCAGAGTGTGCAGACTTGTTTGGAACCGGTAATTATGTATGGGAACCTACAGTGGGAACAGGTAATCTATATTACAATACTTCCAGGTGAAATTGAGGAGGAAGAGGCGCTTAGACAGTATCTTTTGGAGTCCGAAGCACAGAGCCGCCGGGAATCACTTTGGATATTGCCCAAGGAATGGCAGGGAGAGGAGTTAACCTATCGTGTAATCAAAAAGAATTATTGGGGAATGGGACTTCTGCTTGTTGCTTTGATAGGAATGATTGTCTTTTTTCTGGCAGACAGGGATTTGCATGACCGGTATGTGCAGAGGCAAAAACGTTTACGAGAGGAATATGCGGAACTGTTGCATCGGATTGTGCTTTACATGGGAGCCGGTATGACCATCAGGGGAAGTCTGAATCAAATCAGCAGAGAATACATCAGTAAAAAAGTACAGGATTCCCGGGAAGTGATTGCTTTTGAAGAATTAGGGTATGTGTGTAGGGAGATTCGCACCGGTGTGCCGGAAGCAGAAGCGTATGAAAGATTTGGACAGAGAACGGGACTGCAGGAGTATATCCAGTTGAGTACACTGCTGATACAGAATTTGCAAAAGGGCAGTAACGCCCTGACAGAACGGCTGCGCGAAGAAGCGGGGAAAGCACAGAGAGAGTACCTTCAACATTGCAAAAAGGCGGGAGAAGAGGCGCAAACGAAATTATTATTGCCGATGGTAATGATGCTGGTGGTTGTAATGTTGATGATACTGGTGCCGGCATTTCATTCGGCAGGAGTATGAAAATAATTAAAAAATGGAGGAAAAACTATGACAACATTAAAAGGATGGAAAGATTTCTGGAGAGAAGAAGACGGAATGGGAACGATTGAAGTGGTGCTGATTACGGTGGTGTTGGTAGGGCTTGTAATCATATTCCGCACCCAGCTTACAGCGATTATTAACAGTCTGTTCAGCAAAATAACCACCAATACCAATAAGTTTTAAGGAAGGAAAAGAATATGAAAATGGTATCAGGCTATTTGACGGTATTTTTAACAATGATATTGACTTTACTTGTGTCCTTTAGCCTGGGATTGATTGAAGGTGTCCGTTACAATGCTGTGGCGCTGGAATCGGAATGTGTAGCTGAAGTGGCGTGGAATAGTGTATTTGCAGAGTACCATCGGGGAATGGCCGAGCGTTTTAATATTTTTACCCTGGATGCGTCCTATGGAACTGATTATGGTAGTCACGCTAATATTGAGCGTCATCTCAAGAAATATCTGGACCGGAATGTAAAGGTGGTGGATGGCGGAATTTGGGATTATCTGGTGGTAGATTTTGTGAAGTTGTCTGTCGCGGATGTGCAGTTGGAGCAGGGAATGCTTTTATCAGATGGGAATGGTGCAATATTTCGGGCTGCGGCCGTGAATGCAGTAAAGGACGATATGCATCTGACTATGCTGGAGAAGGTGATGGATTGGGTAAATATTATTCGAAACAATAACTTGCAGTCCTGGAGTCCGGAAGAACAAAAAACGGGGGCGAATCGCGAAATAGAAGAAACACTGCAAGAGCTACAGGAAAGCGGGGAGGCGGTTTCTTTTGAAAATCCCACAGTTTACTTGGAGGAGGTGCGCAGGAAAGGGATTCTCAACTGGGTACTGCAGGATGAGGAAGTTGCATCTGTTTCAAGTAAAGCCTTGCAGGAGGAGGGGCTGTTTTCCGGCAGAGCCGAGGCCGGAACAATTGGTAAAGGCAATATGGAATTACCGGAGCTTAGCGTAGGAGAAGAACTGACAGAGCGTTTTTTGTTTCAGGAATATCTGATGAGATACCTTGGAAACTATCTGCATCCGATAGAAGATACGGCGGTGGACTATCAGATTGAATATTTAATTGCAGGAAAAAGCGGAGATGCCGATAATCTCCGAAATGTAATCAATCGGGTCGCAGCAATCAGAGAAGCGGCCAATGCATTCTATTTGTTCGGAAGTAAGGAAAAAAGCGCGGTTGCAGAAACAACTGCACTGTTTCTGACTTCTTTGATTGGTTTGCCGGAACTGACCGGACCGGTGAAGGTATTACTGATATTGGGTTGGGCATATGCGGAAACCCTTTATGATATGGAGCAACTTTTGGAAGGAAAGTCAGTTCCGCTGATGAAGAGTGACGAAAGCTGGCACTATGCTTTGGAAAATGTGTTGTCGGGGTTCATAGGAAACGCATCCGGAGAAAGTAAGCAGGAGCAAGGGGGGATGAGTTATGAGGATTATTTGCGGATACTTATGATGCTGACAAATTTGCAGGAACTCACAATGCGCAGTATGAATCTGGTGGAAGCGGATATACGTCTTATGCCCGGCAATGCTGATTTTTGTCTGGATCACTGCTATATGGAGCTGGAAGCGGTATTAGAGCTACAGAGTGATTATGGGTATAACTATAAATTAAGAAAAAATGGTTCCTATCTGGAACTGAAGTAGGGAGGTGAATCGGGATATCTTCTTTATGTGGAAAGAGTAACAAAGGTATCAATAGAAACTATAAACATGACAAAGAAAGTAAAAGACCTTCTCCGACTATAACGACCTATTGCTCTAATGCCCAGAAAAGAGCAGCAGGAATACATTTTAAACTTATCTTCTGCATAAAGGGGATATCCCGATTTACTTTCCGTGGAAAGAAGTATGATGGAGGAATGACGGTTGAGGCTGCAATTGTACTTCCCTTGTTAATTTTCTTTCTGTTAAATTTAAGCAGTGTGATTGAAATGATCAGACTTCATGGAAATCTGGAGCTGGCGCTTACAGGTATCGGTAATACTTTAAGTGTGTACGGATATGTGGAGGAGATGACAGTTCCCCTCGAAGCAGAGGAGGACGCAAACACATTGGGAGAATTTACGGAAACAGCACTGTCCTATTTGCTGGTAAGGGAAAGTCTGGAGAATTTTCTCGGGGAAGAATATTTAGACCGGACCCCCCTGGTGGGCGGAAGTGAGGGTATACTGGGAACGACTTGGGAGTTCGCGGAAGGAAAGGATGTGGTACAGATAACAATTGGTTATGTTTTGCAGTGTCCTTTCTCGGTTCCCGGATTTCATAAGCTTGTGATGTTAAATAATTACTATGGGCATATCTGGAATGGGTATGAAATTCCGGGAGCGACAGAGGGTGGTGCTTCGAAAACTGTTTATGTGACGGCATACGGAAGTGTATATCATGATAGGATGACCTGTTCCTATCTGGATTTATCCATTAGTGAGATGGAACTGGGAGAATTAAAGGAGCATCGGAACGCGGATGGCAGAGTATATGTGCTTTGTAACTATTGTAGTGGAGAAACTTATGTGGGAAGTGTTTTCGTCACAAAGTGGGGAGAATGCTATCACTATAAAAGAAATTGCAGTGGTTTGGTGAGAAAGATATATTCCATGACGCTGACAGAGGCTACGCAAGAAGGCCTGCAACTTTGCAAACGATGCGAAAAGGAGGAATAGAAATGTATATAACAATTTGGGAAACCTTATATCTGGGGACATTGAGCATATGGGATATTAGGGAGAAAAGGGTGCCGGTTTCTCCTTTATTGGCAGGGGGAATAAGTATTATTCTGTTTGCCATATATACGTGCCTGAAAGGGGAGGTGTTGTGGGGGACCCTGGTAGGCGGAATGGTTCCCGGGGTCTGTTTGTTACTGTTGGCAAAGCTGACAGGACAAATTGGTGTGGCTGACGGGATAGTTGTGATGGCATTGGGGGCACAATGCGGATTACGGGAATGCGTGTTGCTATTATTCTATAGTCTTATCTTGCTTTCTGTATTTTCTTTGGTTCTGGTGATTCTGCATAGAGCAAAATGCAGTACCCGTATTCCGTACCTGCCATTTCTGTTAATAGGTTTGTGGATGGGCAGATGGGGGGTGTCCGGATGAGGAGAAAGCGATGTGCAGCCTATTTTACGGTGGAAGCGGTTATGATATTACCATTTGTAATTTGGGTAATTGGATTGGTAATTTATCTGATGTTGTTTCAGTATAATCGTTGTCTGATGGAGCAGGATCTGGGCATGGTGATGTTACGGGCAGGCAGTTTTTCGGTTCCGGCGCAGGAACAGGCAATGCATGCAGCAGCACTTTGTGACGGGATTAATCAGGAGAAGTATTTAGCCTGTGATACGGCACCGGCTTCGGTGAATGTACAGGTGAGCGGTCTTACGGTAAGTGGAGAATTGGAAGTAGACTGCCCTTGGGGAAATCCGGGGATATTGGGTGATGCCTTGCAGGCTGAGCGTCGGTATCAATATGCGAGACAGTCGCCGGTTTTTATCATAAGAACTTGTAACAAAATAAAACAAGCATGGGGAAATAGGGAGTAGAGAGAAAATGGAGTATATTAGAAATTTACATAGTAATTATTTGCGTAAGCAATTGAGTGAAAAACCGGAGGAACGAAGCTATCGGTATCGGATTTTAAGCCGGGGAGGTATCAACGGATTACTGAGCTGTGAACTGCGATATTTGAATGAAAATGCGTATTTGTATTACGATATCACTTCCAAGCAAAGTGTGGCACAGTTATTTTCTAAAAAGACTATTGACAGGGAGTGGTTAAAGGATTTTATGCAGTTTTTGCAGTCGCTTTACAGAGAACTTGATCGTTTTCTTCTGGATGGGCAGGATTGTGTGTGGAATCCGGAATATATCTTTCAGGATTTGGAAAAAAATCTTTTTTATTTGGTATATGTGCCTTATCAAGAACATGCAGGGAAATTTACGGAGTTTTTGGAATTTTTGATCGAGAGGCTGGATTATGAGGATGATGTACTGGTGGAATGCGTATATCACATGTATGAGCAGGCGGATACATTGGGGGAAGTCTATTTGCAGGAGAAGATATTTGCCGATGCAGAAGTATTGGCGGTAAAGGCAGAAAAAGAAAATGGGACCGGGGAAAAATCACAGAAAAGCATAGAAAATGGGAAAGAGACATTTTTGATGTCTGTGGAGGAAACAAAGGAAAGGAACATAGAGACAGTGCCTCCAAAGGAAGAAAAAAAGACTGGATTGTGGACTATATTTGAAAATCGCAGAAAGCGTGATAAGTTGGAGCGACAACTGTATCGTCAAAATACACAGCTTGCAATGAATGGTCTGGTGGTAGCAGAAGAAGGTGTTTATCAAGAGGAAGAAAGGGAAGCAGACGCTGAAAAAATCGGTGCAACAGTTTTTATGGAAGAAACACAGGCGCCACTTACGCGCCGTAAGTTGGTTTCTCCCGATGGTGAGGTAAGCAGTTTGCTGCCACAGGAAGATTTTATTATCGGTAAGAAAAAGGATGAGGTGGATATGGTGTTGTCAGATGCTTCTGTCAGCAGGTTACATGCCAAAATAATATATGACGGAGAGTATTATCTGGAGGATATGAATTCCACTAACGGGACTTTTAAAAATGGATTGCGCCTATTACCTTATGAGAAACGTGTGCTGGAACCCGGTGATGAGATATGCTGTGGAAAAAAGGTGCTGATATTTAGGTAAGAAGTGCAGGTTTGGTTGACTAAGGACATAAAAAAGTGGTACATTTTATCTGGAAGAGAAAGGGCGGAATGGGTTTTGAGAAAATGGAGAAATGTACCATTCGTCAGCGGAGCCATGGCAATCATTAATATATTGGTGTTTCTGTGGTGTACAACCGGCGGGGACATGATATATAATATAGGCATGATGGATGTGTGGCATACGTTGATTGAGGGCGAATATTATCGCATCATAACAGCGATGTTTTTGCATGCGGATATCAATCATTTGATTAACAATATGCTGCTGGTATTTTTTCTTGGGTCTATGATAGAGAAAGAAATCGGGCATATTATGTACGGAGTGACATATTTCCTGTCAGGAATAGGTGGCAATATTCTTTCACTTATATATAAAATATATATGGGAAAGGATGTATTCAGTTTGGGTGCCAGTGGGGCTGCTTTTGGTCTGGATGGAATGTTATTGGCGCTGATACTTTTTAGTGGCAGGAAACCGGTGGATGTGACACCGGTTAGGCTGATTGCTGTTATGGCATTTTCACTGTACAGCGGTTTTGCTTCTACCAATACAGATAATGCGGCACATGTAGGTGGACTGACAGTTGGTCTGGTACTGGGAGTCATCACCAGTGTTGTCATCAGATACAAGGATAACAGACGCATCGGAGTGTAGTGCACCGGTGGCGGAAAGGAACGGGTATTAGGCATGAAGGTAAATATTTACTATGGCGGAAGAGGCATCATAGATGATCCTACTATTTATGTAATTAACAAAATGCAGGAGATACTGGAAGAGCTGCATGTACGTGTAGAGCGTTTTAATTTGTATGAATTAAAAAATTCCATAGCCACATTGCCGCAGACATTGAAAGAAGCGGACGGTATCATTCTGGCAACTACAGTGGAATGGTATGGGATCGGTGGCTATATGCAGCAGTTTCTGGATGCTTGCTGGTTATATGGTGATAAAGACAAAATTTCCAAGATTTATATGTGTCCGGTAGTTATGTCAACTACTTACGGAGAGCGTGAAGCGAAGCTGAATCTGACAACTGCTTGGGAAATACTGGGCGGTCTGCCCTGTAGCGGTATCTGCGGATATATTGAAAATACCATTAGTTTGGAGATGAATCCTCAGTATACTACCATTATCGAGAAAAAAGTAGAGAATATTTATCGTACCATCAGTCAGAAGATATCAAGTTTCCCTGCCAGCAATCAGGCTGTAAAGCAGAAGGTGTCTATGTCCCAGGCTACTGATTTGACACCACAGGAAACAGAACAATTGTCCCAGTATGTTTCAGATGACAGTTATGTACAGAGGCAAAAGGAAGATTTGCAGGAGCTGAGTAGTCTTTTTAGAGATATGCTGAATAATGAAGGCTCGGATAGCGAATCCGAGTATCTGAATGAGTTTCGTAAGGTGTTTAAGCCCCAGGCAGGATTTGCGGCTGAATATGCTATTTACATTAAAGAAAAGAAAAATCCGTTACTTCTTAGTGTAAAAGGTCCGGCCATGGATTGTAAATATGGTCCTGCGACTGCAGCGGATGTGGAAATACGTATGGACAGAGCTACGATGGAGGATATCGTGCATGGTCGTATGACATTCCAGAGAGCGTTTATGTCCGGTGCAATGAAAAACAAAGGCGATTTCAAGATTATGAGAACACTGGACCAGTTATTTGTATTTGAAACGGCTTAAGCTTGAAATGAAGAAAGGGTTGATAGGTTATGAAGAAAGAGGATTGTATTTTTTGTAAATTAGCAAATGGTGTATTCCCTACTAATTCTATATATGAGGATGAAGATTTTAACGTGATTTTGGACGTGGGACCTGCTACGAAGGGGCATGCGCTGATCCTTCCCAAAGAGCATGCAGATAATTTGTTTGAACTGCCGGATGAAACTGCGGCAAAAGCATTGGTGCTGGCAAAGAAGATGGCGGGTGTGTTGAAGGAAAAGTTGGGCTGTGATGGTCTTAATCTGGTGCAGAATAATGGAGAGATTGCAGGTCAGACAGTCTTACATTTTCACATACATATGATTCCCCGCTACGAGAAGAATGCCAAACTGGTAGGCTGGGAGCCCGGTAAACCTTCAGCAGAAGAATTGGCTGAAATCAGAAGACAGATTGTGGAATAAATTATTATGAGAAGTATAGATGTAAGTATTATTACGGATAATATCAGAGAGATGTGTATTGAGGCCAATCATTTCCTGTCCGCGGATATGAAATGTGCAATGGCGGATGCATGTGCATCGGAAAAAGCCCCTCTCGGCAGACAAATACTGGAACAATTGCAGGAAAACCTGCAGATTGCAGGCGAAGATATGATACCCATATGCCAGGATACCGGCATGGCAGTGATTTTCATGGAGATCGGCCAGGAGGTTCATTTGGAAGGCGGCAGTCTGGAGGAAGCAATTCATGAAGGTGTGCGTCGCGGTTATGTAGAAGGATATCTTAGAAAGTCTGTGGTAAAGGATCCTTTGATTCGTGAAAATACCAAAGACAATACGCCTGCGATTATACATTATAGCATTGTGCCCGGCGATAAAGTGCGTATCACAGTTGCACCTAAAGGCTTTGGCAGCGAAAATATGAGCAGGGTTTTCATGCTGAAACCGGCGGATGGAATAGAAGGTGTAAAGAACGCGGTGTTAACTGCGGTGAAGGATGCAGGTCCCAATGCGTGCCCGCCTATGGTAGTAGGAGTGGGTATTGGCGGAACCTTTGAAAAGTGTGCCCTGATGGCGAAACATGCACTGACCAGACCGGTAGGAGTACATTCTGAGATTGCCTATGTAAAGGAATTAGAAGAAGAACTTCTGGCAAAGATAAATGCGTTGGGCATCGGCCCGGGAGGATTGGGCGGTACGACCACAGCATTTGCAGTTAATATTGAAACATACCCGACACATATTGCAGGGCTTCCTGTTGCAATAAATATTTGTTGCCATGTAAACAGACATACAGTCAGAGAATTGTGATGATGTTGTGCAGTTATACAGGAACAGTATGAAGGAATAGTTGCAATTGTGGAAAGGAAGGGTTAGTCAAATGAATAGGTATATGCAGGTGCCTTTGAGTGATGAGGATGCAAAGTCGCTCAGGGCAGGTGATTATGTATATTTAACAGGTACGATTTATACGGCACGTGATGCCGCACATAAGAGGATGTATGAAGCATTGGAGCGCGGTGAAACGTTACCCGTTGAGATGCAACAGAATGTTATTTATTATATGGGACCGTCCCCAGCCAGAGAGGGCAGACCGATTGGTTCAGCCGGTCCTACCACATCCAGCAGAATGGATAAGTATGCGCCTACGTTGCTTGATATGGGATTGAAAGGCATGATTGGTAAAGGCAAGCGTTCCGAGGCAGTAAAAGCTGCTATGATTCGTAATGGAGCGGTTTACTTTGCGGCAGTTGGTGGTGCAGGTGCACTATTGTCCAGAGCGATTTGTTCATCCGAAGTAGTTGCTTATGAGGACCTGGGTACGGAAGCAATCAGGAAATTGGAAGTAAAGGATTTTCCTGTTATTGTAGTGATTGACTGTGAAGGAAACAATTTATACGAAACAGCGATTAAAGAATATGCAAAGGAAGGCTAAGTTATGTTACGAATTATAATGATGGTAGTACGGTTGATTTATATTGCACCGTATTACTTGTATCGAATTTGGAAATATGGTAAGCAGGGTAATGAGGATATTACCGAAGCATATGCATATATTAAGAAGGTAACAATGGCGGCGAATAGAGCCGGAAGAGTAAAGATTGAGTCCCACGGTCTGGAGAATCTACCCAAGGAAGACGGATACATTTTTTATCCGAATCACCAGGGCTTGTTTGATGTGCTGGTATTTTTGGAGTCCTGTCCGGCACCCTTTGCCTTCGTAATAAAGAAAGAAGCCAGTAATATTATTTTGCTCAAGCAGGTAGGAGCTGCTCTTAAGTCTCTTGCTATCGACAGAGAAGATATCAAGCAATCCATGAAAGTGATTCTGGAGATGACAGAAAGAGTAAAGCAGGGAAAGAATTTTTTGATTTTTGCAGAGGGTACCAGAAGTAAGCAGGGTAATAAGCTTCTTGATTTTAAAGGAGGAAGCTTTAAGGCTGCTACAAAGGCTAAGTGTCCCATTGTGCCCTGTGCCCTGATTGATTCCTTTAAACCTTTTGATGAAAAATCGCTAAAACCGGTAACGGTAAAGCTGATTTATCTGCCTCCCATGTATTATGAAGAATATAAAGATATGAAAACCGGTGAGATTGCAGCCGAAGTAAAACGTCGTATTGAGGCAACAATTGCAGAATATGAGAAAGCTTAAAAAAGCGATTGACAAACAAGGGATAAGTATGTATAATAACACTTGCGTCGTGAGGCGTGACAATTATATATTGGTAGAGACGTAGTTCAGATTTTGGAGAAATACTCAAGAGGCTGAAGAGGCGCCCCTGCTAAGGGTGTAGGTCGTTTGCGCGGCGCGAGGGTTCAAATCCCTCTTTCTCCGTTTTTCTCTACCGATGAGATGTTTGCAGAAGTATTGGATTCAATACTTCTGTTTTTGTTTTGGGGTATATGTTTGATGATGGAAATGAAACTGTCATATTCTGGAGGGCGCATGCGTAGCATGCGTCTTTTTTCGGTAATCGCATAAAATAGTAAAAACATATTGACAAGGATGTACTACTGTATTATTATCTTAATACAAGACGCGAGAGCTACGTAACTCTATAATATAGTATGGGGGATGTCTCGCCGATAAGAGGAAGATTTATAAAGACACAAATTAGGGAGAAAGTATCATGGAGAACAAAAAGCAATTTTCAAAAATCGGCTTTGTGATGTTTATAGGAACAATTATTATTTTTGCAGCGCAGCTGCTGGTGGCACACTTGACGGCTAATATACCTACTGTTGCAGAGAACGGAAGCTTGAGTTTTCTGGTTTCCATGCTTGCTATGTATCTGTTTGGATTTACGGCTATATTTTTTATGTTTAAGAAAATTCCTGCGCAAGCAGTACCGAAAAAGAAGATGCGTGCGAGCCACGTGGTTGTCACGTTTTTGATGTGTTTCGCCGGTTCGTATATTTTAATGGGTGCCATGCAGATATTTACGACAATTATCACTCTGCTGACATTCAATCCTGCTGATATGGCAGTTACAAATACAGGAAGCAGTGTGAACCTTTTGGTCCAGTTTTTTATCTTAGTCATTTGTGCACCCATTCTGGAGGAGCTTTTGTTCCGTAAAGCTATAATTGACAGAACTTTGAGATACGGTGAAGGTGTGGCGATTATAGTCTCCAGTATCATATTTGGATTGTTTCATGGCAATTTAGTACAGTCCTGTTATGTATTGGTTTTGGGCTTTTTTACCGGTTTGCTTTATGTAAAGACAGGGAATATTAAGTATTCAATCATTATACATATGCTGTTTAATTTTACAGGGGCTTTTTCACAGGCTTGGGTGTTGGAAGTGTATACGAAAGCAATGGATAAATTGTCTGAGACATTATTTTCTGCATCCGGTGCGGAAATAACAGTGGCAATGTTAGGGGATATTGCATCTTGCTTCTTATTATTTGTTTATGTCGGTTGTGTTTTGAGCTTTATAATTGCAGGTATTGTACTCTTTTGCGTAAATGTAAGAAGAATCAAATTATTCAGAAGAGAAGTATCTATTGAAAAAGGAAAGCGTTTCAAAACAATTTTTCTGAATGCAGGTATGATTTTATATAGTATATTCTGGATTGCAATGATTGTATACCGGCTGATAGGGATAATGTTATAAGAAGGATGTTTGACTTGTGATGTCCGTTGCTTACATGAGTAAATGTAAGCAACGGACTTTTCTGTTGTGGTAATGTGGAAATTGTAGAATAGAGGGGGGAATGGATAAATGCGTATGAAAGCTAGGTTTGTAGTGAAGTGTAAAAGAGAAAAACAGCGAAAAAAAGAGGGTTTTCATATTTTATAATTTAATTTAAAAAAAGGTGTTGACAATAAACACACCAGTGTGCTAATATAACATTCGCCCGCTGAAAAGGCGGGCTGAAATGTCTCTTCCGAATCGAAAGATGAGTTGAGAAAAACAAAAAAAGTTGTTGACAAAGTTCAGAGCACATGA
>JAZODQ010000086.1:0-2638 GCA_045597105.1 Acetatifactor sp.
AGATGAGGGAGGTATCGTAGTGATTAAATGTAACGGAAAGCAAGTAGAATTGAATCATTTTCCGGACGGAACACTGCTGGTGAAAGAGCTGGCACCTGCCGGAGAAAAAGTGGTTCTCACATGGTTATATGAGAATAATGAAGAACTGGTGGCGCTCTATTTTCTGGCGAAGCATTTACGGTCTAAAGGAATGCGGGAGATGGAACTGCAGCTTCCCTATATCCCTAATGCCAGACAGGACAGAGTGAAGGCACCGGAGGATGTATTTACATTAAAATATTTTGCAGAGCTGATAAACTCTCTGGAGTTTTCCAAAGTCACAGTACTGGACCCACATTCCTACGTGAGTGAGGCCCTGATTCAGAATATCTGCGTACAGTCCCCGAAACCTTATGCGGAGAAGGTGCTGGATGCCATAGGGCAGCATTCTAAGAAAGATATTTTACTGTTTTATCCGGATGAAGGTGCCATGAAGAGATATTCTGCCATGTTCAATCAGCCCTATGTGTTCGGCATGAAGAAACGTGACTGGTCAACCGGTGAGATACAGGGCTTGGAAGTACTGGGACAGACGGAGCTCATTGAGGGAAGTACGGTTTTGATTGTGGATGACATATGCAGCAAGGGAGGAACTTTTTATCACAGTGCTAAGGCATTGAAGGAGCTTGGGGCAGAGAAGATTTACTTATATATTTCCCATTGTGAAAACAGTATCCTGGAGGGGGATATCCTGAAAACGGACTTCATTGAGAGAGTCTATACAACCAATAGTATTTTTACGAAAAGACATGATAAAGTGGAGGTGTTTGACTATGAATAGAATCAATCCTATGCTTTTAATAGATTTTTATAAGGCGGTTCACGCAGAAATGCTGCCCAAGGGCATCAGTAAATCCGTGTCTTATTTCACTCCCAGAATGAGTCGCGTGGAACGCTGGGATAAGGTGGTTATGTTTGGGCTGCAGGGGTTTATCAAGACTTACCTGATAGAGTATTTTAATGAGGAGTTTTTCAAAAAGCCCTTTGAGGAAGTAATCGGTGAGTACAAGAGAATCATGGATGCGGCATTAGGCGCGGAAGCCTACAAAATAGAGAAAATTGAGAAGCTGCATAAGCTGGGCTATCTGCCAATTGAAATCATTGCTTTGCCGGAAGGCACTCTGGTACCCATGCATGTACCCATGTTTGGAATTACCAATACTCATCCTGAGTTTGCATGGCTGCCACAGTCTTTGGAGAGTCTCATATCTGCGGAAAGCTGGCACCCTATGATTGCAGCTACCGTAGGATATACCTATCGTCAGATCGTAAATGAATATTATGAAAAAACCTGTGATGATACCATTGCAAGAGCCAGAGCACTGGGTGCATTTGACTTTCGAGGAGAGGAATGTACCGACTCTGCCATCAAAGCAGGTGCAGGCTGGTGCTTATCCTTTTTGAATACGGCAACCGTACCTACCATTCCTTATCTGGAGCAGATGTACGCTTGTGATTGTACAAAGGAGCCGGTAGCATTCGGCAGCCCCAGCACGGAGCATTCCGTAATGTGCAGTAACTATGCCATGGATGGTGATGAGGTGACCCTGCTGAAGCGTTTGCTTACGGAGATTTACCCCAATACCAGCTTCAGTGCAGTGCTGGATTCCTATGATTACTGGAATATAATAGACAATGTGCTGCCTCAGATTAAAGATGAGATTATGGCGCATAATGGTTGTATGCTGATGAGAGGCGATTCCGGTGAGTGCGTGGAAGTGGTAACTGAGACAGTATTCAAGCTGTGGGATACCTTTGGCGGTACGGTGAACAGCAAGGGCTACAAGGTGTTGGACCCTCATGTAAAGGCTATTTACGGAGACTCCATTACTATCCAGAGATGTGAGGAAATCTACCGTATTCTGGAAGAAAAGGGCTTTGCATGTTCTAATGTGGCACTGGGTGTGGGTTCCTTTTCCATGCAGTGTATCGAAGAGGACGGTATCCTGAAACCCTTTACCAGAGATACGTTCAGTTCCTGCATCAAGGCAACCTATTGTGAGATTGAGGATAAGCCTTATCCTATTTTCAAGAATCCTAAGGAGGGCGGATTCAAGAAATCCCAGAAGGGCTGTTGCGTGGTATACGAAGATTTGTCCTTTAAAGATGGATTCACTTGGGAAGAGGCTTGTGGAAACGTAGAAAATCAGCTGGTACCAGTGTTTAAGGATGGTAAGCTACTTGTAGAACAGAATTTGCAGCAGGTTCGTGCAAGACTGCACGGTGGAAAATTCTAGAGGACAGCGAATGTTATTCCTGACTTTGAAGCAGGATAGCAAATAGAAAAGAGGATGCATTATGTATAAGTTCAATGTAAAAGAAACCACTGAAAAGTGTGTTCAGTGGATCAGAGACTGGTTTGAAGAAAATGGTAAGGGCTGTAATGCCGTGTTGGGTGTTTCCGGTGGCAAGGACAGTTCTGTAGTGGCAGCACTTTGTGTGGAGGCACTGGGCAAGGACAGAGTAATCGGTGTGCTCATGCCCTGCGGCGTGCAGGCAGATATTGACATGGCACAGAAACTGGTAAATCATCTGGGCATCAAAAGCTATGTGATTAATATTGAGAATGCCATGAAGGGCATTTTGGATGAAATGCAGG
>JAZODQ010000087.1:0-2716 GCA_045597105.1 Acetatifactor sp.
CCAAGATGTATTCACGCATCGTATCCATGAGCCTCTCATCAGCCGGCATCTTTCTGTTTGGAATCCGAAACGCTACTCTTTCTTTTCATAGCCTTTCTTAATACATGTTGCAAATATTTAATTGAGTGCATAATAACAAGCAGTTTGGGAAATGTCAAGAAAAATTTTCAGCAAATGATTCGTTTGAATCAATTCTGTAATTCAATCTTGTTTCGCCCGGTACATAACCCTGCCCGGATCCACGTTCTGAAAACCATATTGGCTGTAGAGTCCGTGAGCATCTCTGGTACTTAATAAAGCAGAGGCTTTTGCAAAGCGCTCATCTGCAACAACCGCGGACATTAACATCTTGCCGATGCCTTGCCCTCTGTGTTTTTCATCTACAATCACATCGCACAGATACCAGTGGGAGACAAAGTCGGTTACCACTCTTGCAAAGCCGACAAGGGTATCGGTTTTGTCGTATGCACCGAAGCAGACGGAATTCTGCACTGAGGTAAGAACCTTTTCTCTGGAACGTTCGGCTGCCCAGTAGGTCTGCGCCATCAGGGGCATAAGCTGGTCAATGTTTATTGGTTTTTCCGTGGAAATGTAGTACATGTCAGTATCCTCCTTAGATGCAGCAAAGGTTTATTACTTTTTTTGTCAGCGTATTTTATATGGTCCAAAGTTCAATGGTTTTGAGCAGTTTTTCTTTTGTTTTAATATCTAATTTGACAATCGCCTGATAAAGCTCGCGGTCAAGGGCGGTTTCTGTATATTCAGGCTCCAATTCTCCTACAAGAGAATCCAAGGAACAGCCGACGAGACGGGCATAGTAGGTCAATATGCGCAATGACATGGCTGTCCTGTTGTTTTCAACGTTGCTGATGTAGCCCGGGGTAACACCGAGAGCTTCTGCCACTTGATTTTGTGTCAGACCGTTTTGGATTCTTAGGTTTTTTATGAGAGTGCCATAGTTCTCTGCGTCCATAAGAAAGTCTCCTTCGATATAGTGATGATAGTAAAAGTATACAATAAATATTGCTTGAAGTAAAGCTACAGAGGAGCTTTCAAGGTGTAAATATTTCACCTTGAACAAAGGTATGGGACGAGGTTCAAATATAAAGTATAATCCATATGTTTTTATTAACATTGTTATTGTGAAAAAGTTGAAAGCATTAGGATGCTAGAGTATACTATGTGTACACTTATTTAGGAGGGTAAATCCTGTGAAAACTGAACAGAGAGAGATAGCCCGCTTATTTCGAGACGAAGATCCGATTACTATAACAGTAAAAAATTCAAATCATGGGGAAGACGATTTCAGAGAAGCTCTGCTTGTAGAATATGAAGATGAGAAAATTGTGATAAAGCTTGCGGAAAATGGATTTACGGACGAGGAACATTTGACGATGTGGATGACCATAGCAGAAAAATATAAAGAGCTTGGTTACTATTGTCCGCAGTTTATCAAGGCATTGGACGGAACATTCCCGAAGGTTAGCTATAACGGACATAATTGTATTGTGTACGCAGAGGAATACTCCAAATATCGTTCCGCAGATGAGCTGATAAAAGATAAGTATCAGGAAAGCGGACTGATGGAAGAGGGGTATTATTCTTTCCTAAGAGATGTTGTTTTGATGAATGCTAGAGTTGCAGCCAAGCACTATGATTTTACAGGGCTACCATCGGGATATTGTATGTTCGAGACGTTTGAACCGGGAGATGAATGCGATGAAGTAGCGGAGGACGCTACGAAATGGAAGCAGGTGGCGGACAAACTTCCGGAGCAGTTCAGGGAGCAGGTGGAACGGATTTGGAACAATTGGTTGGAGGCTAGAAAGCAACTAAGAGATATATACGATGATCTACCGACTTCTGTGTTTCAGGCAGATATTAATGATACGAACGTGTTGTTGGATGAGGATGGTAAGTTTCAGGGTGTTTACGATTTTAACATTGGCGGGAAAGAGGTGTTCCTGAACCTGATTTTCAGAGAGGCTCCGTATGTGAGTACCCGGGGATGGGATGCATTTTATCAGCCGGATCACTTCGTTACCTGTAAAAAGAGAGCATTACAAATCAGTGCAGAGGTATATGAGTTCAACGAGCTTGAAAAGCAAGCAGCGCCACTATTATACAGATGCATTAAACCACTGTATTGGTATAGCACGGAGCTGTTAAAGAAAGCGGGGAATGATGAAAACGAGATACAGAGCTGTCTGGATTTCATTGAATATGAGCAAATGAGGGAGCTTGATTTTTGGGAGAAAAATATATGAGTATAAGTATGCGAAAGCATTATATTGACAATTTAAGATGGATAATACTTTTGATACTGATACCATATCATGCGGCTATGGCGTGGAATGTTTGGGGCGAACCAAATTACATTTATTTTGAAGGAAATAGATGGATTAGCAGTATCCTTGTATTTTTCAGTCCGTATTTTATGCCATTGCTGTTTGTGCTGGCAGGAGTAAGTACGAAATTTGCGTTGCAAAAAAGGACAGTCAAGGAATATCTGATGGAAAGAGTAAAGAGGTTGCTTATCCCGCTTCTGTTTGGAACAATCGTTATAATGCCAATTATGACATATTTGGCGGATAAGTTTAATTATTCATACAGTGGTGGATTTCTGCAGCACTATACGATATTCTTTACAAAGTACACGGATTTGATAGGTGCAGACGGAGGCTTCTCGCTGGGGCAGTTTTGGTTTTTATTATAT
>JAZODQ010000088.1:0-34130 GCA_045597105.1 Acetatifactor sp.
TTGTTCAAGGCCATAAAAACAGAGACCTAATTCCAAAGCTTCGCACATAAGAAAATCTCACATTTGCTTCTAAAACAATAGCCCACCGTACTTCCGTCACGGACACAGGCCGGCAGATGTACTTACTGGAAAAGACACAAAAGCCGATTGCAAAGGATGACTTTGAGAAACGCTCACATTTGTCACAACACTTTCCCGGCTACTATGGCACCCTAAGACACGGACATGGCACGGCGAGATTAATGAAATGATATTGAGTGTTCGAGGAATCATTTTGATGTCCGGGAATTCCGCTTTTTCCGATCCCAGCTTTTGCTGGGCTGGGCCGCATAGGTAGGGTAGCGGAACAGTAATGTTTTCAGTGCCTGCCAGTTGAAGGGAAACAGGGGCCAGAAGTAACTCATCCTGCCATAGGTGGGAGTGGTAAGGATGGAGAGAAATACCAGCACTAAGCTAATCCAGAAACCGGGCACATTAAAGGCTGCGGTACCTATCAGCAGTACATAGCGGTAAATGCGCAGAGCATCGCCCAGCTCCAGACTGGACAGGGTCAGGCTGGTAAGCAGGGTCACAGCGCCGTAAAACAGAGCTTCCGGACTGGCCCAGTTCAGATTTACGGCAATTTCTCCGATGATAAGACCACTGATAATGGACAGAGGGCCGGAAAAACGTTCTCCCCGGATGGAGGTGGAGTAGCGGAACAGGTCCAAAAAGAACTCCACAGCGATGCAATATACCACCAGCTGGGTTTTGCTCTGGTCCTCTGTGGGCAGTAGCTGCAGCTTGGCAGTCAGTGCAGGGTACTGTGTGGTAATCAACAGGAATACCGGCATCAGCAGGGTATTCACGGGGATACACAAAAAACGCAGCAGGCGGAAGTAAGTACCTACAATAGGCGGTTTGTGATAATCCTCTGCACACTGGGTGAACTGAAAAATAGTGCAGGGCAGAATCAGCACCATGGGAGAGTTGTCCACAATAATCAGGATATGTCCCTCCTCCAGATAGCTGCAGGCTACATCCGGACGCTCCGTGACCTGGATGCTGGGCAAGGGGTTCCACCAGCGTTTTTTGACCAGCAGTTCCATCAGACTGTTCCCTCCCAGTGTCAGGGCTGTGACATCCAGACCTGTGATGGTATCAGTGATTTTTTGTAATAGCTCCTGATTTACTTTATTTTTCATGTAGGAGATGGAAATATCGGTCTGACTCTCTGTTCCCACATTGTAGATTTTGAACATCAGGTGGGGAGAACGGATGCGTCGGCGAATCAGATTGGTGTTGGTCAGCATGGTTTCGGTGAAACCGTCTCTGGCGCCTCTGGTCATTTTTTCTGTTTCCGGTTCACTGACACCACGGCTGGGATATTTACGGATATCGATGATGAGGACTTCGCTGAAACCATCTACCATCAGCATGGTGGGACCGCTTAAGATATTGCGCTGTATTTCCTGCAAATCTCCGGTGATGAGCACCTGGGCATTACCGATTTTGCCCCGCATAAAAAGTGCGATGTCCGATAACCTGGCATCGCGCATAAAATCCGGATCCTGCAAATTGGACAGTGCCCAGAGCAGAGCGTCGCTGTCGCACAGACCGTTGATGCCCACCCAGTAGGCGGAGCGGTCTCCCAGTAACAGGTCCCTGGTACTCACATCAAAGCTTTCACCGATGGGTATCAGGGATTTGAGAATCTCTTTATTTTGTTCTATATTGGTTGTCAGTTTCATAATCATCTCCATTCCGAAGTGCAGCAGGGACCGCAAGGCAGGTTGCAGAGCAAATCCCCTTTTCGTAAACAATATTTTGTGATATTATAATTTCGTTTTTAGAGAAAAAATATACCCATGAACAGGGGATATTTTGAAAGGATGCATAAGATGGAGCAAAAACAGACAGGCATTTTAAATAAATTAGTTGATTTCTTTAAAAAAGAAGCAGTGCTTTGTGTGGCATTGGTTTTGGCGGTGCTATCAGCCATTTTGGTGCCACCGGGCAGAGAGTATCTGGATTACATTGATTTTCGTACTTTGGCAGTATTACTGTGCCTGATGGCGGTGATGGCAGGCCTGCAGGGGCTGGGCATTTTTCAGAAAATTGCCCGGTTTTTACTGTCCAAGGTAAAATCCTACCGGGCAGTGATGCTGGTGCTGGTATTGCTGTGTTTTTTCTTTAGTATGATTATTACGAATGATGTGGCACTGATTACCTTCGTACCTTTTACTTTTACTGTCCTGGGGATGCTGGGACAGCAGGTCAGAGAGGGTTATATTATACCTGTGGTGGTACTGCAGACTGCGGCGGCAAATCTGGGCAGTATGCTGACTCCTATCGGCAATCCGCAGAATCTTTACCTTTATGGACAGGCGGGTATTTCCGTGGGTAGATTTTTGTGGCTCATGTTTCCCTATACGGTGGTATCCCTGGTGGTGATTGTGATATGGTGTCTTTGTTTAAAAGGTCCGAAGGGGGATCTTACACTGGAGTTTGGCAAGGAGGACTGCGCGCGGGCAGAAGACCTGCAGGATAGGAATACACAGGGTAGGCAGGGCGCTTCCGGGCAAAGCAAAGGACATAAGAGTACTTCCGCACAGCTCTACATCTATTTGGCACTTTTTATTCTCTGTCTGCTGACAGTAGCACATATACTGCCTTATCAGGCCATGTTGGTGATAGTGCTTCTTGTGATTCTGATTATGGATGTGAAGGTTCTTTACAGGGTAGACTATTCGCTGCTCCTGACCTTTGTAGGCTTCTTTATTTTTATCGGGAATATGGGCAGGATACCTGCATTCAGCATTTTTTTGCGGGACGTGATAGTAGGCAATGAGGTGTACACCGCCATCCTTTCCAGCCAGGTCATCAGTAATGTGCCGGCAGCGCTGCTTTTGTCAGGATTTACCACGGATTATGAGGCTCTCATCGTAGGTACTAATCTGGGAGGACTGGGTACATTGATTGCTTCCATGGCCAGTCTTATCTCTTACAAATATATAGCCGGAGACCGTAATTGTAACAAAGGGAAATATTTTATTTATTTTACGTTAGTTAATATTTGTATTTTGACAATATTAGTGATACTATATATGGTAGTGGGTTAACTACAAACTAAAATCGGGAAAGAAGGTACAAAAGAATGTATTTTGTATATCCGGAAGGAAAATTGAAGGCTTTGACACTCAGCTATGATGATGGCGAGTTATTTGATAAAGAACTGGTTGAAATTTTAAATAAATATGGGTTAAAGGCCACCTTTCATCTGAACAGTAAGCATCTGAGCGACGGAAAGTATTTTCTGCAATATGTTCCCAGGGCAGAGGTGAAGGAGCTGTATGAGGGTCATGAAGTAGCATGCCATGGTGAAAATCATTACAGTATGTATAATTTAAGCAGACAGAGGGCACTTTTAGAGGTATTAGAGGACCGTCGTGAATTAGAGCATCTGACAGGCAAAATGGTGCACGGTATGTCCTATGCATTCGGTCATTACAGCGATAAAGCTAAGGAAGTGCTGAAGGCAGCAGGCATTAAGTATTCCCGTACAGCGGTCAGTACAGGAAACTTTTATACACCTGCGGATTTCTTGGAGTGGCATCCTACCTGCCATCATGATGAGAATCTGATGGGACTGGCACAAAAATTTTTGAATGTACCGAATTATGTGGAGCTGCCATTGATGTATGTGTGGGGACACAGCTTTGAGTTTGGCAGAAGCGGTAACTGGAAACAGATAGAGGAGTTTGCAGCATTTATAAGTGGCAAAGAGGATATCTGGTATGCCACCAATATGGAGGTTTATGAATATGTAAAGGCAATTCGCAGTCTGGAATATTCTGCGGACGGATTGACAGTGTATAATCCTACCACCCATAGTGTGTGGTACAGGACATGGGACAGTATCCATGAAATTAAGTCCGGGGAGACCGTTCGTCTGAATGAACGATAATGGGAAGGAGTAGTGTTTCCTATGACGAATGACATGACGATTATTGGAGAAGAAGCATACAGAGCAGCCAAGGAGCTGATAGAAGCAGGAAAGCTGGAGAAAGGTCAGCTATTAGTGGTGGGTTGTTCCACCAGCGAGGTGGCAGGCGCATCCATCGGTTCCTACTCCAGCCCGGAGCTGGCAGAAGTAGTATTTGGCGGCATCTATCAGGCCACCCAGGAGGCTGGTGTATATCTGGTAGCACAGTGCTGTGAGCACTTAAACCGTGCGTTGATACTGGAAAAGGAAGCAGCAAATGCTTTCGGCTATGAAATCGTAAATGTGATGCCCCAACCCAAGGCAGGAGGTTCTTTTGCAACTGCAGCGTATAAGGCGTTTGAGCATCCTGTGGCAGTGGAGCATGTAAAGGCCCACGCAGGTATGGATATCGGGGATACCCTGATTGGCATGCATCTGCGTGATGTGGCAGTACCCATTCGTGTACGCACCACACAGATAGGTGATGCACATGTGGTATGTGCCCGCACCCGTGCCAAGTACATCGGCGGAATACGTGCCATGTACGAGGAAGAATAGAATAAATCAAGAGTAAATGAAAAGGATTGTGTTCTGCGAAATACAGAACCCAATCCTTTATTTTGATTAATGTTTTGTTGCTTCCTCAATCAGTCCCACAATCGTGGCGATGGAGTCCAGCTGACCGCTGGCGTTCATGGCATCAATGTATGTCTGTCTGTTATCGTACAGCTCCTGTATTTTCGCTAAAAACAGCTGGTCTGTAATATCGTCTTCCTGAAGCACCATGGAAAATCCCTGTTCTTCGAAGGATTTGGCATTTAACAGCTGATCACCTCTGCTACTGGCTGCAGGCAGAGGGATGAGGATATTGGGTTTTTGCAGTGCCAGTATCTCACAGATGGCGTTAGCTCCTGCTCTGGAGATGACCAAATCAGCCATGGCAAACATATCCTTTAATTCTGCTTTTAAGTATTCAAACTGTTTATAGCCCGGTGTATTCAGCAGTAGATTATCCACCTTATCCTTGCCACAGATATGAACTACTTGGAATTTCTCCAAAAGAGCAGGTAAAATGCTACGTACTGCTTTATTCACATTGGCTGCACCCAGGCTGCCGCCGATTACCATAATTACAGGCTTATTTGCAGTAAAGCCACACATATCAAGACCTGCCAGCTTATTGCCCTGCGCCAGTTCCTTACGGATGGGGGAGCCGGTGAGTACTGCTTTTTCCTTAGGCAGATACTCCATGGTTTCCGGGAAGTTACAGCATATCTTGGTAGCTACCGGAATACAAAGCTTATTTGCCAGGCCGGGAGTCATATCGGATTCATGAAGGATGCAGGGGATTTTCAGTGCTGCCGCCGCCCGTACCACAGGTACGCTGACAAAACCGCCCTTGGAAAACACCACATACGGTTTTACCTGTTTCAAATATTTCTTGGCTTCTGTGTAGCCCTTAATCACACGGAAAGGGTCCGTGAAATTTTTGAGGTCCAGATAACGGCGGAACTTTCCTGTGGAAATACCCTGATAAGGGATGTCAAAATCGCCGATAAGTTTTTTCTCTATGCCGTCATAGGAGCCTACGTAGCTGACTTCGTAGCCGGCCTCCTGCAGTGCGGGTAATAAAGCGATATTGGGGGTTACGTGTCCCGCAGTACCGCCGCCTGTTAACACAATCTTTTTCATTACTGCATACTCTCCAATGCTCTTGCTAACTGATCGGGACAGGAAGTGGACTTAAAGCCGCAGGTAATGCCCTTTAATTTGCTGATAGCTTCGTCCGGGGTCATGCCCTTGACCAAAGCACAAATGCCCTTTAAATTACCGTTACAGCCGCCTGTAAAAGCAACGGACTCAATCACGCCGTCCTTTAATTCAATGTCAATGGCACTGGAACAGGTACCCTTTGTCTGATATCTCATATAATCAACCTCTCCTCTAATATCCTATTTTTGTTTGATGTAAAAATATTTATTTTTCTAAGTATAGCAAAATATCCTTATTTTAGCAATTATCCTCTTTATCCAGAGGAAAATGTATTGGTCGGTCCAGCTCGTATTCAAAGGAAGAATCTGCAAGACGCTGACGAAAAGCTCTGGGAGACATGCCGTTGACTTTGCGGAAACAGTCTTTGAAATAGTTGCTGCTGTTAAAACCACAGTCCGTGGCAATCTGGGTAATGGTATCGTCGGTGGTAAGCAGCATACGTGAGGCCTGGTGGATTCGTATATAGTTCAAGTATTCCTTAAAAGTAACACCAGTAATTTTCTTGAATTTTTTGGATAAATAGGTAGGACTTAAGCTTACCGCCAAAGCAACCTCTTCCAGCGATAACGGTAAGGAAAAGTTTTGTGCGATAAAGCGCAGGGCATCCTCGATATCTGTGCTGATACCGTTCTTAGGACGGATTTGTTCATAAACGAAGATACCGTTTCTCTGTATGGACAGAAGCAGGGTCATCATCTGCAACAGCAAAAATTCAGAAGAGAACTCATCCGGCTGATTGTTTTCCTCCAGCATACGCTCCAGTAGTGTTTCCAGCTGTTTCCTGCCGTCTTTTACCGGTATCACCTTGCCCGAACGGGACAGATTGTGCAGGATATCACCATGCCCACGCCAGAAGTCCTGAGGAATAATATTTAAATCACAATACACTACAATGCGCTCGCAGGGAATCAGTCCTTCATAGCGGGTGCAGTGGCTGTCCCCCGGAATCACGATAAAGATATCTCCTGCAGACAGATGGTAGATGGCATCGTTTAAGGAATAAATGCAACTGCCTGTCTTCAGATAAAACACTTCACAAAATATGTGGGAGTGTTCATAGGTCATGGTAAAAGTAGGTACACGTACCTGTTTTTCTATAAATATGCCCTGATTATTTTCTTCGGTATACAAAGCTTCTCCTCCATCATTGATTCCCCATAAATGGTATATAAGCAAAATATATAAAAAATGTCAAGAGACCAATACTTATTTGTTACTTTAATACATCAAATATGAGCTTACATAAAAAACTATAGTGCACTTTTTGGAAACATGGCAAAAAATCAGTACTTTTTTATAAAAACACACATTATTTTGGTATTATTCGAAAGAAAGTATAAATAAAATATGGGTATGCCATATGGGTGGCATAAAACAGCTATGTAAGGGAAAAGGAGAAAAGGGTTATGAAGAAAAAGTTATTAGCAGTACTTTTATCTGCCGGTATGCTGCTGGGGTTAACAGCATGTGGCGGAGACACAACACAAAGTAATGTAAGCAATGGGGATTCCGGTCAGGTGGAAAATTCCGTATCGAATGGAGAAGGCGATGCGAGTGAGGATCAGATCACTTTACGTATGGCATGGTGGGGTTCTCAGACCCGTCATGACAGAACAGTAGAAGTAATCGAGATGTATGAGAAAGCAAATCCTCATGTAGATATCGAGTACGAATTCTACTCATTTGATGATTATTTCACAAAATTAAAAACATTGGTTTCCTCCGATCAGGTATGGGACGTATTCCAGTTGGGTGGTAACTTCCCTCAGTATGTAGATAAGATTTATTTTTTGAATGAGTTCATTGATTCCGGTGTCATCGATACCAGCAATATTTCCGACGCTTACTTAAAGATTACACAGGATACCGCAGGTAATCAGATGGGTCTTTCCAATGGTCTGAATACATATGGAATCGCTTATGATGTAGATATGTTTAAGGAAGCAGGCGTAGCACTTCCCACTGAAAACTGGACATGGGACGATTATGCGGCAGCAGCAAGAAAGATTTCTGCACATACAGGTGATTTCGGTACATCCGGATTTACCAGCTCCGAATTTATTGCAGGCTGTTCCACCTATATCGGACAGCAGGGTAAGGTTGGAGAATATGGTTTCTTTAATTTGGAATTAACCGGTATGGGCTTTGACGATTATACCATGTTGACTCCCTACATTCAGATGAGAGCAGACCTGATTAAGGAAGGTGCTTCACCTGATGCCGGTGCTGAAATGGAAATTACAAATATTGAAAATGACTTCCTGGTAACAGGTGAGGCCGCTATGACTTGGGTTGCAGTAAATCAGTTCCCTACCATTTATGATATTGCTGCGCAGGAAGGCCGTACTCTGGCACTTGCAACACTGCCCAGAGTAACTGAAAACGGACCTGCAGGCTCTGTTATTCAGTCTTCCCAGATGATGTGTGTATCTCAGGATAGCCAGCATAAGGAAGAGGCTGCCAAGTTTATCAGCTGGTTCCAGAATAGTGAAGAGTGTAACAATGTTTTACAGGGTGAAAGAGGTATTCCCATCAATGACAATGTGCGTGAAGCATTAAAGGCGATTGCAACCGAAGGTCAGAAGGCTATGTATGATTATGTAGCATTGGTTGGTACCTTTGAAACTCCCGAAAAAATCAATGTATTAAGTCCTGACGGACAGGATCAGGTGGTTGACGAGTACAGAAACCTGATTCAGCAGGTAGTAGCAGGTGAGCTTACTGCTGACGAGGCAGCAAAGAAAACCTATGAAGCTGCGGAGGCTATTTTTGAATAAGAGCTAAAGATTGCAGGCACACCTACCCTGTGGGTGTGCCTGTACTATAATCAGAATTATGTTTTGCACGGAAAGGAGGTTTATCTTGAAAAAAGAAACCGCATCCAATTTCGGAACAAATTTCAAAAAATTTATATATAATGACAACACGGTGGGGCATGTATTTGCAGCTCCTTTTATATTCGGTTTTATTTGCTTTTCCCTAATTCCCATTATGACTTCCTTTGGTTATGCCTTTACGGATTATTCCATGGGGTCAAAGGAGATTACACCGGTAGGATTAAAAAATTTCATGATGTTGTTTGAGGATGAGACATTTTTGAAATCTCTGCTGATAACGTTGAAATATGTGTTTATCTCTGTACCGCTGAAGCTGGCATTTGCGTTGTTTGTAGCATTTTTACTTACCAAAAAGAGTAAAATGGTGACGATTTACCGTTCTCTTTATTATGTGCCCTCTCTGGTAGGTGGAAGTGTGGCGGTAGCGCTGGTGTGGAAACAGTTATTTGCCAGAAAAGGCTTATTTAACATGGTGCTAAAGGATATGGGATTGGATACCATCAACTGGTTTGGTGATCAGGCATTGGCATTATACCCTTTGATTTTAATGAGTGTATGGCAGTTTGGTTCCTCCATGATTATCTTTGCGGCAGGTTTAAAGGAGATTCCCAGAACCTATTATGAAGCTTCAGAGATTGACGGTGCAAACGGGTTCCAGAAGTTTATCCGTATTACATTGCCCTGTTTATCACCTATTATTCTCTACAACCTGGTAATGCAGACTATCTCTGCATTTATGGCATTTACCCAGGCTTTCATCATTACAAATGGTGGTCCCAACAATTCCACCATGATGTACGCTTTGTATGTATATAATCAGGCCTTCAAATATAATAATATGGGTTACGCCTGCGCGATGTCATGGTTTATGCTGGTGGTTATGAGTACTATCACACTGGTGATTTTCAAAACGTCCAAGTTCTGGGTATTTAGTGAAGCAAATGATTAAGGGAGGGGAAAGTATATGAAAGTTAAAAAATTAGTAAAAAAAGTACTGTACCATCTCTTTGTAATCGCTTTTGGTATAGTAATGATATATCCTGTTTTGTGGATGATCAGCGGTTCCTTCAAGGATAATGCAGAGATCCTGCGCGGTACATTGGCTTTGATACCGGAAAAGCTGAAGGAAAGTAATTATGCTACCGGATGGGCCGGCTTTGGTGGTTATGGTTTCGATATTTTCTTTAAGAATTCCATTATCATTACTTGCGTGGCTACGCTTGGTACGGTTATCAGTTCTTCTCTGGTGGCCTATGCACTCTCCCGTATTAAATTTAAAGGTCGTAAGCTCTGGTTTACCTGTATGCTTGCAACTATGATGCTTCCCGGACAGGTTATCATGATTCCTTCTTTTCTGATCTGGCATAATCTGGGACTGACAGGTACCTCCGTACCGTTGATTTTACCATATTTTTGCGGTCAGGCATTTTTCATCTATCAGATGATGCAGTTCATGGAGGGAATTCCCAGAGAGCTGGATGAGGCGGCCACCATTGACGGTTGCAGCAGGTATACCATTTATACCCATATCATCTTCCCGTTGTTAAAGCCTTCCATAGTGACCACAATCATTATTCAGTTTTACTGGAAGTGGGATGATTATATGGGACCCCTGCTTTACTTAAACAAGCCGGAATCCTACACAGCATCCCTGGCAATAAAAATGTTTGCGGACTCCGCATCCACCACGGACTTCGGAGCCATGTTTGCTATGTCCACCCTGTCACTGATACCGGTATTTTTAATCTTCCTGTTCTTTAACAGATATTTGGTTGAGGGTATCGGAACCAGTGGATTAAAGGGATAAAATTTGATATACTTTTTTCATACGAAAGACGAAGCAGACAGTATATTGACAGAAGCATCGGGCAGATAGGTCTGAGATGATTTGTCTGCGGAAAGGGAGCAGGTATGATTCAGAATCCGATTTTAAAGGGTTTTTGCCCCGACCCCAGTATCATACGAGTGGGGGAAGATTATTATATAGCCACCTCTACCTTTGAGTGGTGGCCGGGCGTGAGGATTTTTCACTCTAAAGATTTGCAGAACTGGGAGCAGATTCCCTCTCCGCTTACAAGAACAAGTCAGCTGAACATGCTGGGAGATCCTTGCTCCGGTGGAGTGTGGGCGCCCTGCCTGACTTATGACGGCAGTCGTTTCTTTCTGGTATTTACGGACGTAAAGACCAAGAAGGGACGCTATTACAATACCCATAATTTTGTGGTATACACTGATGATATTTACGGTGAGTGGTCGGAGCCGGTGTATTTAAACAGTATCGGATTCGATCCTTCCCTGTTCCATGATAGAGATGGAAAGAAATATTTGATTAATATGATAAACGGTTTCAAAGGCATCACCGTTCAGGAGCTGGAAGTGGAGACCTTAAAACCCGTAGGTGAGCGGAAGCTGGTGTACACCGGTACGGAGCTGGGTTATCTGGAAGGACCTCACATGTACCACATCGGCGAATGGTATTATCTGGTAGTGGCGGAGGGTGGCACCGGTTATACCCATGCGGTAACCATGGCCCGTTCCAAGAGCATTTACGGCCCCTTTGAAACCGCACCGGGTAATCCCATTATTACTAGTAATCAGGACGATATGAGTATGCTGCAAAAGTGTGGTCATGGTGATTTCGTGGATACACCGGCTGGGGAATGGTACATGGTGCATTTGTGCTCCAGACCCGTACCCGGCACCAAGTGGTGCATCCTGGGCAGAGAAACCGCCATCCAAAAGATGGTTTGGGATGAAGACGGTTGGCTGCGCATGGAATGTGGCGGTAATTTTGGTCAGCTAACCACTGGATCTCCTCTGGGTGTGGAGAGTGGTCTATATATAGACGATGCAAAGAGCTTTCGGGATGATTTTGATGGGGAAGTACTGGATATCCGCTATGCTTCTCCCAGAGCGGATTATCATGATTTCATTGATTTGTCGGCCAGAAAAGGTTACTTGCGACTGCGCGGGCAGGAGTCTATGAATTCCTGGCATCATGTATCCCATATCGCAGTACGTCAACAGGAATTTACATGTGTGGCAGAGACTTCCATGGAATTTCGTCCTGCCTATATGGAACAAATGGCGGGTATGACCTATGATTATGATGCACAGACCTTTTACTTACTGGGTAAGACGTTGGATGCAAAGGGGCAGGCGGTGATGACTCTGCTAAAGAGTGACTTGGGTACCATTACCGATGAGATAGAGCCAATTCCTGTTCCTTTGGAAGGTGTCATCGACTTACGTGTGGAGGTAGTGGAAGAAGGCCGTGTAGCACACTTTTTTTACAAAGTACCGGACGGTGAATGGCAGCAGGCAGGGGGAGATTTTTCCTGTGAACTGGTGACGGATGAGTATGCAAGAGGCTTCACCGGAGCGCACTTTGGTATGTATGTACATGATATGGTGGATATGTCAGCCTGTGCGGACTTTGATTACTTCAGCGTGGAATACCGCTAGGCATTAGCAGAAGAAATGGAGAGTTAGGATTATGATTACGAACACGTCAATTTCCTTTCAGACCTCTAACGGTCTGCTGCAAAAGCTGGTAAGCACTGCGGAGCGCAAGTCTCTGGAAAATATCAAGGACTTTGCGGGGCGGAAGGTGCTGATTGAAGGCGGCGGTTATGAAAAAATCTGGCTGGAGACCCAGCCCATGGGCGGGGAGATGTATGCCAAGAGAAATATGGAAACCGGTCTGAACAATCAGTTATTGTTTATGGAAAATATACGTGAGGACGGTCGTATTCCCGGCAGTATCGCTATGATAGACGGGGTGCTGACTCCTCAGTTTAATAAATTTCAGGGCTTTTGTTTCCCGGCACCTGCTTTGAACATGTATTATCTGATGGGTAAGGACGGATATTATCTGGATTTGTTATACACCACACTGGAGCGTTTCGATGCGTACCTGTGGAAGGTGCGGGACTCCGACGGGGACGGCTGTCTGGAGACCTGGTGCAAATACGATACCGGCGAGGATCATGCCATGCGGTATGGGGATGCGCCGGATGGCTGGACCGAGGAGGTTCCTCCGGAGGGTTGCCAAGTAGTGCCCATGGCTTCCATCGATATCATGAGCTTTTCCTATACGGCCAGAGAGACTATGGCAGAAATCGGCCGTATATTGAAGAAGGAGAACCTGGCAAAGCATTGGACAGAGCAGGCTGGGCAGGTGGCAGATAAGATTCGCTCCTATCTGTGGAGCGAGGAGCGGGGAGCATGCCTTGATCGTGATAAATATCATCATGTGATGCCTACCCTGATACATAATACGTTGCGTGCCATGTATTGGCACAGTATTTCTGACGATATGGCGGAGCGCTTTGTGAAAGAGCATCTCCTGAATCCGGAGGAATTCTGGACCAAGATGCCACTGCCTTCCGTGGCAGTGAATGATCCCCTGTTTCGTAATGTGACCACTAATAACTGGAGCGGTCAGGCAGAGGCACTGACCTACCAGAGAGCCATCCGTGCACTGGAAAACTATGGTTATGAGCATTTGATTCCTTATCTGGGCAATAAGCTGTTTCAGGCAATCGGTGAAGACTGCATCTTTGTACAGCAGTACGATCCTTTTACCATGCAGCCTTCCAAGGTCAGTTTGGAAGGGGAGCAGGATGCGTACGGACCGGCCATGCTGTCAGTGATGGAGTACTTTGCCCGTATGTATGGTGTGCATATAGAGAGAGAGCAGGTATACTGGGGTACGGTATCCGGAGAAGAGAGCACCTATGAGCAGGAGTGGGGCGATATGCACTATAAAATTGTAAATAATGGCAAGGGTGCAGAAGGTTATGTGAACGGCAAGCAGGTATTTACAGCGCAGCCGGATCAGAAGGTGATAACGGATTTGTTTGGTAATATATTAAGTGTGTGTGATTTAAAAAAATAGGAATGGATAAAGTTATACGGTGGATTCGTCTGTAATCGGAATCCGTACAACAGGCTAAATAGATTACGCCTGAATAATGGCAGAAGGTGAGGAAAATATGAAATACAATAATAAACGTGTAGAGGATATTCAGATTGCGTATATCGGTGGCGGTTCCAGAGGATGGGCATGGACCTTTATGACTGATTTGGCTATGGAGCCTGCCATGTCCGGCACCATTCGTTTGTATGATATTGATAAGGAGGCTTCCAAAGCCAATGAAATCATCGGTAACAGCATTAAGGCTCGAGAAGATGCAGTAGGCAAGTGGGACTATGTAGTTGCAGATACTTATGAAGAGGCATTAAAGGGTGTGGACTTCGTAGTGATCTCTATTATGCCCAAGACCTTCGATGAGATGGCAGTGGATGTACATATGCCTGAGAGACTGGGCATTTACCAGTCCGTAGGTGACACCGCAGGCCCCGGCGGTATCATGCGTTCTCTGCGTACCCAGCCCATGTTTGTGGAATTTGCAGAGCAGATTAAGAAGTACTGTCCCAAGGCCTGGGTCATCAATTACACAAACCCCATGAGTATGTGTATCAAGACACTGTACCATGTGTTCCCTGAAATCAAAGCTTTCGGCTGCTGTCACGAGGTATTTGGTACCCAGAAGGTGCTGGCTACCATCGCAGAGAAGGAGCTGGGCATTGAGCACATCGACAGAGCGGATATTCATGTAAACGTACTGGGTATCAATCACTTTACCTGGTTTGACTATGCAAGCTACAAGGGAATAGACCTGTTCCCTATTTACCGTAAATATATCCACAAGCATTTTGAAGAGGGCTTGGAGGAAAAGGATAATAACTGGATGAACAATTCCTTTGCATGCTCCCACAGAGTGAAAATGGACCTGTTCAACCGCTATGGTCTGATTGCGGCAGCAGGTGACCGCCACCTGGCAGAGTTTATGCCCGGCGATGAGTATCTGAAGGACCCTGACACCGTACATGGCTGGAAATTCGCTCTGACTACAGTGGACTGGAGAAAGAATGACCTGCAGGAGAGACTGGCTAAGTCACGGAGACTGGTAAACGGTGAGGAGCAGATTAAGTTAGAGCCCACCGGTGAAGAGGGAATCCTGCTGATTAAGGCACTGTGCGGTCTGGAGAGAGTGATAAGCAATGTAAACATTCCCAACAGTGGTAAGCAGATCAGCAATCTGCCCGCCGATGCCATCGTAGAGACCAACGCCATTTTCGAAAGAGATGCCATCCGTCCCGTACTGGCAGGCAGTGTACCTGAGAATGTGCGCCAGTTGCTGATGCCCCATATCGAAAATCATGAGAGAATCCTGAGAATTGTCATGGGTGGAAACAAGGACAAGGATTTAGTAGTAGAGGCCTTTCTGGCTGACCCCCTGGTAAGGGGCAGAGTGACCGAAGAAGAGGTTCGGACACTTGTAGATGATATGATGGTAGCAACGCTGTAATCGTGAGAATGGGAGGCTGAATGTAGGCGTTCATGCCCCGGTTATCATAGTCGGGAGCACAGCCGCCTAAGAAGATAAAAGGAGAAGTGCAGGAGCAGACTTTAAGTCCACTACCGGGAAACGGGTAGGAGGGTTTCAGGTTTGCTCCTTTTTGCAGGTGCTAGGATAGTCTCAAAGATAGGGATATAGGTTGCTACTAGGGGAATGTATATGATAAAATTAGGGCATGTATGAGAAGATGCTTTTTAGGTGTTTACCGATGCTATTTGGGTATGAAATCAGATAGAATATTGGATTTGATTGATTCTAGCTGATGAACAAATGATTTATAGATAAAAAAATTACTTTTTTTAGAACTTTTGTAGGATAGAAAAGGTCTTTTGGACAAATATATATGCCAAGAGTTTTCGGATTTACGGTATAGTAGATAAATACAAACGAAAGAAAGTTAAAGCATCATATATATTTACCAAAATAAGGAAATATATATGATAAGAGCACTTTAGGACGTGAGTAATTCAGCACTTTACCGAGGACGTGAGTAATGTAGCTGTTGGGCAGACAGGTATAGCCTAAAATGTATATTGGTTAAAGAATCCAGAGAGGTGAAAAATGCTACTTTTAATTTTAAAATGGATTGGCCTGGTATTGGCAACCCTGATGATACTGGTGATTGTATTTGTGGTAATTGTGCGGATGGCAACTTATTTTGCAAATCGCATTACTACGGAAAATGGTGTAGATGAGGGAATTTATGTCACCTTGGGTGGTCAGGAGCAGTATCTGCGTATTTGGGGAGAAGACAGTAGGAATCCTGTAATTATTTGGCTGCATGGAGGTCCGGGAGGTCCGGATGGATTTATTTACTATGTGTTTACCAAATACCTTGTAAAGGATTATACGATTGTATATTGGGAACAGCGGGGCTGTGGCAGAACTTATTACCGCAATCAAAAAACTGACCCTTCCAATCAGACTGCCGGCTTTGAGCAGGCGGTTGCTGATTTGGATGCATTAGTGGATTATGCCTGTAAGCGCTTTGATAGGGAGAAAGTGGTGCTGGTAGGACATTCCTACGGTACACTGCCGGGCAGTAAATATGCGCTGGAGAATCCTCAAAAAGTTGCGGCATACATCGGTATCGGACAAGTGGTTACCATGGAAAGTGAAATATACAGTTACAGGGACGCACTTGCAATAGCCCGGGAAAAGGGACGCAATACCAAAGCTATGGAGGCAGCATATGAGGAATATCTGGCAGATAAGAGTCAGATGAATATGATCAATCTGCGACGTTTTGTTTACCCCTATCATATGGCACCCAAACAGGGAAACCAAATATGGATGGGGCTTGCTTCTCCCTATATGGGAATAGATAATGTGCGGTGGTTTTTAAAGCCAAATGCAGGGGTAACGGAATACATAAATTTGAACAGGCAGCTGTTTGATTATCTGAGACAGGTAGATGTCCGTGAATATGGTTTGGAATATCAGGTGTCGGTAGGGTTTATATCCGGTTCCTGCGACTGGTCCACACCGGTTAAGTATGTGGAAGAATATTATAACCTGGTCAGTGCACCCAAGAAGCACTTCTATCAATTGGAAGGATGCGGACATTGTCCACAACTGGATGCTCCGGAGGAGTTTTGTGCGCAGTTTAAGAAGATGCTGACGGAGTATTTGAATTGAGTATAGGTTTTCTAAAGTATGAACTTGGAGTTAAGAGGAGTAATTATGCGGGACAGAAGCATGGCAATGGTGGTACGAAACAGCAGAATTTTAATGATTGAAACTTTCAGATTCGGCAGAACCATTTTTGAATTGCCGGGAGGAGGAGTGGAGTCCGGTGAGACGCCGGAGGAGGCTGCACTGCGGGAGTTGAAAGAAGAGTGCGGATTGGACGGCAGGATTAGCAGACCGCTGAATATCCTGCATCGTAAGAACGGCAACAGGGAATATGTGTTTTTGGTGGAGGTGCCCCCGGAGCAGGAGGCTATCGTGGGAATGGATCCCGAAATACGGGAAGGTGAAGAACAGGCCATCAAAAACGTGTGGTGGAAGTCACTTGACGAACTTAGTGAAAAGGACAGGGCATTCCTTTGGTCATACGGACTGATGGATGTGGACGGATTTTTTGAGATGTTACTGAGCTGAGGGAGATAAGCGGAGTTATCCGAAAATGAAAGGATAGTGGAGGAGGTTTACATAATATGAGTGGGATCATTCAAATCAATGAAGGTACATGGAGAATCGAGGATAATGGGGTGCGTTTCTTTCTTTTGACAGGGGCGGAAAGCGCACTTTTGATTGATAGTGGTATGCAGACTCCGAATGCGAAGGAAATTGCGGAAAGTATTACGGCGCTGCCCTTACAGATGTTAAATACCCATGCTGACCCGGACCATATTTCCGGCAACGGGGCCTTTGACTGCATTATGATGAGTCCTATGGAAGAAAACCTCTACCGTGCCCATGGTGGTCAGGGAGCCATTATTCCGGTGAAGAACGGAGATATCATTGATCTGGGAGGCAGGCCCCTTGAAATCATTGATTTACCGGGACATACGCCGGGAAGTATTGCTATTTTGGATATTAACCATAGGGTACTTATTGGCGGCGATTCCATTCAGGACGGCAGAATTTTCATGTTTGGTGCACATCGGAATATGGAGAATTACATAGAAAGTATGTCAGGTCTATCCCGGTACGAAGGAAGATTTGATATGATTTATCCTTCCCATAGTACATTTCCTGTTGCGCCTGAGTTGATTCCAAAGCTGATTTCCGGCGCAAAACAGATTCTTTCCGGGGATGCGGAAGGTACTGTGGTTGACATGTTTGGCAGATCCGTGATGTTGTATCAGTTTGCGTTTGCCGGATTTTTATGTGAGAATTAAGGAGAGAGAAAAGGAACTTCTGCTGAACGGATTTCACTATAAGGAGAAGGAATGCATGGAACTCTTTATTTTGATCATCATTCTATTGGTTTTATGTTTGATTTTAAATGTTAGTGTGGACTACATATTGTTAGCGGGCGCTGTATTGCTGTGCCTGTTTTCTGCGGCATTGACGCTGGGGTTTGTATACTGCAGTATCTGTTTGATATGCTCTAAGCGCAAGGAAGCACGATTTTCACGGATTGACCACGTGAAAAACCGTAAATTCCAGGTGGCTTATTATTGGGTAGACGAAGCGGAATACCCCTGTGCTTTTCCCAGGGAAGGGGTTTTGGAAGATAGGCTGTATCGCAAGGACAAGACCTATCATGTGATGCTGAATCAGAGAACGGGCAAGGTATATGACCGGTTCGCTGTTACCACCTGTATGATAGGACTGGTGTTTAGTATTGGGCTAAGTATAGGGCTTACGCTTTTGTACTTGAGGGCATAGACGCAAAGAAAGGGCTCTGAAAGTGAGAAATACGCCAAATGTTACATTTGGTTGCGGCAATGTGAAGTAAATGTGGTGGATTCCCAAAGGCCAAAATGCTATCCTATAGGAACTTGAAAAGTGGGAGGTACAGGATGAGATTTGAAGAGAAAATTGTACAATTAAGAAAAGAGGCCGGGTTTTCCCAGGAGCAGCTTGCAGAAAAATTAGGCGTATCCAGGCAGGCGATTTCCCGTTGGGAATCAGGTGATTCTACTCCGGATATTACTAATTTATTAGGGATTTGTAATTGTTTCGGCGTATCATCGGATTATTTGATTCATGATGATTATAAACCGGATGAGGTGGTTTTGTCAGAGCAAAAAGCGTATGACGAAAAGCAGATGGGCAAAGTGCGGAAAAAGGTATATTTCTTCGGAGTGATGGTAGGCCAGTTGCTGGCTATCTTTCTGGTGACTTTACAGCTGATATTCGGTTCACAGGATTTATGGAGTCTGATCGCTTTGCTGATTGGCTTTGTTTTTATGGCTGTAATAACGTTTTTTATGTGGTTATGGGGGTAAGCATATGACCATATTTTATGAGCTCATTGCTCGCGAACAATGTCGATGATTTTTCATATCATTTTTCCCTTCACGGATTTATACTTGTGATGAAGTGGCAGGCTTGTACCAAATGGTTGGGGACAGGCTTGTTACACACATTTATAAAGCGTGGAGGGAATTTTTATGTGGAAGGCATTTTGCGAATTTTTGCAGAGGGACTTGTTTTTTACCATAGGGATGCTGGTGTTACTGACAATGGGTCTGGTGGTCAGAGTGACCATAGGCTTTTTTTACAGGGGGTTAATCCGTGAAGCGGAAAATATGGCCACCACCGGTCATCGGGTGCTGCGCCAGTGGAAGGTGAAGTACGAGAATTGTTTTGAGATGAATAAAGGTGTGTCCAACACGGCTATTTTTGTGGACAAGCTGATATCACGGCTGGCTTTTGGGCCTTTTACCTACGATCAATGGTATTTGGTGTCGGCCCAGTTGCAGCTTTTGTCTGTGCTGCTTGCAGGCGTGGGGATTGCCAGGGCCATTGGAGCCGGGCGGCCTGTGGCGGAGATTCTGCCCTATTACATCATTACATTTCTGGGACTGTACCTGTTTATCACGGTGACTACTTCTGTGGCTGTCAGGGAACAGCGCAGGATTTTGAAGGTAAATATGATTGATTATCTGGAAAATCATCTGGCGCCCCGTATCCATGTGACCAAGGAGGATATGGAGTACCTTTACGGGGAGCAGACAGATCCTGATTATGAGCTGGTGAAACGCGATACACGCCAAAAAGACAAGCGTGTGGTGGAGTGGAAGAAAAAGCAGGAGCAGCCCGTACGGAAGGGTAGTGATATAGTGACTTATGATGAGCTGGAGCGGCTTTTGAAGGAATTGTTGACGACCTGATAAGGTTATAAAGTGTAATATAGGGGTGTCCGATATTTGAAGCAATTGGAAATTTCACCGGTGCAGTTAAGTGCGCAACAGGACATAGTCGAGAGTCCTCTTTTTTACAGGATTTCTCTTGAATTTGGCCTATAACTTTGTTACACTGAATATATGCGTATCTGCTATTGCAGGTAAGGATTCGCAGGTACAGATGAAAAGTCATATCTTATGGGAAAAGGAGCAGAGCTATGAGTAAACAGGTTACATTTGATTATTCCAAGACAGGTGCATTTATCTCTCAGGAAGAAATCGGTTATATGAAAAAACTGGCACTGGATGCAAAGGATGTATTGGTGTCCAAGTCCGGCGCAGGTAATGATTTCTTAGGATGGATTGATTTGCCCGTTGATTATGATAAAGAGGAGTTTGCACGTATCAAGGAAGCGGCAAAGCAGATTCAGAGTGATTCCGAGGTACTGCTGGTAATCGGTATCGGCGGTTCTTATTTAGGTGCCAGAGCAGCTATTGAGTTCTTAGGTCACAGCTTTTTCAATGTGGTGGATAAGAGCATCCGTAAGGCTCCCGAAATTTATTTCTGTGGTAATTCCATCAGCTCCACTTACTTGAAGCATTTGATGGATGTAGTAGGTGACAGAGATTTCTCTATCAACATGATTTCCAAGTCCGGTACCACCACTGAGCCTGCTATTGCCTTCCGTGTATTCAAGGCAAAGCTGGAAGAAAAGTATGGTAAAGAAGGCGCAGCCAAGAGAATTTACGCGACTACTGACAAGGCAAGAGGAAGCCTGAAGAATCTGGCTGACGAGGAAGGTTATCAGACCTTCGTAGTGCCCGATGATGTAGGCGGACGTTTCTCCGTACTGACTGCAGTAGGTTTATTACCCATCGCAGTAAGCGGCGCAGATATTGATAAACTGATGGAGGGTGCTGCCAGCGGCAGAAAGAGAGCCCTTGAAAACGATTTTGAAAGCAATGATGCTTTGCAGTATGCAGCACTTCGTAATATTTTGTTACGCAAGGGTAAGACGGTGGAAATTCTGGCAAATTATGAGCCTTCCGTACACTACGTAAGTGAGTGGTGGAAGCAACTCTACGGTGAGAGCGAAGGTAAGGACCAGAAGGGTCTGTTCCCTGCAAGTGTGGATCTGACCACTGATTTACATTCCATGGGTCAGTTCATTCAGGATGGTGCCCGCATCATGTTCGAGACCGTTATTAATGTAGAGATCTCCAAGGAAGAGATTATCATCGGCACAGAGCCCGTAGATTTGGACGGTCTGAATTATCTGGCAGGCAAGAGCGTTGATTTCGTCAATAAGTCTGCGATGAATGGTACCGTACTGGCACATACCGACGGTCAGGTGCCCAATTTCCTGATTAATATTCCTGAGGTAAACGAGTTCTATTTAGGTGAGCTCTTCTACTTCTTCGAGTTTGCATGTGGTGTCAGCGGCTACTTGCTGGGTGTAAATCCTTTCAACCAGCCCGGTGTAGAGAGCTACAAGAAAAACATGTTTGCACTCCTTGGCAAGCCCGGTTTTGAGGCACAGAGAGAAGAACTGTTAAAGAGACTGTAAAGATATTATAATGTGAGACTTTAGGGCCTGCGGGAGTATCTTGCAGGCCCTTGGTATGTAGAGATATTTCGACTGCAAGGGGAGGCCATATGTGTCTGCTTAGGGTGCGTGCAGGGGAAATAAGATGAATAAAGAACAGTGAGGCGCGTATGAAGATAGTAGTTTTGGAGAGAAATAGTGTGGGCCCGGATGTGTCCGTGGATTGTCTGATGGAGCTGGGAGAGGTAACCTATTACAAAAATACCGTGACTGCCCAGGAGGTGCAGGAAAGGGTGAAGGATGCGGATATCGTAGTAGCCAATAAGTCCCCCATGAATCGGGAAACCCTGGAGAATGCCAAAAACCTGAAGCTGGTGTGTGAATTTGCAACAGGCTATGATAATTGTGATTTGGCTTATTTGAAGAGCAGAGGTATTCCGGTGTGTAATGTAGTGGACTATTGCACTTCCATGGTGGCACAGCACACCTTTACTTTGGCTCTGGCCCTGGCTCAGAAGCTTCCCCACTATGATCATTATGTGAAGTCCGGCGCATACAGTGCCCAGGACCGTTTCTCCAATTTTGACATCCCTTTCTATGAGCTGGAGGGCAAAACATGGGGTATCGTGGGCATGGGAAATATTGGCCGCCGTGTGGCGAAGATTGCACAGGCCTTTGGATGTAGGGTGATTTTTCACTCCGTTACAGGTAAAAGCACGGTAACAGAATATGAACAGGTGGATAAGGAGACCCTTTTAAAGGAAAGTGATTTTCTTTCTCTGCATTGTCCCTTAAGTGATTTGACCAGAGATTTCATCGATGGGGATGCTATGCGTCTGATGAAGCCCTCTGCAGTACTTATCAATGTAGCCCGGGGCGGTGTAGTGAATAACCGTGATTTGTATGAGGCACTGGAGGCCGGAGAAATCGCAGCGGCAGGACTGGATGTGGTGGAAAAGGAGCCCTTGGAAGTTTCCAATCCTCTGAGCCAAATCAAGGACAGTAACAAACTGATTATCACCCCACATCTGGCGTGGGGCAGCGTGGAAGCACGAAACCGTTGTGTGCAGGGAGTATATGGAAATATTAAGGCATTTTTGGCAGGCACACCCCAAAATGTGGTGAACCCTTAAGGAATACTTAAGTTGACAAATAGATGACAGAGTTGTAATTTAATATTGTTGCATAAGAGCAGTTGAAACTGTAGAGATGCCGCAGCATATCCACAAGAAGCGAAGAGCTTACTTTATTTGCGGATTACAGCTTAAGGATTGAATTAAGAAAGGAACTGTCATTTATGATAAATAAGATAAAAGAATTAATGGTGAAATACAGGGAGCTGATAGTATACCTGATAGTAGGTGTGCTGAATACCATTGTATCCTGGGCAGGATGCTGGGTGGCAGGCCTTTTCCTGGATTCTGCAATCAGCATACAGAACAGTATCATCAATATTATAGGTTGGATTGTGGGTGTAGTATTCGGCTATTTTGCCAACCGAATCTGGGTATTCAGAAGTACCAATCCGAATATCTGGAAAGAGTTTGTCCAGTTTGCAGGAGCCAGAGTATCCACAGGTATTATGGATATCGTAATCATGTATGTAACAGTGAATCTGCTGCATATGGATTACTGGATCTCCAAGATCTTTATCTCTTCTGTACTGGTTATGATTTCAAATTATGTACTGAGTAAATTATTTATCTTTAAGAAAAAGCCTGAATAAAAAGGACAGGGCATAAATAAAACACAAATAAAAAGGTCTCCGGTGGCAGAAATGCTGTCACCGGGGACCTTATGTTTTGCACTTAATTACAAATTTTTAAAATATACTGTACCATATCCTCAACCAATTTAGCGGAATGCTGAGCGGCAGCCTTTTCAAAGGAAGGGTAGTCCATTTCTGCGCTGTCGTCTGCCTTGTCGGAAATGGCACGGATGATTACAAAGGGAATATTGTTCAGATGTGCACCGTGGGCGATGGAAGCGCCTTCCATCTCAGCGCAGTCACCTTGGAATTCGCTAATCAGTCGTTCCTTTACTTCCTTGCTGGAGATGAACTGGTCACCACTGACCACACGACCGATGATGGCATTTACATCCGGGTTTACTTTTTCGCAGGAAGCTTTTGCAAGAGCAGTCAGCTGTTCGTCTGCCACAAATTCACGGGTGCCCATCTGGGGTACTTCACCTAATGCGTAGCCAAAGATGGTTACATCCATATCATGATGAATAGCATCCTTGGAAATCAGGATATCACCGATATCCAGCTTGGCATTCAGGGAACCTGCCACACCGGTATTAATCACGTGGGTAATGTGAAAATCATCTGCAAGTATCTGTACGCACAGGGCAGCATTTACCTTGCCGATACCACACTTCACGATTACAACTTCGGCATTATTGAGTGTTCCTTCATAGAAATCCATGCCGGCCTTTTTAGTTACTGCTTTTACATCCATGGTCTGCTTCAGTGCGTCTACTTCCAGATCCATGGCTCCGATAATTCCAATTTTACTCATATTTCATTCCTTTTCTCTATAATTATTCAGGATAAACCAATCTGTCTGCTTTGATATCATATAATACCTCATTTAGATATTTGCGTGCCAGATAGTTAGCCATATTCAGGTTCATATCCAGATAGTTGCCGCAATCCTTGGCGGAAGCACCGGGAACCTCATCCTTGAAGTCACGGATGAACTCATACATTTCGATCATTAAGGGCACGATATCTGCAGAAGTATAGTCACCTGCCAGAAGCAGGTAGAATCCGGTACGACAACCCATGGGACCGAAATACACAGTCTTATCCTTATAGTCAGCATGATTTCTTAAAAAAGTAGCTGCCAGATGCTCGATGGTGTGCATTTCTGCGGTATTCATGACGGGTTCTTCATTGGGACTGGTCATGCGCAGGTCGAAGGTGGTGATTACCTCTGCACCTACATGATCCTTGCGGGACACGTACACACCGGGCTGAAGTTTGATATGGTCTATAGTAAAGCTTGCTATTTTCTCCATGATAAATCCTTTCTCGTAGTCTTAATAATGATTAATGGGCGGAAATTGGCAGCGAAGTGCGCATTCCCTCTAAGTGGAATTATAGAAGTGCTTCTTTTAGAAGTCAAGGAAATACCGCAGAAAGTAGGGTTTTTCTGTTTGTTATATGTTTTCAAACAGAAAAAAATAGTGTATAATTTGGGCGTTAGCGAGTATTGGCTGATAGAGCTAAGAAAGTGTGTTTAGCTAGATATAATAGAAAGAGGTATTAAAATGCAAAGAGAGAAATTAGGAAGCAGATTAGGCTTTATATTACTGAGCGCCGGCTGTGCTATCGGTATCGGTAATGTATGGAAGTTTCCGTATATGGTAGGCCAGTATGGCGGAGGTGCTTTTGTACTTATTTATGCTTTTTTCCTGATTGCACTTGGTGTGCCTGTTATGACTATGGAATTTGCCATGGGCAGAGCCAGTCAGAAGAGTATTACAAAGATGTATCAGGCGATTGAGCCAAAAGGTAGTAAATGGCATCTGCACGGTTATCTGGGGCTTGCAGGTAATTATCTGCTGATGATGTTTTATACGGTGGTCACCGGTTGGATGATGTATTACTTTGTCGCAATGGTCACCGGACGTTTTGAAGGCACAGATACTGCAGGGGTAAGTGCTATATATGACGGTATGCTGGCCAGTCCCGGTGCGCTGATTGGATTTATGGCTGTTACGGTATTGATCGGTTTCGGAGCATGCGCGTTAGGTTTGCAAAAGGGCATTGAGAAGATTACCAAGTTTATGATGATTGCGCTTTTGGCGATTATGGTGGTGCTGGCAATTAACAGTATTTCCTTGGAAGGTGGTTCTGAAGGACTGGCATTCTATCTGATTCCCGATTTTGGCAGAATGCAGGAAATCGGTATCGGAAATACCATTGTAGGTGCTATGAATCAGGCATTCTTTACACTGAGTATCGGTATGGGTTCCATGGCAATCTTCGGCAGCTACATCGGTAAGGAACGTGCGCTGATGGGCGAAGCAGTGAATGTAGCGGTATTGGATACTTTTGTGGCATTTACTTCCGGCTTGATTATATTCCCTGCATGCTTTGCATATGGGGTACAGCCCGACAGTGGTACCAGTTTGATTTTCAAGACTTTGCCTAATATTTTCAATAATATTCCCATGGGCAGACTCTGGGGTAGTCTGTTTTTTGTATTTATGACTTTTGCGGCACTTTCCACGGTGTTTGCGGTATTTGAAAATATTATTTCCTGCAACATGGATTTGTTCGGATGGAGCAGAAAGAAAGCATGTGCGATTAATACGCCGCTGATGTTCCTGCTGGCCCTTCCTGCCTGTATGGGTCCCAATATTTGGAAAAGCTTTCAGCCCATGGGTCCCGGAAGTGATGTCAGTGCATTGGAGGACTTCCTGGTAAGTAATATCCTTCTGCCCTTGGGTTCACTGATTTTTGTATTGTTCTGTGTGACCAGATATGGTTGGGGCTGGGATAAGTTCGTGGCTGAAGCCAATGAAGGTAAGGGTTTGAAGGTAGCTAAGTGGATGAGAGGTTACATGACCTTTGTGTTGCCGGTATTGATAATTGTACTTTTTGTTATGGGTATTGTTTAGGATACGTGATTTTGAATAAAGCAAGAGCCTTGTTTTTGTGGAAGTTTAAGATTGTTTTTCAAAACAGGCAGATGTATACTATGGGCGGACTGAGGTCCGCCCATTTATAATGATTGAATGAAAGAAGAAATTTATGAAATCCCTTATTTTACGAAAGAAGATGTGCATATGGCTGGCGACGTTGTTGCTGGTAGGTGGAGTTTGCTTAAGTATGTCCCAGACAGTTTCTTTTGTGGTGTATTCATATGACCAATCCGATATTTCTGTTTCAGTCAGTGATATCAGCAGACGGCCTTTGGAGCCTCAGGCATCTGTATTAAGTTCCCTGACGAGTTATTATGTAGAGCAGATGCTTGGTAAAGCTTTTTCCGGCAGAATAAAGAATTATGGCGGGATTGGTGAACATGGGGGTTTTCATACGATTTTTGACAGGTTTTGGCATATCTGGAATAGGGGCCACAAAGCAATGCTGGAAAGCGATGTGGTATACCATCTGAGCAGTACCCTGATTATTGATTATGTCCATCTGATGGATGGTGCTTAAGGCTGATAATGCGAAATATACATATATTAAATTCTGATTGCGTCAGACAGTTATAAACTGTCATGAAATGAAAAGGAGAAAATAAAGTGTTATCAGCTCAAATTACAGCGGGTATTATTTTTGTATTTATGTTTGCACTGATTGTATCCGAGAAAATAGAACGTCACATCGTATCCATGGGATGTGGCTTATTAATGATGATTTTTGTATTTGGATTTTGTATGCACAGCAGTGAGGCCGTGCTGGAAACCTTGAATGTAAGCAGTATTTTTACCGCAGACTTTTGGTATATGGCAGGACAGTCGGAGGGTGTATCCACCGGTATAAATTGGGAGACCATCTTGTTTATTGCCGGAATGATGGTGATGGTGGAAGGTATGGGGCACGCAGGCTTTTTCCGCTGGTTGTGCCTATGTATTGCCAAGGCAGTTAAGTACAAGGCAATTCCGATTTTTATCACTTTTATGCTGATGTCTTTCGGATTGGCAATGTTTATTGACAGTATTACAGTTATTCTGTTTTTGGCAGCGGTGACTGTAGAGCTTGCACATTTGCTGCGCTTTAATCCGGTGCCGGTCATTTTGGCAGAAATATTCTGCGCAAATTTAGGTGGTTCTGCCACTATGTGTGGTGATCCGCCCAATATTATTATTGGTACTTCTCTGGGTTATACCTTTGGAGATTTTATTACCAATACGGGCTTGATTGCAGTGATTACACTGGTATTTACCCTGGTATATTTTTACATCTGCTTTCGAAAGCAGTTGGTACAAAATTTGGCGTCCGGAGAAAAAATCAGTTGTCCTGAGCCTAAAAGTGCCATCACAAATAAAAAGAGTTTTCTCGTGAGCAGTGTGATTTTCCTGGCGGCGGTAGTGTTACTTGTGACTCATGCCCAGACCGGCCTCACAGTTGCCAGTATTGGTGTGGGTATCGGATTGATTACATTGATTACTTCCGGTAAAGATGCTATTCTCTTGTTAAAGAAGGTGGATTATAAGACACTTTTGTTCTTTATCGGACTTTTTGTAGTGGTTGGAGGACTGGAGCAGACGGAAGTTCTGGCTGTTTTGGCAGGATTTATCGGTGACATCTGTGGTTCTAACGTAGTGCTGATGATTGCGATTATCCTGTGGGGGTCTGCCATTGCCAGCGCATTTGTGGACAATATTCCCTTTGCGGCTACCATGATTCCGGTGATTAAGGCTTTGGCTCAGACACAGGGTGTGGATTTGACCACGCTTTCCTGGACTTTGGCTATCGGAACTGATATCGGTGGCAGTGCCACTCCCATAGGTGCATCTGCAAATGTAGTGGGAGTTGCGGTTGCGGCCAAAAACGGGCATTTGATTGGCTGGGGAAAATACTGTAAGTATCTGGCACCTGCAACTGTTATTGTAATTTTTATTTCAATGTTTTGTATCTTTATCAGATATGTTTAAGCAGGCAGTGGGAAGAAAGGAGTGGCAAGGATGAGTAAGCAATTGATTATTTCAGTGAGCCGTGAGTTTGGAAGTGCAGGTCACATCATAGCAGAGGAGCTGGCCAAACGATTTGAGTTGCCTTTTTATGATAATAATCTGCTGCATTGTGTGGCAGAAGAAAAAAATATCAATCATGAAACCTTGAGGAAATATGACGAGGTGCCCAAAAACAAACTGATATCCAGAAGGGTGAGAGGATTGTCCAATTCTCCGGAGGAGAATGTGGCAAATATGCAGTTTGAATTTTTGCAAAAGATGGCAAAAGAAGGAGAATCCTTTGTGGTAGTGGGCAGATGTGCGGAGAGCAAACTAAAAGGTACGCCCGGACTGGTATCTCTGTTTATTCTGGGAGATAAGGACTGTAAGACGAAGCGTGTTATGGAGCTGTACGCCTTATCAAAAAAAGAGGCACATAAGATTATGAAGCGAATGGATAAGCAGAGAAAGTCCTATCACAATTATTATTGCGAAAATAAGTGGGGACATTGCCACAATTATGATTTGAGCATCAATAGTAGTCGTCTGGGCGTGGAAGGCACGGTGGATATGCTTGAGATGTACATCCGAAAGAGGATGGAGTAGCGCAAGTGCTTTATAAAATGTTTAGAATAAAGACTATATATAGCCTGTGAATAGAAATGCTGAAGGGCTATAATAGAAGTGTTACCGTCTCCTATACTGGCAACAGGAAGGAGGTATTGCACATGTTCGATATTTTTGTTTCATTTATTGTTTCTATCATAGCAAGTGTAATCGCGTATTACATATGCAAGTGGCTTGATGGAGATGAATAAGCGGTAATAAGCCCCATGGTTTGGTCTACCATGAAAAACAGGAAGACTAGAAAAGCCACGAGATAGGAGCTCGTGGCTTTTCGTTTGGTATTGCACATGTTCGAAATATTATTTCTTTTCATTCAAAGGTATTGTAGCATATCTGAAAAAGTGTTTCAAGAGGTTTGAGGAGAAAGTCTATATATAGACTGAAGAAGGGATAAGGCATGCCCGGCATTACAAGGCATGCCAGGCAACACAAGGCATGCCCGGCATTACAAGGCATGCCAGGCATTATAAGCCATGCCTGGCATTACAAGGCATGCCTTGTATATTACAAGCCATGCCCATTCATAATTTGCTGGCGCAAATTATTTCATGGACGGCTGGCGCCGTATAAAAGCACAATAACAAACGCTCCTACGAGTAAACTCGCGGAGCGTTGTTATTATGCTTTTGCATGGCTTGTAGATTAGCCAAAGTATCTCTTTAATAATCCCTCGAATGCCTTACCGTGTCGAGCCTCGTCATGGAAGAAGCCTGTATTTACTAGGGTTGTAAGGCTTAAAATAAAGTTTACACAGTATTTTGCACGGTTTAAGCTACTTTTTGATATTCTGCTATAAATTGGTTAAGAATATGTTGTGGTACTTGTAGCACGGTGTTATTCACTTCAACTTCCACAATGGTTTCGTCAATGCACATGGCGTTGAGTGCCGCTTTCATCTTAGCGGAAGAGAGATTGTTATTTTGTGTGTAGTGCTTAAGCGTTGTCTCGTATTTGCGGTGTCCGATTCTACGCATGGTTTCCTTTGGTGGCACATTTAATGATACTAGAATGGAAATATGTGTTTTTCTTAGGCTGTGGTATTCAAAGTCAATTCCTGTTTTATCTTTAATCTTTAATGTCCAAGCCTTAACGCTGTTAATAGTGAGAAGTTCTCCGTTGCTTTTACGATTGATAAAATCTCCACCTTTAATCGGAGCGTGTTCTTCGGGAGTGTCCGATAGTTTATTAATTACGATTTCATAATTGCGATATGCTAAAGTGTCTTTTACACGCTTGTATTCAGCATACTTTTCTTTCAAATGGGCATATAGTATATCGGGAATATAAATGGTTCGTATGCTTGCGTAAGTTTTAACCGAGCCAAGACAGAACATTTTATCTTCATAATTCATCTGCTTGTTAATGGTAATTGTGTGTTTTTCCCAATCTACATCACTCCACATGAGGGCAAAGCATTCTGAAATTCTCACACCTAGATAATATCCGAGTAAGAACGCAGTATATAGGTTTCCGTCTTTGAAGATGTCATGAAGCTGTTTGATTTCTTCGGGTGTAAAACTTTTGACCTCTTCAAGTCGCTTTTGGTCTTCTTGTGACATATTAGGCATACACAACTTTGTACCTCTGTCGATAAACATTCGAGTGTATTTTTCGGGAGAGATACGCTCCATGCTGTATGCAATACCGTAGAGCTGATAAAACAGCTTCAAGAACGATTCTACATATCCGTAAGCATACCCCTTGTCCTTGTATAGCTCCAATAAGAAAGCGTATAAATCTGCGGTAGTGAGTTTACTAATGTACTTATCTTCGAACCGAGCTTTAACATGATTTTTCCATATAGAAGAATACTTGATAACGGTTGCGGTAGCCTTATCCTTGCTGAATTGGTCTATGTATGCTTGCCAAAGCTCCGACATCTTAATATCCTTAATTACCTTTTGGGCAGTTCCATTACGAAGCTCAACAATTTTCTGTTCCCTTGCTTTCTTTGCTTCGGTTTTGCATTCCAAGGGCTTTCCATTCACATCTTTTCGACCTGTTGTATCAATCTTCTTACCGTCGATTGTCATGTTAATGCGGTATGCCCAATTACCGTTTGCTAGTTTGTAAACACCTGTTGAATTATTTGCCATAGTAACTCCTTTCCTAGTGACTATACTGTCACTATCATTGATATTTTTTGTATTGCAGGATTTTTAAATACACACCTCATTGCTATATACTTAAAAACCCTGCAATACTATGAACGAATACTCATCATAAACTCGTTCCTCTTTTCTGTACTAGATTTTGTAAATTATGTTTCTTATGCTATATTAGTATTTCCGCTTTTGCTATCGTCAATAGGAAGTTCTCCCATATAGAAGGTGGTAACGCAATCATTAGATGTTGCCTTATAGAAATACCAGTTAATACCACTTGCACGTTTTTTTTGAATGTAAGAATTAGTATTCCCTAGGCGTTCTCTAATGTAGTAAGGTACCTCTTTTTCGGAAATGAGTGATAGTGTTACATCTACGGGTACACCGCAAAATAAAATCGTTTTTTTCATAGTCATAATCCTCCTTAAAAAATTATTTACAATTTACATTTAACATGGTATAGTTAATCCATAATCAAACAAACATAGTTAATATGAGTGAATGAAAGTTAATACATACCGACATAGTTAAATAATTGCTATAATAAAGATACCATGCTTCTTTATTTTTGTCAAGTATTTTTTGGAAACTATGTTGCTGATTCTATGCAACTATGGCAAAATAAAAATTAACTATGTGTAGAAGGGGAGAAAAATGGAAGTATACGGATACGGATATGTAACAAAACAGAAAACAAATATTTTACGTTCTACAGTGTATAAATCGCTTCGTGGGAAATTTATACCACAAGAGAATATCCGCATAGATGTGTTAGAGAGTATAGATAAGAGACATCAGCTCAGTACCCTTATTTATGAAGAAGCACAGGCAAGAGACACCATTCTTATATTAAATAGGTACACATTGGGAAATACCACAGAATTTCGCAGGTGGTGGCAGGAGATTAGAGAGCATAATATTAATCTGTTGATTGTGGATGATGAGGCTGAAAGCGGAGTGGATTATTATAGTACCACTGATTATTCCTTGGAACGCTATTCGGAAGGGTTAATAGCGGAACGGTGGAAGAAACTGCAAACAGATGTATTTGAGCGAACCACTCAAAAAGTGGGAAGAAAGGGTGCTGTACTAACCAATGCATTTAAAGAAGCGTATTGGGCATTTCAAGCCTTTGTAGTATCGCCCGAAGAGGCTTATGAACACGCAGGGGTAAGTAAACCTACTTTTTACAGTTTGTGCAGAGATTATGAAAATACAGAAGAATACAAGGAAATACTACTACAGAAAACGGAATTGTTAGAATATCCCAAAAGAGGCGGTTTAGGAAAAGAAATGGATAAACTGTTTTTTGCAGTGGAGCAACAGAGAAAGCCTTTGCAGGTGGCTTGTGAAGAATTGGGCATAAATAATATGATTAAAGAAGAGTACAACCGTTGCCTGCTTGCAAAAAAAGGCGGTAGGAAAATTCAATTTGATATGGAGAAGATACATTATATAGAGAATTATTTTCAACAAAATCTATAGTAATGCTTTTCTTATAATTAAAGGATAACTGATAGGGCAGGAATGCTGGGCAAATGAATTGCGAAGCAATTTGTTTGCCCGGCGTCATGTTTTTAGCGAGCATGGTATCAACGTATCATGTGAGAGTAGGTGTGTCAGCAAATAAATGAAAATTATTCAAGGTCGAAATTTATGCACTATTCACAAACTTTTGTGTTAGGAACGTTGACTACCTAAAGGAAAGCTTGCTTTTTTGAATATAAGGGCTATAATATAATTAACAAATATAGAAGTAAATATTATTCAATTAGTAGCGGATATTGAGGGTTTGAAGCTACTGTGCCGAATAGCAGTTGTTGAGGAACGAATGCTATACATGAGGAATTGAATTTTTGGAGGACAACGAAAACGAGTTGCTTGTTTTTTTGTGTCCTCTTTTTTGTTGCCTTAAACCTAATATCGAGTGTCTACTACTTTAGTGTAGAAGAAAGGAAAATATGAATTATAAGAAGTTATTGAAAAATATTACAAAGGAAGAAGCCGAGAGTGTCATTGAAGTAATCCACAGCATACAGGAGATTGATGAGAAGTACAAGAAATCATACTTTTGGTCGGCTGGCGGAAATGCAGCCACCCGTAGAGCAAGAGAGTTTGACAAAGAAATGGAGTTTACATTGAATGGGAATCGGTTTATGTATAGCTGTTCTTATCGTGAAAGTTGTAAGCACTGCTATTTCAGTAAGAACGTTTACTTTAATGAGGAATTGATTACCATGAGAACAATTAACACCCTAGAGGAAAAATTGAGAAAACTCATAGGGGGAGCAGAGTAATATGGTGCGAGCGTTAAGAGAGCAGTATGGAAGCAGTACTGCTTCTCTAATCATATCTTCTCAAATCATTTCAAGTCTGCCCTTATCATTTCGCAAAGGCGAAGAAGCGGTAGCTGTAAACATTAACAACACAGAAAGGAAAAACGATTATGAACACTAAACAATTAAAGTACATTAAAGACAAGAGAAAGAGGGGCATCTTTGTAGTGCCTACAGTAACCATGAGAACAACCATTGATAATAGTATTATCGAAGAGCTTGATACTATTTACAATCCGATAATAGCAGGAATGGAAACAGAGTATAAGAGTAGCTTAAATGATATATCCCTACCTCATGACTTCCTGGAAAATACATATATGATTTCTACCATCCGCAAATATGGAAGTGGCGTAATAATGATGTATATGTACCTGCATGCGAAGATGTGCGTTGACGGATATAAAATGGTGTGGAACGAGATACAGCAGGATATTGTAAAGGTTGCGTTGGCAGGAATGTATAAAATGGATATAAATACCATTGGCGAGATTATTAAGGCACTTCTTGAAGCAAAGCTACTTTACCTTATTTCCGATAGTGAGGAACAGTACCTTACCTCTGTATACCAAATCTTCATTTATGAGCGAGTAAGTGCCAAGAGGCTTAGAGACAGGGTTTACAAGAAGAATGTGGGAATTAAGCAAAAAGGAAACAAGTACAAGATAGAGACACAGCTTCCTGCATTTGAGGAAGAGCAGGAGATAGCGGAAGAAATTGCTTACACAGAGGAAGAAATGGAAAATGCCATGAATGCCATGATACAAGAGGAAATCGAGGAGCAGAAGCAGATACAACAAGCGGAAGAGGAGAGTGATACCGTTATAGAGGGGTGGATAGATACGGAAGAGGACATCCCCTTTAAGTAAAAAAAGAAAACTCTCCATGTGGAGGGTTTTCTCTATTAGGTAAAGTTAGAAGTTGTCCCTTCGACAAACTGAAAGTTTCACGCTTATTTTTTTATTTCCATTTCAACATTTCTCCACTGTTTACCAAATATTTCACAAAACATTTCTTCTCCATTTTCTATAAAGCCAGCAGCTTTATAACAGCAGTAAGCAGGTTCATTATTATC
>JAZODQ010000089.1:0-36658 GCA_045597105.1 Acetatifactor sp.
TGATTATCAGAAATATTACGCTGATATGTATGAAAGTAAATAGAGCAAGTGTAATGGGGACGATTTTTTGGTCGTTCCCATTCGGTGCGTTTAAAAGATACTAAATTTGTAACTATTCAGAGCCATGCGAATTTGCAATAATTGTGAACATCATGCTTGCATGAATGGACACATTTTTGCAAATTCATATGGCGAGAAGCACACGTGAGCAAAAGTAAAGCCTCGAAGAGGCGGTTTTGCGAATGGTGGCTCTGAATAGTTACCAAAATTTCACGAAAAGAGGTTGAATTCATGAAGGGAATTATTTTAGCAGGTGGTTCAGGCACCAGATTATATCCGTTAACAAAGGCAATCAGTAAGCAGATTATGCCGGTATATGACAAGCCCATGATTTACTATCCCCTGTCGACACTTATGTTGGCAGGAATCCGTGAGGTGTTGATTATTTCTACCCCCAGAGACCTTCCTGTATTTGAGGATTTGTTGGGTGACGGAAGCCAGTTGGGCATGCGTTTTGAATATGCTGTACAGGAAGTGCCCAGAGGTTTGGCGGACGCTTTTATTATTGGTGCTGACTTTATTGGAGATGACAGTGTGGCACTAGTGCTGGGAGATAATATTTTCTATGGACAGAGTTTTTCTAAGCTTTTGAGAGAAGTGGCTACCAGAGAGAGCGGTGCGACTATTTTCGGTTACTACGTACGTGACCCCAGAGAATATGGTGTTGTAGAGTTCGATGAGAATGGTATGGCGATTTCTATTGAAGAAAAGCCTGCAAATCCCAAGAGTAATTATGCGGTACCCGGTCTATATTTCTACGACAATGATGTAGTAGAGATTGCAAAGAATGTGAAGCCTTCTGCAAGAGGAGAAATCGAAATCACCAGTATTAACAATGAGTATTTGCAGAGAGGAACCCTTCGCGTGGAAACCATGGGAAGAGGTTTTGCATGGTTGGATACCGGAAATCATGATTCTTTGTTGGATGCAGCAAACTTTGTATCTGCATTCCAGAAGAGACAGGGATTATACATCTCATGTATTGAGGAAATTGCTTATAAGCGTGGTTTCATCGATAAGGAGCAGCTGCTTAAACTGGCAGACTCATCGATGAAGACCGAGTATGGTAAATATTTAGTTGAGGTAGCAAATGGATTATAAGCTGAAACGCTTTTGTATTGTGGGAAGCCTATCGGTAATGCTTTTGGTATTGCTTCTGGTAATCTATTTTAACCGGGAGTCGTCAGGAAGTCCCAATATGCAAGGAGCTTCTGCACCGGTGGAACAGGAGCAGGCATCAAAGGTAACATATGCGGAAGGAATGCCCACAGACAAGGGATATCAAATCGGTTATTCTCTTACGGGCTTTTGGAAAGATGAGGATTTCTTTGACGCAGAGGAGAATGAGGTGTCTGCGGATGAAGAAAGACTATCCCTTATGGTAACCTCAGTGGAAAAGGACTTGCGAATTCAGGTTTTAAACCAGATGGGGGAAACGGTAACGGGAGAGAGATTCTGCATTATTTTAGAGAATGTGGGCGAGTTTGAGGACGAAGATGAAGATGGTGTGATTTATATTGACAGCATTTCATCAGGAGAGTACAAACTATACCTTAAGCCTGTTGAGAACTATCAGGTTCCTATGAGTATTACAAGAGTTCACGTTAAGAATAAAGTGGAATATGTGGCGATCAGGGATATTTCCGTGCTGATTAAAACAGAAGCAGATATTAATGCCATGGAAGAAGACGCAGAGAAGAAAGAGGCTATGGAAGAGGATTCGCCTTTTGATTGGAATGATTTGAAGATTGATAAGGAAAATGCCTTGGCCGGTATAGACCTTTCTAAGTGGAATGTTGTAACGGATTGGCAGGCAGTAAAAGATTCAGGAGTGGAATTTGCTATTATCCGTGCAGGATATCGTGGTACCGTTACAGGTGCTTTGGTAGTGGATCCGGCTTTTGCAGAGCACATGAAAGGTGCGGCAGAAGTAGGCATTCAGACAGGAGTCTATTTCTTTACCCAGGCGGTGAATGAGGTGGAAGCGGTAGAGGAAGCGTCCATGGTAGTGGAACTTTTAAAAGAATATAATATACAATATCCGGTATTCATTGATACAGAGGGTGCAGGAGGAGACGGTAGAGCGGATAATTTGGATGTTGCTACCAGAACCGCAGTCTGCGAGGCTTTTTGTAATACGATTGAAAATGAGGGATATAAGGCAGGTGTATACGCCAGCCGTAATTGGTTTAATACCAAATTGGATGTTTCAGGCCTGAGCAATCATTATATCTGGTTGGCAGAATATTGTGATGAGCCTTTGTATGAAGGAGCCTACCATATGTGGCAGTATACCTCCAAGGGCAGTATTCCGGGTATAGAAGGTAATGTGGATAGAAACGTCAGTTACCTAAAGTAGCGTAAAACGAAAGGAAACAACATGGGAAAAATAACAGTAGAAACATGTGAAATTGAAGGGTTGAAAATTATTACTCCTACCGTGCATGGTGATGCGAGGGGTTATTTTATCGAAACTTATAATTATAATGATTTCAAAGAAGCCGGTATTGATGCAGTGTTTGTGCAGGACAACCAGTCGGCTTCCAAGAAGGGTGTGCTTCGAGGCTTGCATTTCCAGATTAATTATCCCCAGGATAAATTGGTGCGTGTGATTAAGGGCGAAGTGTTTGATGTGGCTGTAGATTTGCGTAAAGGTTCGCCTACTTTCGGCCAGTGGAAGGGTGTTGTATTAAGTGAGGAAAACAAGAAGCAGTTCTTTGTGCCCAAGGGATTTGCCCATGGGTATTTAGTGCTTTCCGATTATGCGGAATTCTGTTATAAAGTAACTGACTTCTATCATCCAAATGATGAGGGTGGAATTATGTATAATGCACCGGATATCGGCGTGGAATGGCCATTCCCGGAAGGTGTGGAATTAACTCTTTCCGAAAAAGATACCAAGCATGGTAATCTGGCGGATTATATTGAGAAATTCGGTAAATAATAAACGTAAGGAAAAAGATATGAAAGAAAAGAAAGTCTCAAAAAAACTGGGCATATCTATTTTTTTGACACTTGCCATTATAATGGCAGGTGTTATTGTGCTACATAACAATCCTTTTGCAGATCCTAAGGAGGAGTTGTTAAAGAAAGTTATATCCTGTGTGGTTATTTTGGTGGCATGTTTTATTTTCATTAAGAACTATGACAAGATAACGGTATTGCCGGCAGAGTTATGGCAGAATAGAAGATTAATCTGGAAGCTCGCGAAGAATGATTTTAAAAAGCGCTATGCAGGCTCCTATTTGGGAGCGGTATGGGCTATGGTGCAGCCGGTAGTCACTGTTACCATGTATTTCCTTGTTTTTGATCTGGTGTTTAATAGTCAGGGACCATTGCTTGCGGACGGAACCAGAGTACCGTATGTTTTATCATTAACTGCGGGATTGGTACCGTGGTTTTTCTTTAGCGAAGCATTGAACTATGGTACGGCAGCACTTTTAGAATACAATTACCTGGTGAAAAAAATTGTATTTAAAATCAGTATTTTGCCCATTATTAAGGTGATTGCCGCCAGTTTTGTACATGTATTTTTTGTGGTGGTTTTATTGGTTATGGCAGCAGGTTATGGATACTATCCCAGCATTTACACCATTCAGCTGGCCTATTACAGTATCTGTTTGTTTATTTTTGTTTTGGCACTGTGTTATACCACTTGTGCAGTGGCAGTATTTTTTAAGGATATTACACAGATTATCAGTATTTTCCTGCAGGTGGGTATGTGGGCCACACCGATTTTGTGGAATTTGAGCGATATGCACATGAAGTTTGGTGATAAGGTATTGCTGTTTAAGATTAACCCCCTGGTTTATATTGTGGATGGTTACAGAAGTGCGATTTTTGAGAAACAATGGTTTTGGGAAGATTTCTTCTCTACCATGTATTTTTGGATAATCACTGTAGTATTGTTTGGATTTGGTGCATTGGTATTTAAACGATTGAAGGTTCACTTTGCGGACGTATTGTAAAAGGGTAGAGCAGTTATGGGAGAAAATATGCAACAGGGAAATTTACAGATTGCGATAGATGTGAAAAACGTTAAGAAAATATATAAACTGTATGAGAAACGCTCTGACCGTGTAAAGGATGCGTTTGGTTTGTTAAAGAAGAACCCGCCGAAGAAGTATCATGCTTTAAACGGTGTGAACATGCAGATAAAAGCCGGTGAAACCGTGGGTATTATCGGTACCAATGGTTCTGGTAAATCTACGATTTTGAAAATTATTACAGGTGTTTTGAATCCCACAGAGGGAGAAGTAACGGTAAATGGCCGTATTTCAGCACTTCTTGAGTTGGGAGCCGGTTTTAACATGGAGTACAATGGCATTGAAAATGTTTATTTAAACGGTACTATGATGGGCTTTTCGGAAAAAGAAATTGATGCCAAGCTTCCGGCGATTTTAGAATTTGCAGACATTGGAGATTATGTATATCAACCGGTTAAGACCTATTCCAGCGGTATGTTTGTACGATTGGCATTTGCGGTTGCCATCAATATTGAGCCGGAGATCCTGATTGTTGACGAGGCGTTGTCCGTGGGGGATGTGTTCTTCCAGGCAAAGTGCTATCATAAATTTGAAGAATTCAAACAGATGGGGAAGACCATCGTGTTTGTCAGCCATGATTTGAGCAGTATCAGTAAATATTGCGACAGGGTGTTCCTTTTGAATAAGGGCAACCTGTTGGGAGAAGGTAGTGCCAAAGACATGATAGATGCCTACAAGCGTGTGCTGGTAGGACAGTATGAAATACCGGAGGATAATCAGTCCGGAGCAGATGAGGAAGTGCATGCTGTCACAAGTGGTGAGAGCGCCACGGAAGTGCCCGGAACAGTGAATCCTCATCTCCAGGAGTACGGAACCGGTCAGGCCAGAATCAGGGAGTTTTATGTGACGGATGACAGAGGTGTGCGAACCGGTGCGGTGCTGAAGGGGTCTGAATTTACCGTGCATATGCGGGTGGAAATCAATGATGCAATCCCGGCTCCCATATTTGCCATGTCCTTTAAAAATGTGCAGGGTACGGAGATTACCGGTACCAATTCCATGATTGAAAAAGCGTTTTTGGGTAATGTGACTGCAGGTCAGGTGAAGGAAGTAACTTTTAAGCAAAAAATGACGCTGCAGGGCGGAGAGTATCTGATATCCCTGGGAGTAACCGGGTATAACGGAGATGTGTTTGAGGTATACCACAGACTGTATGATGCACTGAATATAACAGTAGTATCTGACAAAAATACAGTGGGTTATTATGATATGGAATCCTTTGTGGAAGTGAAGGATGTAAAAATGGAAAACGACAATCGCGTCATAAATGCGGAAGATAAATTCCATGTAGTTTAGGACGTTATAGGAGGTTCTCTTGGAAAACAAAGAACAAATCGGAAAGATAGTACTTAATCTTAACAAATATCCGGGTGAGGATTATTATTGTGACGGAGTGGTGGAAGATGAGCTGCTTAGGATAGTGAGGGATTTGTCTCCTGTGGAGTATGCCCGGGTAATTGAGGAAAGTAAGAGCTGGCCGATTCTGTATCATTTATCCCCGCTCAGAGAAAATATTGTGGATTGGATCCCCATGACCAAGGAGCAGAAGGTTTTGGAGGTGGGGAGCGGTTGCGGTGCCATCACCGGTGCCCTGGCGCGCAAGGCAGGCAGTGTTACATGCGTAGATTTGTCTAAAAAGCGCAGTATGATAAATGCTTACAGACACAGTGAGTGTGATAATGTCACGATTCATGTGGGGAATTTTAAGGATATAGAGCCGGATTTGGACAAGGATTATGATTATATTTGTCTGATCGGTGTGTTTGAGTACGGGCAGGGTTACATAGGCGGTGAGACGCCCTATGAGGACTTTTTGAAGATATTGCAGGCTCATTTAAAAGAGGGTGGCAGAATCATTATTGCCATCGAGAATAAGCTTGGCATGAAGTATTTTGCAGGCTGTAAGGAGGACCATCTGGGAACCTACTTCAGCGGTATTGAAAATTATCCGGATGGAGGCGGTGTGCGTACCTTCTCCAGAAAGGGTCTGGAAAAGATATTTAAAGCGTGCGGTGTGACAGAGAGCCATTTTTATTATCCATATCCGGACTATAAATTCATGACTACCATATATAGCGATGCCTATCTGCCCGGGAAGGGCGAGCTGTCCAACAACCTGCGCAATTTTGATCGGGACAGAATGCAGCTTTTTGATGAAAAGCATGCTTTTGACAGTGTGGTGGAGGATGGTTATTTCTCCGTGTTTGCCAATTCTTATGTGGCAGTGCTGGGTAAGGGCTTTGATGTGAAGTATGCCAAGTATTCCAATGACAGAGCAAGGGAGTATTGTATCCGCACGGAAATACTGAGAAATGAAGAAGGTCAGGCATGTGTAAGAAAGTATCCCATGTATCCTGAAGCGGCGGAACATGTGCGTGGTATGGCAGTGGCGTATGAGAGCCTGACGGAGAGATATGCTGAAGGAAAACTGCAGATTAACCGCTGCATCCTGACTGATACAGAGGAAGGACTCTATGCGGAGTTTGAGTTTGTGAATGGTACACCTCTTTCAGAAATTCTGGATGAGTGCCTTAATAAAAACGATATGGAAGGCTTCCACAGATATTTCAAGGAATACGTAGAGCGTATCGGTTATAACAGTGAGTATCCCGTGGCGGATTTTGATTTGATTTTTTCAAATATACTTGTGGACGGTGAGAACTGGACACTGATTGATTATGAATGGACCTTCGGTAAGCAGGTAGATACCAAAGAACTGGCTTTTCGGGCGGTGTACTGTTATTTGCTGGAGGATGAAAAGCGAGGAAAGCTGGAGCTGGAACGTATTTTGGAGACTCTGGATATTACACTGGCTGATACAGAAAACTATCGGGAGCAGGAAATGGAGTTCCAACGTTTTGTGACAGGGCAGAGAGCTTCCATGGCGCAAATGCGGGATATGATTGGCTATCGGGTAATGAACCCTGTGAAGTGGCTGGATAAATATCAGGATGCAGAGAGTGTGAACCGTGTACAGATTTATGAAGATTTGGGCACGGGGTATGATGAGGAAACCTCTTATTTTGTAAAGGATGCATATCAGGGAGATAATCATATCGTACTGGAACTGCATGTGAGCGGTAGTGTAAAAATGCTGCGTATTGATCCGGCTATGGACAGTTGCATGGTAAAGATAAAGGAACTGACCTTTAACGGTGAGCGCGTGGCGTTGCAAAATAAAAAGAACCTGCTGATTAACGGCAGACTGATAAAGCCTGCGGGCAAGGAAGAAGGCAATTTGCCTTCCATGGTATTTCCTACGGTGGATCCCAATATCAATCTGGTACTGGAACAGCTTGACCGTAAGGCAGACAATATTTTATATGCTGAATTGGAAATTGTCAGACTGCCCATGGAAATGGCGCAGGATATGGCAGGTGCAGTGAAGCGCATTATTTAGAGATAATAAAGGAGTAGACACTTGGGTATTAAAAATCTGGTGAAGCAGTCGTTGATTGCGAGAGAAAACAGGAAATATGATAAAGCCTTGAATGCTCGCAGGATGACTTATGCCGATTGGCAGAAAGCACAGGCGAAAGACCGGGTGGATATTCCTTTTGATTTATCGGAATATACGGTATTGATGGCAGCATGCAGTATCCCGACGGAAAACGCAGCTGATAGGATAGGCACTTATCTGGCTCAGCATTCCGGAGTGCAGATAGTATATGGTGATGAAGATGTGGCTGATGCGGGCAAGACCCCGGGGTGTAGTCATATGCCGTATTTTAAACCGGACTGGTCACCGGATTTGTTGGATTCCTGCTTTTACATTGGTTCCATGGCAGTGGTACACGGCAGTCTTTTGCAAAGGATACTGGAAGCTAAGCCGGAGTATAAAGAGGTTTTGGAACAAAGTGTATCTGACTCTGCTACGTTAAACATTATGGTTGGAAGATGCGGAAAGGTGCATGCATTTTCTGCAGAACAGGAAAATATGCGCCGTAGCATAATAAAGGATTGTATCCTTTATGCAGGAGGCTATCAGAAGCGCAAAAACAGCGGTAGGAATACCGGTGAGGACGTAATCGGTCATATACCGGAGATTTTGAGCCATTGTACGAATAGGGAAAGTATAGAGTCCTATGCAGAAACGAAAATGACGCAAATGTCAGAATGTGAGAAAAACCACCTGCTTTCCATTGTGATACCATCTAAGGATCATCCGGAACTGCTGGAGAAATGTATCCGCGCAATTGTGGAGACAGAGAAGTGTTTGGATTATGAAATAATAGTGGTAGATAATGGCAGCAGTACAGAAAACAGGGCGCAGTGCGAAAAACGGCTGGGAGTACTGGTGGATGAAGGCGTGCAGGTAAGATACTTTTATCGCCCCATGGAATTTAATTTTTCTGCCATGTGCAATTTGGGTGCGGAGCAGGCGAAGGGTGATCTGCTTTTGTTTTTAAATGATGATGTGGAACTTACTTTGGAAAATACTTTGGCGGCTATGGCACAAAAGGCGTTGCAACCCTACGCCGGAGCAGTAGGATTAAAGCTTTTTTATCCGGATGGTAAACGTATACAGCATGCAGGCATTACCAATCTACCTATGGGACCTGTGCATAAGCTGCAGTTCCTGCAGGATGATGAGGCCTGTTATTTCTTTGCAAATAAAGGTAATCGCAATGTGCTGGCGGTTACGGCGGCGTGTCTGATGGTGACAAAGGATAAGTTCAAAGAAGCCGGCGGATTTCCTGAGCAGTTACAGGTTGCTTTTAATGATGTGGCACTTTGCTTTGGGTTGTATGAGGCTGGCTATTACAATGTGGTAATGAATGATTGGTATGCCTATCATCATGAGTCCCTGAGTAGGGGAGATGATGAGTCGGATGCCAAGCTGAAGCGCCTTTTACGTGAGAAGGAGCAGTTGTATGCCCTGTATCCGCAGTTTGACGGAGTGGATCCATACTATAGTGTGAACCTGAGCAGAGCAGGGCTGGATACCCGTATCAGACCGGCGTATGAGACCGGGGGAAATATGCCGCAACCGGTTGCCGGAATAAATGCTTGTACGGATTTGTCGGATTATCGTCAGGATAACTGTCTGATGATTCGTGTGGAGGACTGTTCTGACGAGAAAATCATAGGTTATGCGGTGGTCTTGGGAGATGACAACAGTTGCTATGAGAGAAAACTTTTGCTTCGTCCTGTGACAGAAGGTGACAGTGCTTCGTCGGATGCGGATGGGAAACTGCAAAGGACAGTGTATTGCCTGTCGCTGGAAGGACAGTACAGGCCGGATCTGGCAGAAAACATGCCGGACCAGGTAAATGTGGGACTGTGTGGATTCTGGTTGCAAACGGATGGCGCACAGGGGCAAAACAGTCTGCCGGCAGGCAGATATCAGATCGGTGTGGCGGTGCGAAACCGTGTGACCGGTACGAAGCTGGTGAATTTCAGCAATCGTAGAATAGAGATAAAGTAGTTTAGATTTACAATAACTTTGACGTGGGATATGCGCCCAATGGAAGGCGAAAGCCCCATAGCGGCAGAATGTGAGGGAACATGACAGAGATGGATTATAAAGAGGCTTATGAACAGGAACATTTGAAATGTGCAGAGCTGGCGTCCAGGATTGCAGAATTGGAGGCTAAAAACGACGAGCTGGAATGGAAGCTGGGACGAATCAAAAATAATCCCCTTTGGAAGCTGAGCAAGCCTTTGCGTAACGGTATGCACTGGTTGATCCGCCAGAAGGATCGTATTGCAAATTGTGGTGGTATCAAAGGTATTATTAAAAAGATTTTTTATAAAAAACATGAGCATAGTGCCATGAGTCAGTTCGGTACGGAGAGTTTTCCGGATGAGGAGAGGCGTGCACTGGAGGAGTCTGCTGTTTTCCCCTGTATGGTCAAAATATCCATTCTGGTGCCATTATATAATACGCCTGAGAATTTTCTACGAGAGATGATCGATTCCGTGATGAATCAGACCTATGGTAATTGGGAACTTTGTCTGGCGGACGGCTCCGATGCAGAGCATGCTTACGTAGGAGAGATTTGCAAAGAATATCAGAGCCGCAGCAATAACAGAATTGTATATCAGAAGCTTGCCAAGAATGAAGGCATCGCAGGTAATACCAATGCCTGTTATTTACTGGCAAGTGGTGAGTACATCGGTCTGTTTGACCATGATGACATCCTGCATCCTTCCGTGCTTTACGAATATGTAAAGGCCATTAACGAGCAGGGCGCGGATTATTTGTACTGCGATGAGACTACTTTTAAAGGTAGTGATATTAACAAGATGTTGACCATGCATTTTAAGCCGGATTATGCGCCGGATAATCTGCGTGCAAATAATTACATCTGTCATTTCAGCGTATTTTCCAGAGAGTTGCTGGATGGTACGGAGCTTTTCAGAACCAAATTTGACGGCAGTCAGGATCATGATATGATACTTCGTCTGACTGATAATGCAAAGAAAATCGTACACGTGCCCAGATTGATGTATTACTGGAGAAGTCATGCGGGCAGTGTGGCATCAGGCATACAGGCAAAACCCTATGCCATTGAAGCGGCAAAGGGTGCAGTGGCAGAGCATTTACGTAAGCATGGGTATGACCATTTCCAGATACAGTCTACCAGAGCTTTTGAGACCATTTTTAAAATTCGGTATGAAATTATCGGTAATCCCAAGATTTCCATTGTAATTGCCAATAAGGACCATCGGGAGGATTTGGAGAGATGCATCACTTCGATCCGCGAGAAATCCACGTATGATAATTATGAGATTATTGTGGTAGAGAACAATAGCGAAACAGAGGAAATCAAAGAATATTATTCAACGCTTCTCGGATATGATTATAAAACGGCAGTGGCGGCCGCAAAGAACTCCCGGGATGGAGAAAAGTCTCAAGAGGATGCGACTGTGCTTTGCAGTGAGGATGGCAACTTGAAAGTGGTGATATATCCTGGTGCCTTTAACTATTCTGCAGTGAATAACCTGGGGGTATCGGTGGCTGACGGTGAGTATATTTTGCTTTTAAACAACGATATACAGGTCATTACGGTGAACTGGATAGAGGAGCTTTTGATGTATGCACAGCGTCAGGATGTGGGCGCGGTAGGTGCGAAGCTTTATTATGCAGATAAGACCATACAGCATGCCGGTGTGGTAATCGGTTTGGGTGCTCACAGAACCGCCGGTCACAGTCATTATAAGCAGCATCGTCAGAATCTGGGCTATATGGGAAGACTTTGCTACGCACAAAATGTCAGTGCGGTAACAGGTGCCTGTCTGATGGTGAAAAAGAGTCTGTATGAGCAGGTGGGTGGTTTGGATGAGAACTTCGCAATATCCTTAAATGATGTGGATTTGTGCCTGAAGCTGAGAGAACAGGGACTTTTAAACGTATTTACACCCTTTGCGGAAGCTTATCATTTGGAGTCCGTTTCCAGAGGTCTGGATGATCAGGGGGAGAAGGCAGAACGTTATAATCAGGAGTCTGCACGCTTCCGTGAAAAGTGGAAAGCAGTGCTGGAAGCGGGGGATCCCTATTATAATCCGAATTTTTCACTGGACAGAAGTGATTTTGCTCTAAAAATCAAGGAGAAAAATCAATAAATACTGAATATTCGGGGTTTTGAACTTTTCAGTGGAAAAATAATGTGGTAAAATATACGTGAACGCAATGTGTCAAAGAGCCGGATAGCAGGCATTTGGCAGTAATAAATAGCTTTTACAAGCAGAAGGGCAGGTAAGACCAATGGGCTATATGGAAGATTATAATTTCTGGTTAAATGATGAGTATTTTGACCAGGATACCAAGAATGAGCTGTTAGCAATTCGTGGTGACGAAAAAGAGATTGAGGATCGTTTTTACAGAGAATTAGAGTTCGGTACCGGTGGACTTCGCGGGGTTATCGGAGCTGGTACCAACAGAATGAACCTCTATACCGTACGTAAGGCAACTCAGGGTCTGGCTAACTTTATTTTAAAGCAGGGTACCCAGGCTAAAGGAGTGGCAATTTCCTGTGATAACCGTCGCATGTCTCCTGAATTTTCTCAGGAAGCAGCACTTTGTCTGGCTGCAAACGGTATCAAGGCATATATCTTTGAGTCTTTGAGACCGACTCCCGAACTGTCCTTTGCAGTAAGAGAACTGGGTTGTACGGCAGGTATTATGGTAACTGCCAGCCACAATCCCCCTGAGTACAATGGATACAAGGTATACTGGGAGGACGGCGCACAGGTGACCGCACCTAAGGACGTACAGATTATCGGTGAAGTACAGGCAATTAAGGATTACCATGAGGTAAAGACCATGGATAAGGATGCTGCCATTGCAGCAGGTCTGTATGAAGTGATCGGTAAGGAAATTGATGATAAATTCATCGCTGAGTTAAAGAAGCAGATTATCCATCCTGATGTAATTGCAGAGATGGCAGATGATATTAAGATTGTATATACACCTTTATGCGGTACGGGAAATCTGCCCGTAAAGCGTATTCTGTCTGAGCTTGGCTTTAAGAATGTGTATGTGGTTCCTGAGCAGGAGAATCCTGATCCGAACTTTACCACACTGGAATATCCCAATCCCGAAGATCCCAAGGCATTTGCTTATGCTCTTCGTCTGGCAAAAGAAAAGGATGCGGATATCGTACTGGCTACCGATCCCGATGCAGACCGTCTGGGCGTATATGCAAAGGACAGAACTACGGGAGAATATGTTCCTTTTACCGGTAATATGTCCGGTATGCTGATTGCAGAGTACGTTTTAAGAGAAAAGGCTGCTACAGGTACCATGCCGGAGAATCCTGCAATGGTAACTACCATCGTTACCACCAATATGACCTTCCCCATCAGCGAGAGTTATGGTGTGAAGCTGATCGAGGTATTGACAGGCTTTAAGTTTATCGGTGAGCAGATTAAGTGGTTTGAAGAAACCGGCAGCAATAATTATGTATTCGGTCTGGAAGAGAGCTATGGCTGTCTGGTAGGTACACATGCAAGAGATAAGGATGCAATCGTAGCAGTTATGAGCCTTTGTGAAGTGGCTGCATTCTGCAAGAAACAGGGCAAGACTCTGTGGGATATGATGCTTGATCTGTACGAAAAGTACGGCTATTTCAAGGAGACACAGTATACCATTACCTTAAAGGGTATCGACGGTTCCAGACAGATTGCAGAAATTATGAACAAGCTGCGTGAGAATCCTCCCAAGGCATTCGGTGCATGGAAGGTTCTGAAATTCAGAGATTACCAGACAGACCGCGTTATCGATATGGAAACCGGAGCAGAGACGACTACAGGTCTGCCTAAGTCCAATGTTTTGTATTTTGAATTGCCGGATAACTGCTGGTGTTGTGCACGTCCTTCCGGTACGGAGCCCAAGATTAAGTTCTATATGGGTGTGAAGGGCGACAGTATCGCAGATGCTGAGGCGAAGGTTGCACAGCTGACAGAGGATTTGAAAGCAGTACTGTAAGAGGTAAAAATGGATTTGCAGGATGATTGTACGGTTGCAGATGCCGGAATCATTGAAATGATTTGAATAAAAAGAAACAGGTGCAGCAAACTGCCATTTTGGTGGTTTGCTGCTTGTGTGTATTTGAGTACGTTGCTGCGGCTTGTTCTATGGAAACACAAAAGCAGTGACGGCGACAGAGGAAGACTGTATGGGTATGCTTGATTTGGCAAACATAAAGAAAACATTCTACTATTTGAAAAGAAACGGACTGCGAAAGACCTGGTACACCTTGCGGGAGCGGGTGTCCATGCCGGCTTACGCGGATTATACCTATGTGCCTGTTACAGAGGAAGAGTTGGCAAAACAGTCCGAGGAAGCGGAGCAAATGTCCACCCGCTTCAGTATTGTTGTGCCTGCGTACAGGACGGGGGAAAGCTTTTTGTGGGATTTGCTGGATTCCCTTCGCTTTCAAAGCTATCCTAAGTGGGAGCTCATATTGGCAGATGCCACAGAGGATAACAGGGTGGAGGAAAGCGTACAGAAATGGCTGCAGGAGCATGGCGGGGATGAGCGTGTCCGCTATGTGAAACTTCCGGGGAATGAAGGTATTTCCGGCAATACAAACCGGGCATTGAAATATGCTTCCGGTGATTATATCGGGCTTCTGGACCATGATGATGTGTTGACACCGGATGCGTTGTATGAGATGGCAGCTTGTATAAAAAAAGCAAATGACGCAGGAGTATCTTTGCAGATGCTCTATAGCGATGAAGATAAATGTAACAGTGACAGGACGGCTTATTACGAGCCCCATTTTAAGGAGGATTTTAATTTTGATTTGCTCCTTAGTAATAATTTTATCTGTCATTTTCTGGTAATGAAAAGTGAGTTGATACAGGCACTGGGTTTTCGTAAAGAGTTCGATGGTGCCCAGGATTATGATTTGGTGCTTCGCGGGGTAGGTAGACTGTTTTGCGATGATGACCTGCCGGAAGGCATGAGTGTGGGAAATGTGTCGGCAGATGCAGGAGCCTATATTGCACATATACCCAAAATACTCTATCACTGGCGTTGCCATGAGGCATCCACGGCAGTGAATCCACAGAGTAAGCTTTACGCATACGAAGCCGGTAAGAGAGCCTTACAGGAATTCGCTGATACGAAAAGATATCGTGCGATGGTAGCTCACACGGAGCATATGGGTTTTTATATAGTGCACTATTACATGGATACATTTTGGCAGTCCCGCAGGGATGTGGGCGCTATGGGCGGCAAGATACTGTATAAGGGCAGTATTGCAGGCGGCCGCTATGACAGGGACGGAAAGCTCTTCTATGAGGGACTGTCAGAGCATTACAGCGGCTATATGCACAGAGCGGTATTGACACAGGATGCATGGGCAGTGGACGTGCGTTGTCTGATGCTGCGTCCGGAGTTATATGATCTGTTTGAAAAAACACTGGGCATTCCTTACCAAACCAAAACCATTCAGGTAAAAGGGAAGGGGAAACTTGCCATATTTGACGCTGACACATTACCTGCAGGGACAGATTATCGGGCGGTATCCCTTAGGCTGGCGCAGGCTATTCATGAGGCGGGATTCATAGTATTGTGGAACCCGGTTGTGGAGCTGCGAATAAATGAACGTTGATGCAAAGTTCCTGTTGTTTTAGTCGCTGATGCAGTAGAATGAGAGAATATATGATTGAAATTACGGTTGTGATACCAAATTATAACGGAATAAAATATCTGGAGGAGTGCCTGGCCTCCCTGCGCGTGCAGGAGGGGGCGCCCGAGTATGAAGTGCTGGTGGTGGACAATGGCTCCGGGGACGGTAGTGTGGAATACATGCAGGAGCAGTTTCCTGAAGTTCGCGTGATTTGCCTTTCGGACAACACCGGCTTTTGTCATGCCGTGAACCTGGGCATTAAAGAGAGTGATGCACCATATGTGGTGCTACTGAATAATGATACAAAGTGTCATAAGCATTTTTTGAAAGAATTGTATGAAGCAATTCAGGATAAGTCCATGGTGTTTTCCGTTGGGGCGTCCATGCGTATGTGGGACAAAGAAGAACTTCTGGATGGTGCCGGAGACAATTACTGCGTACTGGGCTGGGCATATTCCCGGGGTAAGGGAAAGCCTGCACAGAAGTATGTCACGCCCTGCAAGGTTTTTTCGGCATGCGCAGGAGCAGCCATATACAGACGAAGTGTTTTTGAACAAATCGGCTATTTTGATGAATTGCATTTTGCGTATTTCGAGGACTTGGATATCGGTTATCGCGCCTTGATACACGGGTATCAGAATCTCTATGAACCCGGAGCACAGGTGGTGCATTACGGCAGTGCGTCCACCGGTTCACGCTATAACGAATGGAAGACCGAGAAGGCATCGGCAAATTCCGTATATGTTATCGGCAAAAATATGCCTCTGTTACAATGGATTTGGAATCTGCCGTTCCTGCTGCTTGGATTTTTGGTAAAATTTTTATTTTTCAGCATAAAAGGAATGGGCAAAATATATATCAAGGGACTGTTTACAGGCCTGAAACGATGTTTTTCCAAAGAAGGCAGAGCACATAAGGTGAATCTGCAATTAAAACATCTGAAGAACTATTTATATATTCAACTATTGTTGTATGTGAATACTGTACGTTTTTTAACAAAGAAATAATCAGGATTTTTGTAGGTATCTTCAGAAATTCTTAAGTTGTTTCTTTTATAACATTATTGTAAAATAGCTACTGGGTGGTGCTTATGATAAAAGATAACCAGAAAGTGTTTAACAGAGTAATGGTTCTGATTGATGCATGTATCATTGCTGTTTCGCTTATACTGGCGTACATTATCAAGTTTTATGTTTTCAATGCCGGACCCGGCGTGGGTGTATTGCCCCTTAGGGACTATATCAGATTACTGGTATATATTATTCCCGGATATATGCTTCTGTATTATCAGTGCAATATTTATTCCCCCAAGCGTACGGTGCGCCGAAAGTTTGAAATTTTCGGTATTATCAAAGCAAATAGCATCGGTCTGGCTGCTTTAATTATTATCTTATATATGATTGTTCGTGAGTTTAACTTCTCACGTTCCGTAATGGCATTCTTCTTCATGCTGAATGTTTTTCTGACCTCTGTTTTCAGGCTGGTGCTCAGAAAAATATTGCAGGGTTTCCGTAGCAAAGGATTTAATCTCAAGCATATTTTGTTAGTAGGTTATTCCAGGGCGGCGGAAGAGTATGTCAATCGAATTATGGATAATCCCCAGTGGGGATATGTAGTGTGCGGTATTCTGGATGACCATATTCCGGCAGGTACGCTTTATAAAGGTGTAAAGGTGCTGGGTACCATCGGGAATCTGGAGGTGATTTTGCCGGAGAATAAGCTGGATGAAATCGCTATTACCTTATCGCTGAGAGATTATGATTTTTTGGAGCATATTGTTGATGTGTGTGAACGCTCCGGTGTCCACACCAAATTCATACCGGATTATAACAGTTTAATACCTACAAAGCCTTATACAGAGGATTTGATGGGACTTCCGGTGATTAACATCCGCTATGTGCCCCTTACCAATACGGGCAATATGCTGGTAAAGCGTGTTGTGGATATTTTGGGAGCTTTGTGCGGCATCATTGTGTTATCACCCCTCATGCTGCTGTGTGCACTTTTGGTTAAGCTCAGTAGTCCGGGGCCGGTTCTGTTCAAACAGGAACGAGTAGGACTTCACAATAAGCCTTTTTATATGTATAAATTCCGCAGTATGGCACTGCAGGAACCGGGTGAGGAAAAGAAGGCCTGGACCGTGAAAAACGATCCCCGTGTAACCGGAATCGGCCGTATCTTACGCAAAACAAGTATCGATGAGCTACCACAGCTCTTTAATATTTTAAAAGGTGACATGAGTCTGATAGGTCCGAGACCGGAACGTCCCCATTTCGTGGAAAAGTTCCGCGAGGAGATACCTAGATACATGGTGAAACATCAGGTGCGTCCCGGCTTGACGGGATGGGCGCAGGTCAATGGTCTGCGCGGTGATACTTCTATTCGTAAGCGAATAGAGTATGATATCTATTATATTGAAAATTGGACCATCTGGTTTGATTTAAAAATTATTTTTATGACCTTTTTTACTGGGTTTATTAACAAAAATGCGTATTAAGCATTTATTAAGGAGAATGGCATTATGGCAACAAATTCTAACCGTAAAGGTACTGCAGGAAGAAGCGTAGCAGCACAGAAAGCAAAGAACAGAAGAAAAGTAATTATTTTTGCTATTGAGATTATTGTAATCGTAGTGATGATAATTGCGCTCTATCTGGTAACCAATATGACCAAAAATACAGAAGGTCCCAAGGTTACCGTACTGGAACCTGAGAAACTGGAAATCAATCAGCAGGTTGCAGAAAACGAAACCATGAAGGGGTACAAGAATATCGCCCTGTTTGGTGTGGATGCAACTGAGGATGATGAACTTTATAAGGGTAGTCGAAGCGATAGTATTATGATTGCAAGTATCAACCTGGATACCGGTGATATTAAGCTGGTCAGTGTATATCGTGACACCTTCCTGAATCTGGGTAACGGCAGCTATCGTAAGTGTAATGCGGCTTATTCCTATGGTGGTGCAGAGCAGGCGATTCGTATGTTGAATATGAATCTGGATATGGATATTCAGGAGTTTGTTACCATTGGTTATAAAGGCTTAAAAGAAGTTATCGATGGTCTGGGCGGTGTATATATCGATGTAGATGAGGCAGAGCTGAAGCACATCAACAATTACCAGATCAGTATTGCAAAGGTGCTTGATTGTGATTACAACAAAGTGACCGAGACCGGTTATCAGTTATTGGATGGTCTGCAGGCTACTGCTTACTGCCGTATCCGTTATACAGCAGGTAACGATTTCAAGCGTGCATCCCGTCAGCGCGAAGTGATTATGGCAATCGAAGAGCAGGCTAAGAAAACAGACCTTGCGACTCTTACAGATGTATTTAATGTAGCGATTGATGATGTTTATACCAATATCAAGACAGAAGACTTTATGGAACTGTTATCCAATATTGCTAACTACAGTATCGTAGCTGAGGATGGTTTCCCTCAGGAGACTCTGAGAGTAACCGATACCATTGGTGCAAAGGGAAGCAGTGTTGTTCCTACGGACCTGGTGGCAAATGTAGAGTGGTTGCATCACTTCTTCTTTGAGGATGAAGCTTATGCTGTTTCTGATAGTGTTCGGGAATACAGCAGACAGATTGAAGATGAAACAGCACCTTATCTGAATAATGGTGTAGACTAAACAGAAAGTGAAAAAGGATGAGTATTGATATAATCATTCCGTTATATAAACCGGGTAGGGAAGTGTTTGAACTTCTGGATATGTTGGAAAAACAGAGCCTGCCTCCGGAAAATATTATCCTCATGAATACAGAGGAAAAATATTTTGAACAACTGATATATGGTACGGACTTCTGGGACAGATATAAAAATGTCAAGGTCTGCCATGTATCCAAAAATGAATTTGATCATGGAAAAACCAGGCACATGGGCGTGCAGAAATCATCAGCAGATATATTTGTAATGATGACACAGGACGCTGTGCCCACAGATGAAAATTTGCTGAAGAATCTGACCGGTCGTTTGGCCGGTCAGATTGTTGTGTCTTATGCAAGGCAACTTCCGGGCGAAAATAGTGATACGCTTGAGCGTTTATTCAGAGAGTTTAATTATCCGGAGAAGTCCAGGATAAAGGGAATGCAGGATTTTGAAGAACTGGGGATTAAAACCTATTTTTGTTCCAATGTGTGTGCTGCCTATCGTAGAGAAATCTACGATGAACTGGGCGGATTTATCAGGAATACCATTTTCAATGAGGATATGATTTATGCAGCCAAAGCAGTGAAGGCAGGGTGGCAGATTGCATACGAGGCACAGGCAACAGTGATTCATGCCCATAATTATACCTGTATGCAGCAACTGCGAAGGAACTTTGATCTGGGTGTATCCCAGGCAGATTGTCCGGAGGTATTTCAGAATGTGAAGTCTGAAGCCGAGGGCAAAAAACTGGTTAAAAAGGCAACAGAGTATTTGAAACAAAAGAAAGCATACTTGCAATTAATGCACTTTTATTTGCAGTGTGGATTTAAGTACGCAGGATATCTGATGGGAAAGCATTACCGGCTTTTGCCGCATTGGTTGGTTCTGAAAATAACCACAAACCGGGAATATTGGAAGAAAAAGTAAGCTGAAAGGTTGGTAATCAATATGTGTGGAATTGTGGGATACATTGGCAATAAGCAGGCTGCGCCTATTATTTTGGATGGTTTGTCCAAGCTGGAGTACAGAGGTTATGATTCTGCAGGTATGGCGATTTTCGACGGAGAAAAGATTAATATACAAAAGTCTGCGGGACGTTTGAGTGTGCTTGAGAACCTGACACGGGGCGGTGAGACCATGCAGGGAACCAGTGGTATCGGCCATACCAGATGGGCAACCCATGGTGCACCCAGCGACAATAATGCACACCCTCATTTTAATGAGCAGAGATCCATCGCAGTGGTGCATAACGGTATTATCGAAAATTATATTACCTTAAAAAACAAACTGATCAGCAGGGGATATGACTTTGTGTCCGAGACGGATACAGAGGTGCTGGTACAGTTGCTGGACTATTATTACAATGGCAATCCTATGGAGGCTATTGCAAAGGTGCTTCACAGAGTGGAGGGTTCCTATGCACTGGGTATTGTGTTTGCCGATCAGCCCGATGTAGTGTATGCTGCCAGAAAAGACAGTCCCCTTATCGTTGGCCGTAATGATGACGGCTGCTTTATCGCTTCCGATGTGCCTGCTATTTTGAAATATACCAGAACTGTTTATTATATGGATAATCAGGAAATTGCAGTGCTAAAAGGGGATACACTGCAGTTTTATACTGTGGATCAGGAAGAGATAGAAAAGGACAGTGTACAGATTGATTGGGATGCCGATGCGGCAGAAAAGGGTGGCTATGAGCATTTCATGCTGAAGGAAATGTACGAACAGCCAAGGACCGTGACGGACACCATTTCTCCCCGTATTAAAAATGGAGAAATCGTTATAGACGAGTTGAAGATGAGAGATGAAGAACTGGCGACCATTAAGAAGATTCATATTGTGGCCTGCGGTTCTGCATATCATGCGGGAGTAACCGGAAAATATGTAATAGAAGGCATGGCACGCATTCCGGTGGAAGTAAATGTGGCCAGTGAGTTCAGATATTGCGACCCTATTTTGGAGGAGGGCTCTGTGGTAATTGTTATCAGTCAGTCCGGTGAGACTGCGGATACATTGGCCGCGCTCCGTGATTCCAAGAAAAAGGGTTACAAAGTGCTTGGTATCGTAAATGTAGTAGGAAGCTCCATTGCCCGTGAGGCAGATGCATGCCTGTATACTTGGGCAGGTCCTGAGATTGCGGTTGCGACCACCAAAGCATACAGTGCACAGCTGGTAGCACTTTATATGCTGGCGATGAAACTGGCAAAGACGCGTGGTACCATTACGCAGGAGGAACATGATTGGCTGCTGAGGGATTTGCGTGCACTTCCTGATCAGATAGAGATGATGCTTGCGCAGAAGAGTAAGATACAGCGCTTTGCGAACCGTTATCTGGGTGCCAAGGACGTGTTTTTTATTGGAAGAGGTGTGGACTATGCGATTTCTTTGGAAGGTTCTCTGAAGCTGAAGGAGATCTCTTATATACATTCTGAGGCATATGCCGCAGGTGAATTAAAGCATGGTACGATTTCGCTGATTGAAGAAGGTACTTTGGTAGCGGCGGTATCTACTCAGGAGGCGCTGTTCCAAAAAACAATCAGTAACATTGTAGAAGTAAAAGCCAGGGGGGCATTTGTCCTTGCGGTTACCAATGAGGGTAACAAGGCCATTGAAAAGGCAGCGGATTATGTGCTGTACATCCCTGAAACCAATAAATATTTTACCAATTCATTGGCAATTATTCCTTTACAGTTGTTTGCATATTACATTGCAGTAGGCAGAGGCTGTGATGTGGATAAGCCCAGAAATCTGGCAAAATCCGTAACCGTGGAGTGATTTTTACACCTAATTTATGTTTTTATCACAATTTTGTCACATTTAACGCTTATACTAGGCCCATAGTGATATGAAAATTGTCACGGCAGTCGTGAACTTGAATGCATGGACGGATTAGAAAGGAACAGTGAGTGATATGTACGAAAATGAAAATTATGTTGACCATACAGAAAATTATGAAACCTATCAGACCGGATGTACAGCAGAACCGGTAGTGCCGAAGAAGAAAAAAGAAAAGAAAAAACACGGCATCGGTAAAAAGATAGGTACACTGGTATTATCAGGTTTGCTTTTTGGTGTGGTTGCGGGTGTCAGCTTTTGTGGTGTAACGTATATTTGGGATACCCATTTTGAAGAAGATCAGATTGAATATGTACCGGAAGGAACGGAACAGGAAAACAGTATAAAGCTTCCTGAATTTAATGTGTCCACCAGTGGAGATATCAAGCTGAGCAATACCCAGAGTAACGTAGCCGGTTTGATTCATACGGATGATATTACCGGTATGGTGGAAGAAGTAATGCCGGCAATGGTTATCATTGTAAATAATACGATAGAAAGAACTTCCGGTTTCTTTGGTCAAACTTATACACAAGAAGTTCCCTATAGCGGTTCGGGCATTATTGTGGCAGAAAGTGATACGGAGCTTTTGATTGCCACCAATAATCACGTGGTAGAGGATACAGTAGGTCTTGAGGTTACCTTTGTGGATGGAACCACTGTGGAAGCACAGATTAAGGGATTGAATGCGAAAATGGATTTGGCGGTTATTTCTATTCCCCTTAGCGAATTAAGTGAGGAGACCAAGGCGGCGATTACCATAGCAACAATGGGTAACAGTGAGGAATTGAAACTGGGAGAGCCGGTAGTTGCCATAGGTAATGCACTTGGCTATGGTCAGTCTGTTACCCGTGGTATTGTAAGTGCTTTGGAAAGAGAGATTACAGGTGAGGATGGTATTACAGGGACCTTTATCCAGACGGATGCGGCTATCAATCCCGGTAATTCCGGTGGTGCACTTTTGAATGAGAAAGGTGAGGTTATCGGTATTAATTCCAGCAAGATTGGCGGCACTGTTATCGAGGGTATGGGTTATGCCATTCCCATTAATGCAGCAAATCCTATTATTGCGGATTTGATCACCAGAGAAGTGCGTCATAAAGTGGCAGTGGAAGATATGGGTTACATGGGAATTCGGATGCAGGCAGTGACTGCTTCCATGTCCCAGGCATATAATTGGCCCATGGGTGTTTATGTTTTGAGCGTAGAAGAGGATACACCTGCAGAAAAGGCCGGCATGATGATGGGAGATATCATTGTAGGCTTTGATGGCTTGGGTATTAACGATGCTACCGATTTAGAGGAGGCGTTGCAGTATTATGGAGCAGGTGAAACTGTAGAGGTTGAAGTCATGCGTTTGCAAAACGGCAGCTATGAGTCGGTGATGCTGAATGTAACTTTAGGCAAACGTCCCAACTAAATTTGATTACTTTTCCTATCATAGATACTTCCCCAGTAGAGGACCCCGGTGATGAGCCGGGGTTCTCCCATTGTATTCTCATTATTTTACTGTTTGTTTAGGAAAAGTTAACTTGTTTATGCGAGACTGATTGGATATAATAAGTAAGCAGAAAGAATCTGCAGGAATGGAGAATACGATGTCAGAATTTTATGATGATAAACAAGAGATGGAGCAGGAAAATGTAGAGTCCGGCTCTGAAGAAAAAGTCAAAGAGAAAGAGGAGCAGGTAAATAAGCAGGACGCAGATGATGCTTATGAGGATGTGTGCTTTGTTTGCCGCAGACCGGAAAGTAAAGCCGGCAAGATGTTCAAGCTCCCTAATCATATATGTGTATGTAACGATTGTATGCACAAGACCATGGAGACGGTGAGCCGGTTTGATTATCAGGGAATGCTGAATAATCCCAATCTGCAAAGCGAGCTGGACCAGATGACTAAGATGGGTGGCTTTCCCAATATCAGTTTTATCAATATGGCGGATTTGCAGGGGAGTGGCGGTATCCCTAATAAGCAGAAACTGAAAAAGGCGAAAAAGAAAGAAAAGACAGAGCCTGTGCTGAATATCAAGGATATTCCGGCACCACATAAGATAAAAGCAAGTCTGGATGAGTACGTGGTAGGCCAGGAACATGCGAAAAAAGTGATTTCCGTAGCAGTGTACAATCATTATAAGCGTGTTGCAACAGGTACCATGGATGAAATCGAAATTGAGAAGTCCAATATGCTGATGATAGGTCCTACCGGTTGCGGTAAGACGTACCTGGTTAAGACCCTGGCACGTCTTCTGGATGTACCCTTGGCAATTGCAGATGCAACATCCCTGACAGAAGCCGGCTATATTGGTGATGATATCGAAAGCGTGGTATCCAAGTTGTTGGCGGCAGCAGACAATGATGTGGAAAAAGCGGAACGGGGTATTATCTTTATTGATGAGATAGATAAGATTGCAAAGAAGAAAAATACCAATTCCAGAGATGTAAGCGGTGAAAGTGTGCAGCAGGGCATGCTGAGACTTCTGGAAGGTGCAGAGGTAGAGGTGCCCGTGGGTGCAAACAGTAAGAATGCCATGGTGCCTCTGGCAACTGTTAACACCAGAAATATTCTATTTATCTGTGGTGGTGCGTTCCCTGATTTGGAAGAAATCATCAAGGAGCGTCTGCGTAAAAATGCGTCCATTGGCTTCAATGCGGAGCTGAAGGATAAGTATGATAAGGATAAGACCATCCTGTCCAAGGTAACTACCGAGGACCTTCGTAAATTTGGTATGATTCCCGAGTTTTTGGGTCGACTGCCTGTTGTATATACGCTGGAAGGCTTGAACAAAGAAATGATGGTTAAGATACTGAGTGAGCCGAAGAACGCTATTTTGAAGCAGTATCGGAAGCTTCTGGAGCTGGATGAGGTGTGTCTGGAGTTTTCGGGTGATGCACTGGAGGCCATTGCGGAAAAGGCTATGGAACGCGATACCGGTGCCCGAGCCCTGCGATCCATTATCGAGGAGTTTATGCTGGATATCATGTATGAAATCCCCAAGGATGATAATATCGGCAAGGTCACCATTACCAGGGACTATATTATGGGAACCGGCGGACCGGTCATTGATATACGCAGCAATTTAATAAAGACAAGTACGGAAGATTACCGTGAAGTGACTGCAGGGGAATAACCTCTGCAGTTTTTTAATTTACAAGCTTAGGGTGTCAAAAGGTGGTTTTTCATTATACCAAGGCAAAATTCGCAAGAAATGTAAACGCAGTCCCAGTGTTTGCTTATTACATTTTTCGTGAATTTTGCCTTGATATAATTCAAGAATTACCTTTTGACACCTCAATTGATTGTGGAAATGAAAAAATGCAACATAATACTTGACAATAGAATAATATGTGGTAATATAAACATATGAACAGTCGTTCATATGAGGTAAAATTCATATATTGTACATAATATAATGTGTAAAGGCATAGGCCGGAAAGGTGGATTTATGAAGAAAACATATAAGATTGAAGTGGATTGTGCAAATTGTGCGTTGAAAATGGAGGAAGCTGCCGGGAAGGTAGAGGGTGTACTGGCGGCAGGCGTTAACTTTATGACCCAGAAGATGTGTGTAGAGTTTGCGGAGGGTGCCGATATGGCGGCAGTTATGAAACAGGTTGTAAAGGCCTGCAAGAAGGTGGAGTCTGATTGTGAAATATATCTGGATTAATACAAAGTGCGGATGATTTGAAAATTGTCCGCACAAAATTATTTCGTAAGGTGGTGTTGAGATGACAAGGAAACAAAAGAAGGTTTTGTATAGAATTATTATAGCAGCAGTGCTCATGGTGGTATTTTCACTGCTTCCGGCAGAAGGGGCAGTAAAATTTATATTGTTTATGATTCCCTATCTGATTATCGGTTATGATATTTTGCGTAAGGCAGTGCTGGGCATTATACATGGAGAAATTTTTGATGAGAACTTTCTGATGGCTATAGCCACAGTGGGTGCAATTTGCCTTTGTGATTATAAAGAAGGTGTAGCGGTTATGCTCTTTTATCAGATAGGCGAACTGTTCCAGTCAGTTGCAGTGGGTAAGAGCAGACGTAATATTGCGGCGCTTATGGACATTCGTCCGGATTATGCCAATATTGAGGATGAGAACGGTCATCTGGTACAGGTGGATCCTGAAGAAGTGACTGAGGGGAGTATTATCGTAGTCAGCCCCGGAGAGCGTATTCCCATCGATGGTGAGGTAGTGGAAGGCAATGCAAGCTTAAATACCAGTGCACTTACGGGAGAAAGCGTGCCTCGGGATGTAAGCGTGGGAGATATGGTTATCAGCGGCTGTGTGAATCAGTCCGGTGTGCTGAAAATACGTACTTCCAAGGCATTCGGAGAATCCACGGTGGCAAAAATACTGGAACTGGTAGAGAATTCCGGCATGCGAAAGTCCCGTACCGAGAATTTTATCAGCAGATTTGCAAAGTATTATACGCCGGCGGTGTGTATGGCAGCTTTGGCGCTGGCTCTGCTTCCGCCTGTGATAAGTTTGTTGATGAGTGCAGAGCCCCGGTGGGGTGTGTGGGTGACCAGGGCCTTGACCTTTTTGGTAATCAGTTGCCCCTGCGCCCTTGTAATTTCCATACCCCTTAGTTTTTTCGGCGGTATCGGTGGCGCTTCAGCCCAGGGTATTTTGGTTAAGGGATCCAACTTTTTGGAGGCGTTGTCCAAGACCAAATATATGGTGTTTGATAAAACGGGTACTTTAACGAAGGGAGTATTTCGTGTAACGAATATATGTGCTGCAGAAGGTGTGTCTGAGCAGGAATTATTGGAAATTGCGGTATATGCGGAGAGTTATTCCAATCATCCCATCAGCAGAAGCCTGCAGGAGGCCTATGGTCAGGAGCCTGACAGGACCCGTGTAAGTGACGTGGAGGAGGTCAGTGGCCATGGCATCAAAGCATTTGTGGACGGCAGATGTGTGTGTGCAGGCAATAGGAAGCTGATGGAGAAAGAGCAGATTGTATGTGATGAAAATCTGCAGGAGACGGGAACTGTCGTACATGTGGCGGCAGACAGTCGTTACTTGGGCTATATTTTGATAGCAGATGAGTTGAAAGAGACTTCTGCGGAAGCGATAAAAGCATTGAAGGCAGCAGGCATCAAAAAAACGGTAATGCTTACCGGTGATAACAGGCAGGTGGCAGAGAGAATCGGTGCCCTACTGGGTGTGGATGAGATTAAGAGTGAACTTTTACCGGCTGACAAGGTGGAGCAGGTGGAACGTTTGCTGGAAGAGAAAAGTCCCAAGGAAAAGTTGGCCTTTGTAGGTGACGGCATCAATGATGCGCCCGTTCTTTCCAGAGCAGACATCGGTATCGCCATGGGTGCCATGGGCTCTGACGCAGCCATCGAAGCGGCGGATATCGTCCTTATGGATGATAATCCGGCCAAAATAGCACTTGCCATGAAAATATCCCGCAAGTGCCTGAGGATCGTATATCAGAATATTGTCCTGGCCTTGGGTATTAAGGGAATCTGTCTGATACTGGGCGCTATGGGTATTGCAAATATGTGGATGGCAATTTTTGCGGATGTAGGTGTCATGGTGATTGCGGTATTGAATGCAATCCGTTGTCTGAAAGTGAAATAGCAAGATTTGGGTATTAATTCACAAGGCATAATGAGCATCCTCCTGTAATATGGGTTTAAAATAAAAATATAGAATACAGAACCTGTAAACAACGTGATAACAGAAAGGTATGGTGTTTTTTTATGGGTTTTCGAAAAAAATTTTTAAGCCATGGAAGTTGTGTTTTGGCAATGGTTTTACTGCTTACAGCTTGCGGAAATGCAGGCGCTGATGCTACGGAGGCAGGGCAGTCTCAAGTGAGTGGCAGCGGCACTGTACAAGAGGGGCAGAATACTTCGCAGGCTTCTCAAGACGATGGTGAGCAGTCGGATGTATCACAGAACACAGAGAATTCCGGTACAAATCAGGAGGAAGAATGGATGGAAGAGTATACAAAGCAGATTAAGACAACACAATTTTATAAGGCACCGGGGAATACCAACCCTATTATGACCCAGCGTTTTGGCGCAGATCCTTACGCTATGGTATATGAGGACAGGGTTTATTTCTTTATGACAGCGGATGCTTTTGAGTATGATGCGGAAGGAAATATTGCAGAAAACAGCTATAGTAAGATTCAGAGCATCAATGTAGTATCTACGGATGATATGGTGAATTTTACAGACCATGGTGCGATTCAGGTGGCAGGAAGTAACGGCGCGGCCAAGTGGGCGAGAAATTCATGGGCACCTGCTGCTGCATGGAAGATGATTGACGGCAAACCCAAGTTTTTCTTATACTTTGCAGACAGTGGTAACGGTATCGGTGTGTTGACTGCAGACAGTCCTACCGGTCCCTGGACAGATCCTATCGGTAAGGGGCTGATTACCAGACAGGTTCCTAATTGTGCAAATGTTTTATGGCTGTTCGACCCGGCAGTATTGGTAGATGATGACGGCAAGGGGTATCTTTATTTTGGCGGCGGTGTGCCCCAGGATAAGATTGAGAATCCCGGTACCGGCCGTGTGATTCAGCTGGGCGATGACATGATTAGTGTAGTAGGAGAAGCAAAGGTAATCGATGCTCCCTACATTTTTGAGGATTCCGGTATGCATAAGGCAGGTAATAAGTATTATTACACCTACTGCAGCAACTGGCAGGTAGATGCAGCAGGTACTGCAAAATACGGTTTTGTGAATGCAGAAATCGTCAGCATGGAAAGTGACAGTCCCATGGGACCCTTCACTTTGAAAGAAACCATTTTAGAGAATCCGGGCAAATACTTTGGCTTATATGGTAATAATCATCACTGTGTATTTCGGTTTAAAGATAAGTGGTACATTACTTATCATGCAAGAAGCATGGAAAAAGAGATGGATATTGAAAAGGGTTACAGAAGCACCCATATCGATGAGTTTACCATGCAGGCAGACGGCACCATCGGTAAGATTAAGCAGACCTCCAAGGGCAGAACACAGTTAAAATATGTGGATGCTTTTGCAACTAACAGTGCGGTAAATGTATCCAATATGGCAGGTACGGCCAGTGTGGGTGCAGATGCACAGGCAAAACAGACGGGTCTTGGCAATATGGCGCTGGGTAATATCAGTACCGGAGATTTTGTGGAAGTGCAGGGCGTTGATTTCGGTCAGGGCGCAGCTTCTTTAAAGATGAATATTAAGAATGTGACCGGTGCAGAATGTGGCATTCAGGTACGTGTGGATAAGCTGTTTGGCGAAGTGATTGCTTACATGCCTCTGGAGCATGGTATGGATGATGATTTTGTGGCATATACAGCTGATTTGCTTGCAGAGGTAAGCGGTGTACATAATTTATATTTTATTGCGGTAAAAGGTGATGGCTTCGAAGTGCTGGATTGGCAATTTGAGCAATAAAGGACGGGTTTTAAGCAATAAAAAACATGGAAATATAGAGTTACAGGTAGTATAATAGTAATATCGTTTTGTTATAAACAACAAGGTATAATATATAGAGAGTAACTTTGTAGGAGGACATGGTATGCCCGGAGTAGTAGCACCCAAGGACCCGACGATGAAACGTAAAGGGTTTTATATTATGAGAGATAAATCTGTTGCAGGCTCACCACAGCCTGACGGCAGTGGCAAACAGTTCCTGTATATGGACGGCGGCCGATTGATAACTGCAGCGAAGCTGGTTGGTAATATCACGGATGAGAACATGCTGGATATGCTGAAGAGCGTATCCGGTTTCCGTAAGCTGGTACATAGCATCGGTGTGACCGTAGAGATGGATGAACATGAGGAAATGGTGAACTTTGCATTCCAGATGTATGGCAAGACGGATCCGTATGCAAGCGGAACGAACCTTATCATGCCGGTAAAAGCAGACGGCATGGAAATGGTAATGGACCTGGAGTCATGGGATTGGTCTGAAGATGATAATATCCCGGGACAGATTCGTTTTGAATTTCCTAAGGCAGGGATGTATGCCAGTGTGTCAGTAAAATTTTATCTCCATGATGGTTTCGATGCACCGGAGGTAGAGGATGAGAATCCTGTGGACTTCGCATCCGAGGAATATCAGAAGCTGATAGACCAGGCAGTAGTGCAGGTAGGTAATAATACCAGATTGAAAAAAGCAATCAATAAAGCTAAGGCCGGTGAGGATGTGACCATTGCATTTATCGGTGGTTCCATTACCCAGGGTGCAGGAGCGATTCCTATTAATACAGAGTGTTATACATATAAGGCTTTTAAGGGATTATGTGATATTGCAGGCAAGGGCTTGGATGAAAATATACACTATATCAAAGCCGGTGTAGGCGGTACCCCTTCTGAACTGGGCATGATTCGATATGAAAAAGATGTTCTGCGTGACGGCAGTGTAACTCCCGATATCGTAGTAGTGGAGTTTGCCGTAAATGATGCCGGCGATGAAACTGGTGGTGAATGCTATGATTCTCTGGTACGTAAGATTCTGGCAGCAGAGAATAAGCCGGCAGTAATACTGGAGTTTGCGGTATTTGCAGATGATTACAATCTGCAGGACAGACTTGCACCTGTAGGTGTAGCATATAATCTGCCTATGGTTAGTGCCAAAAATACAGTGACTGAGCAGTTCTACAAAAAGCCCGGAGCAGGTAAGGTAGTAAGTAAGAACCAGTATTTCTACGATGTGTTCCATCCTACCAATACCGGTCATACCATTATGGCAGACGGTATCATTCGTCTGATGCAGATGGTGGATGCGGCGCCCATGGATGAGGATATGCCGGATGTGAATACCCTTGCAGCTGCTATTGGTGGTGAATTCCAGAATATACAGAGACTGGACAGAAAAACAAATGCAGATGTTGCAGTGATTAATCCGGGTAGTTTTACCGGTGTGGATAAAGAATTACAATGTGTGGAGCAGGATATGGATCTGACTGCTACACCTGAATTCCCGGACAACTGGCATTATGCAGGAGGCGAAGGAGCTTCTTTTGTGCCCTTCAGCATGGATATTACCTGTAGTGCATTGATTATGGTGAATAAAGACTCTCATTCTGCAGCATTTGGTAAGGCTGAAGTATGGGTGGATGGAGAGAAGGTTCTCACTGTGGATCCCCGTTTAAATGGCTGGAATCACTGTAATCCTTTAATTTGCTTTAGAGGCAGAGAATGCAAGCAGTACCATGTAGAGGTACGTATGCAGGAAGGTGATGAGGATAAGCTCTTTACCATTCTGGGATTTGGTTATGTAAAATAAAATATGCCGCGTGGGCGGTATAGGTGCAGACAATATGACCGCCTGCCATACCATAAAGGTATGCGGGCGGTCTTTTTGAACGATAGGATTAGGGGGCAAAGATGAAAGTTTCAAGTGATATAAATCCATTGACGAGGCTGGATTATCCGGATCCGGATGTGATTAGGGTGGAAGACACCTATTATATGGTCAGTACAACTATGCATTTCATGCCCGGTTGTGATATTTTGCGCTCCTACGATTTGAAAAACTGGGAGCATGTGACCTATGTATATGACCGACTGGACAGTACACCCGGCCAATGTCTGGAGGGGGAACAACATATTTACGGCAAAGGTATGTGGGCAGCGTCTCTGCGTTATCATAAGGACACCTTTTATGTGGTATTTGTGGCAAACGATACCCGCACTACTTATCTGTACAGGAGCCGGGATATACAGGGACCTTGGGTTAAGAGCACTATTGAGGGATTTTACCATGACTGTTCACTGCTTTTTGATGACGATGACAGAGTGTATCTTGCCTATGGAAATAAAGAAATACATATTCAGGAACTGAAACCTGATTTATCAGGACCTTCGCCGGAGGGGTTCCACCGGATTGCAGTTGTGGATGAGGGACACCCGGGCCTTGGATATGAAGGAACTCATTTCTATAAAATAAACGGAAAATATTACCTTTTCTTCATTCATTCCTTGCGAGACAGATGGATGAGAGTGGAAGCCTGTTTTGTGGCAGACTCCCTTGATGGGGAATTTAAGGGCGGCGATGTGCTGAATGACGACAGAGGTTACTGTGGTCAGGGGGTGGCCCAGGGAGGAATCGTGGATACACCGGACGGTGGCTGGTTCGCCGTTTTGTTCCAGGATAGCGGTGCGGTAGGACGTATGCCTATATTGTTACCGGTTCATTTTGAAAATGATTATCCCGTATTCGGGGGGGATGGTAAGGTGCCGGAGACGTTTGATACGACGGATTCTGTACCGGGTTATCCCTATCAACCACTGGTTGCAGGGGATGATTTTAAAATGTCCCACGAGGAATGTCTGGCTGTAAGTGATGTAATAGAAGCAAAGCGGTTGTTCGGAAGCTTTGGATTAAAGAGCTGCTGGCAGTTTAATCATGAGCCGGAGCTTGCATTGACTAAGCTTGATACCAATGAGGGAACTTGGAGTGTGTGTACGGGTAAACTGTGTACGAATCTGACACAGGCCCGGAACACCATTACCCAGCGCATGATTTATCCCGGTGGTGATTATGCAGTGAATGTGGATGGTGCCCTGTTAAATGTAGGGGACTATGCAGGTATCTGTGCGTTGCAGGGCTGCTATGGTATGATTGCACTGACCAGAAAAGAGGATGGATACTATCTGGTGATGCAGAGTGTGGAAGTAGCAGACAATACCCTGCAGGCAGCAGAAAAAATTAGCTATATCGGCAAAGAGCGGGAGAGCATATATCTGGGACAACAGATAAGCAGCGCGCGCCTGATGGTAAAAACAGACTTTACCTATATGCGGGATGAAGCTACCTTCTATTATCAATCAGGTGATACATGGGTGAAGCTTGGAGACACCCACAAGCTGGCATTTAGGCTGGATCATTTTACCGGTTGCAGAGTGGGACTTTTTGTGTATTCTACAAAGCAGACCGGCGGCAAAGGTGTATTTTCGGACTTTGCATATAAAATAACAGATTAGCAGATATGCGCATGTCATGCCAAGGAGATGGTGTGTATGCGCATATATAAAATACAGAATATTTGGAGGTATGAGATGGCAGTTAAAAGAGTGGATTTTTTTTCAGATTGTTTACGCAGACGGGTGGAATATCAGGCGGCGTTGCCCAAGGTATATTTGCCGGCAGAAGAGGGCGGCGAAGGAAGACAGGGTGGTTTGAAGACGCTGGAGTTGTTACACGGTTATTGTGAGATGGGAACGGATTACCTGGAAAAAACCAATATAGAGGAATTGGCAGAAAAATACAACCTGTGTGTGATTCTGCCCAATGGCGAAAACAGCTTCTATCTGGATGGTAAGGCTACCGGCAGACAGTATGGTACTTACGTGGGGCAGGAAATATTGCAGCATGCCCGTGGTTATTTCGGACTTTCTGATAAAAAGGAGGATACCTTTATCGGTGGCAGCTCCATGGGAGGCTTCGGCGCCATTCATACAGGACTGCTGTTTCATGAGAATTTCGGTGGATTTTTTGGGATGTCCTCTGCACTGATCATGGATTTGGTAGCAAGTGGAGATGCAGCGAAAGCTCATGGTATTGCTAATCAGGAATACTATGATTTGATGTTTGGATTAGGCAATGAATTATTGAATAGTCCCAATGACCCCAGAGTGCTTGTAAGGCAAATGGTAGCAAAGGAAATTTCTATGCCAATCATTTATCTGGCATGCGGCACCTCAGACTTTATGATTGAAGAAAGCAGAGCATTTGCACGCTTCCTGACTGAACAAGGTGTGGCGCACACCTACGTCGAGGGTGACGGCGGCCATGACTTTACTTTCTGGAATGCTCACCTGGAACCTGCCATACGTACTATGTTAAAGATATAAAGGATGTTTATATAGAGCGTCTTGTATAGCAGGAGTCTCAAAACAGCTTTCCTTGCGGCATATATACTTTCATTCCGGACCCTTGAAAAACGTTGTTACTTGGTGAGGTTTTTACGAATCTAGTAACGTAACGCTTTTTCAGGGAGCGAAAGCGTGTCTGTGAAGGAAGTATATACGTTACAAGGAATGCAGTATATTGAAGGAAAAAAGGAGGTTCATATGAACAGACTTTGGTATCGGCAGCCTGCAAAGGAGTGGGAGGAAGCACTTCCTATCGGCAATGGTAGAATGGGCGCCATGATATTTGGTGATATTTCCAACGAAAGAATACAGCTAAACGAAGAAAGCATGTGGTACGGCGGTCTGATGAATCGTTTGAATCCGGATATGAAAAGTAATCTGCCCCAAATCCGCCGTTTGCTGCGGGAAGGACAGGTGCACCGTGCAGAAGAACTGATGAGTGTGGCAATGGCAGGCTGTCCTAACAGCATGCACCCCTATCAGACTTTGGGCGATTTGTATATTTATTTTGATGGAATAGACCGGGCGGAGAGCTACGAGAGGGCTCTTGATTTGGATAGGGCACTGGCAACAGTGTCTTTTTCTGATGGAGAAACGATTTGTCACAGAGAGATAATGGCTTCTAAGCCGGCAGACTGTGTAGTGATGAAATTGTGGACGGAAGGACCTGGCAAAATTAATTTTACGACCCGTTTGGACCGTGGCAGATATTTGGATGGTGTGGGCAGAATTGGTGACGATACCATTCGCCTGCACGGTAATCTGGGCAGGGGCGGCGCAGAGTTTCAGATACTTTTGACGGCACGTAGCGTGGGCGGCTGTGTGCGGGCTGTGGGGGAAAGCCTCATTGTGGAAGGAGCGGACGTAGCTTATTTATATCTGCGTGGAGATACCACATATCAGTATGATTCGAAAGAAAAGGAAGCATATGTAAAGGAATATTTCAAAAAGCATCACTTAGCAAAAGCGCAGGAGTCGTGGAATGCTTTTGAGCAGCAGGAATACCTGTATCAGCAGGCTCTGCAACAGTTTTTGCTGGAAAAGCAGTTAGCCTGCCTGAGTGAAGCCCTGAAAAAGGATTATGAGCAATTGCAGCAGGAGCATATTGCGGACTATCAGAGTCTGTTTAGGCGGACAGTGCTTGAATTAAAGGAGGAAACACAGGATAACCGCATAGAGGAAACGGTACAGCTTCCTACAGATGAGCGTCTGCAGAAAGTGTCTGAGGGAGGTGACCTGCTGTTAACTAAGCAGCTCTTTGATTATGGACGTTATCTGCTGATTGCATGTAGCAGAGAGGGTGGACTGCCTGCTACATTGCAGGGGCTTTGGAACAAAGATTTTTTGCCCCCTTGGGACAGCAAATATACGATTAATATCAATGCGGAGATGAACTATTGGCCGGCAGAGTGTTGTAATTTATCGGAGTGTCATATGCCCTTATTTGCACTATTGAAGAAAATGCAGCTTCGTGGGCGTCATATTGCCAGAGAAATGTATGGCTGCAGAGGCTTTGTGGCACATCACAATACGGATATGCATGGGGATACTGCACCACAGGATATCTGGATTCCGGCTACCTTTTGGCCTATGGGGGCCGCCTGGCTTTGTACCCACATATGGACGCACTATCTGTATACCCGGGATAAGCACTTTTTAAGAGAGTATTTGCCGGTAATGGCAGAGGCGGCACTGTTTTTTGTGGACTATCTGACGCCGGAGGGAGATTATATGACTACCAATCCTTCCGTGTCTCCTGAAAATTCTTACAGACTTCCAAAGGGTGAAACAGGTGCATGTTGCATCGGTGCTACCATGGACAATCAGATACTCCGGGATTTGTTTACAGACTGCCTGTTGGCGTGGCAGGAGCTGTGTATCCCGGAGACAGATACCGCTGCTGCCGGAGCGGGATGCGGGGCCGGGGAGACTACAGGGCAATTGAGGCAGCGTTTTGCAGAGATTCCGGATATGCCGGAGCCTGCTGAATTCATGGCGCAACTGGAGATGCTTTTGCAGAAACTGCCACCTACGCGAATTGATTCAAAAGGGCGCATCATGGAGTGGATGGAGGAATACGAAGAGGTAGAGCCGGGACATCGGCATATTTCCCACTTGTACGGCTTGTATCCTTCGGATCAGATTACGGTGGATGGTACACCGGAGCTGGCAGAAGCGGCAGTGAGGACACTGGAGGGCCGGCTGGCTCACGGAGGCGGACATACCGGATGGAGCCGTGCGTGGATTATCAATCATTATGCAAAATTATGGGATGGTGACAACGCATATGAGAACATAATAAAGATGCTGCAAACGTCTACATATCCCAATATGTTTGATAAACATCCGCCTTTCCAGATTGACGGTAATTTCGGAGTGTGTGCAGGCATTGCTCAAATGTTGGTACAAAGTAACCGCGAAAGAGTTGTTTTATTGCCTGCGTTGCCCGGCCGTTGGCAAAGTGGTTGCGTGAAGGGGCTGAAGATTGTAGGCGGTGCAATATTAGACATGCGTTGGGAAAAAGGCGAATTATCGGAGTTTTCCATTATAAGCCCGGAAAAAAATGAATTTCAGGTAAAATACAAAACGAAAACGTTTTCGATTTGCGTAGATGCCGGAGATAAATATTTTTATAGCAAGGAATGAGAAAAAAAAAGCATGATATAGGAAGTAAATGAACGTTATGTCATGTAAAATTAGCATAATGGGTGTAAATGTGCTTTCGAATTTTGTGGGCATATTTACCAAATTTTGTGTACAGCAGGCAGCAGAGCTGTTTGCGGAATGGAGAAGGTATGCATAGAAAGAAATTGGGAACGAAAAGGATGGGCGTATATGTGTTGTCCCTGGCCCTGGCATTGTCTCTTGCAGGCTGTTCCGGTGAAGTGCAGGAAGAAGACAATGTAATCCTGATTGAAAAGGAAGAAGAGAGCCTGGTATACAATCTGGCAGTGGCAACTGTAGGGGATGTACAGAAGACAGAACGTATTAAGTGTGTATATGCCCAGATGCAGGACCAGAATGTAAGCTTTGCCATAAACGGCAGACTGGTAACCAAGGTTTATGTAAAGGAAGGCGATACGGTGAAAAAGGGCCAGTTGCTTGCTGAGCTGGGTAATTCCGACCTTTTGGATCAGATTGAAGC
>JAZODQ010000090.1:0-32307 GCA_045597105.1 Acetatifactor sp.
AATCATATCAAAATACTCATATTCCGATACACCATCAATAAGATGTATCCATTCGTTCTCCACATCCATGGTATACTGTATTGTACCGGCAAGGTCGCTGTTTATTACCTTGAAATAAACCTCTCCCGCATTATTGGTACCTGTCACCACAATTTCAGTGCCTATGGAAATTGTAGCGGAAACACCATCAATGATAGCGGGGAGTTCACGCAAAACAGTCATATTGCTTGATGAATCTATTGTATAAATATCCTCTGTCTGAAGCAATCGGCCTTCCTGGTCCAGAATGAACTGCTGCTTTGCACCATAGGTTCCCAGTACATCCAGTCTCGTAACCATACCGATACGATCCGTTGCCCAATATTCATCACTGATATGTGCACCGGGTATCTCGCTGCATTCACGGATATCACCATCTGTGACTTCGTAAACAAATGTTACCAGGTCATCGGACATATAATCACATGCCACCAGCACAAATATCCTGCCATCTGCCCGCTTTACGATATAAGCATCATCTATCCAGCTGTATTCTCCCAACATTTCAATTGTATCCCCGGACACCAGCTTCACATTCAGCATGTCCCACTCATTATCTTCTGTTTGTAATATCAGACTTTCCTCAGCACCGATTAATTTTGAGACATCATAATTTGCAGGGACTTTCACTATCATTTCGCTGTTAACATCTAAATATTTATCATTCATATAATCGCCAAATTCTGCATAAGGAAGTGTCACCTCCGGTGAGCCCATGGCATAAGGACCTACTTCATAGGGCGTGTATGCAATCACGATTCCCGCAGCATCCAGGTACCAGTTCAGAATTCTGTCCTCATCAAAGGTCCCTGCTACATAGTCCTCATACTCCGCAAACAGGTTGTCACCATACTTTTCATGTAATTTTGCAGCAATATATGGCGTAGCTTCTTTATAAAATCCTTCTGCACCCGTTAGCATATCACTCAGTTCCAGCAATTCCCCGGTCTTCGCATCAAAGGTCTTGCCACTATAGGCATACATACCGTGAGCACCACCGGTATAATCACTGTAATGAAGACGGATACTCACAACACTGCTGTCGCATCTGGCCAGTTCTGCCTGCTCCGTGGAATAATATCCGTAGAAGTACTCCCTGTCTTCCTCACTGTAGCCCTCATAGTGCTCTTTGGCAGTCTGAACCTCATACTCATAGCCATTCACATTGACTCCGGGGAAATGCTCCTGCAAACCAGCATTTAATGCTTCATAACCGGTATTTTCCACTCTCACAAGGCTGCTTTGCACCTCTAAAAGAAGAATCGTCGTGTCATCCAGATACCATTCCTTCTTTTCCGTATTAATAGAAATCACCGGCGCACTGTCTATGGTAGGTGCTTCCCCTGTCTCTTCACTTTTTGTTTCATCAGAAGTATCTGTCATCTGAGGTTCCTCATCTGACTGTGATGCTCCTGTAGTCATACTCTCATCCGTTACTTCGTCAGTTATCTGACCGTTACCGGACATCTGTGTCCCATCCGTCACGCCGCATCCGCCAAGTAACAAACATGACAAAAGCAGTGCCATCCATTTCATCTTTTTTTTCATAACATCCTCCCTAACGCACACTACTGCTCGTCCTTCCAGTGTAAACGATGCAACTCTCCTGCAGTCTGCATATTCTCAAAACCATTCTGGCGGAGTGCTTCGTAGAGCATAATCGCCACGGAATTGGATAAATTCAGACTGCGAATAGTAGGCAACATGGGAATACGGACACAAGTTTCCTCGTAGTCCACCAATATCTCCTCCGGTATCCCCGCACTTTCTTTCCCAAACATAATAAAATCATCCGGACCAAACGCTACCTCAGTGTAATTATACTTTGCCTTGGTGGTGGCCATCCAGATTTTAGCACCGGGATGCTGCGTCTTAAACTCCTCAAAATTAATATATCTGTGCAAATCCAGCTGCTCCCAGTAATCCATACCGGCGCGCTTAATTTCCTTTTCACCCAGCCTAAAGCCTAACGGCTCAATCAGATGCAGACTGGTGCCTGTCGCCACACAGGTACGACCGATATTTCCTGTATTTGCCGGTATCTCCGGCTGATGTAAAACTATATGCATTTTTCCTCCAAACCGTCTCTCTCCGCTTTTTGACCTCCATGGAACAAAAACAGGCAAACAATAAGCGGAAGTGTTACTACCAGACAATAAATATATCTCAGCGCAGCTACGGGACCTGCAAAGCAGGTTAACAAATAGACCAATCCCCACAATCCGGGCATCAGACAGTCCTTCCTTTTATATAGCAGGCACCAAAGCATAAATATGACATACATCCATACATAAATCACATTTCTGCATAAATACCCCAGGACCGGAACATTACGGTAATAACCTTTCCAGTACAAATAATCAAATAATTTGCCTCCCGGCCAGAAATCTTTTTTCTCAATCTCATCGCCTATACCAATCAAAGTATGATGCGTTGATATATCTACACTCACATAATATCCCTGATTTAGCGGATACCAATAGCCCATTGTATTTGTCAGGATGCTTTCCAGGTACTCATCCGGATATTGTAATCCCACCTTTATAAACAGCTTGAAAAAGTTCGCCAGATTATTCTTTAAAAGCTCTTCATTGGCATTATTTTTTACTGCATCCGAAAGATAAGGACTATAGTTTGCTATATCCTGTGCCGGTATATACTGATATATTTCATCATACAATGCCTGATCCAACTCATGCCCGCGATAACAGGCCACTCTTGCCAGACATTGTAAGGGCACACTCATACTTTCCCGATAAGTGTCGGTATCCACTGCCGCATTTGCATAATGCACCAAGCCGGTATTTATAATGCCGGACAACAGATACGCTACAACAAATACCCCCAGTGATACAAGTTTTTGAGACTTTCCCTTAAAAAATAGAATGGTAAAAACAGCTACAAGCAAAAGCACCTGCTTCATATTATTTCTATATAACAGCGCAAATACAACACTGGCTGTCATACCCACATAGCTATACCAGCAAAACTTTTCCCTGTCCACGTAGTAGCGAATAACAAACACCATGAAATACAGGAAAAAGGCTGCAAATAATACATCCTTCGTGGCAGTTATGGAAAACATGGTATGTAGCGGAAAAAGCGCAAACCACAAAAGAGCGCTGATCCATATCCTCTTACGCCTGCTTTTGGTGTAAATATACAATGAAGTATACGCAAAGGAACTGCTTAATACCAGCATCTGTATCAACGTATAAAACTGATATCCGACAGATACATCCCCCAAGCTTTGTCCCAGCTTGTACATCGCCCCCATGAGAAGGGTATGTGCAAGTGGGTGATGTGTGAAGTGATCACCGGTTATCACATTGGCCATCTGATACTTTGCATCAAAAATAAAGTTCCCCGGCCAACAATTTAAAAACAAGGGTAAAAAAGCAATAAAAATGCCTATCCAGGACAAAAGAAAAAATTTTCCTTTCTGCTTAGCAGTCAGTTCATCCTCTCGCTTAGCCTGCTCATTAAACCATGCACCTGCTTTTTCAATCCCCAAAAACAACTCACTCATCAAAGGAGTCGTTAATACAGAGACGCCCAGGACACAACCTATCTGCAACATGCTCTCTTCCCAAGAGATAAAAATATCATTCACAATATGCGCATAGGCTCCATATACAATGGCCAGTCCCAGCAGAACTCCTCCGATGGAGGAAAATACTTTTAATCTGCGTTTTTCTCTTTGCAAATAACGATTAAGACAATAGATTGCTAACGCAAACAATGCAACGGAGGATATGTTGTATCCAAAATACAATCCTCCGTAGAACACATCGCTCTGTTTTAAAGAAATAATCTTTGCAAAAGAAAGAACACAAATAAAAGACAAAAGTACAATGAATCCTCTTTGAAACCACTTATGTCTGCTTAACAACTGATTCATTTATTTTCCTCACGTAGCTTGTTTACAAAGCGCTCCATCTTTTCCATGGCAAGACGCAGTTTCTCCAAGGAGTATGCGTAGGATATACGCAGATAGCCTTCACCGCTGTCACCAAAAGCAGTACCGGGTACTACCGCTACCTTTTCCTCCTCCAGGAAGCGTGTGGCAAACTCATCACTGGTCATGCCGAATTCCTTAATGCAGGGGAATACATAAAAAGCACCGTAGGGCTCAAAGCATTCCAGATCCATCTTGCGGAAGGCGTCCATCAGGAAACGTCTTCTCTGGTTGTAAGAGGTACGCATTTCCTCTACGTCGCTGTCGCCGTTTTTCAGTGCTTCCACAGCAGCATACTGGCTGGTAGTAGGCGCACACATAATAGCAAACTGGTGAATCTTGGTCATCTGCTGAATAATTTCCTTGGGACCGCATGCATAGCCAAGTCTCCATCCAGTCATAGCGTATGCCTTGGAAAACCCGTTAATCAGGATGGTTCTCTCCTTCATGCCGGGAAGACTTGCGATAGACACATGTGCATCCTTGTATGTAAGCTCTGAATATATCTCGTCACTCATGACGAACAAATCATGCTTTATAATTACTTCTGCGATTGCTTCCAAATCCTCGCGCTCCATAATAGCGCCGGTAGGATTGTTGGGGAAGGGAAGAATCAGTATCTTGGTCTTGTCGGTAATAGCATCCTCCAGCTCCTTGGCAGTGAGACGAAACTCGTTCTCTGCTTTCAGATTGATAATGACAGGCGTAGCACCTGCCAAAATCGCACAGGGCTCATAGGACACATAGCTGGGCTGGGGAATCAGAACTTCATCACCGGGATTAATCATGGCACGCAGACCGATATCAATGGCCTCTGAACCACCTACGGTAATCAATACTTCCTTAGCCCAGTCATACTGTACATTCACTCTTCTCTTCAAATAATTACAAATCTCTGTTCTCAGCTCTTTCAGACCTGAGTTGGAGGTATAGAAGGTCTTACCTCTCTCTAAAGAATAAATACCCTCATCACGAATATGCCAGGGGGTATCAAAATCCGGCTCACCTACACCCAGTGAAATTGCATCCTGCATTTCACTGACAATATCAAAAAACTTACGGATACCGGAGGGCTTAATTTCTACTACTTTATCTGCTAACGGATTTCTCATGGAGTAAACATCTCTCTTTCATCTTCTTTTTGCTGGCCCATAATGGTGCCGTGGTCTTTATATTTTTTCAAAATAAAATGGGTTGCGGTGCTGAGTACAGTGTCCAGGGTAGATAATTTGTCGGACACGAAATTGGAAATATCTCTCAGGGACTTACCCTCCAGAATAACCATCAAATCATAACCGCCGGAAATCAGGTATACACTGCTTACCTCAGAGTATTTGTAGATACGCTCTGCAATGCTGTCAAAACCCTGTCCTCTCTGGGGTGTTACACGCACCTCTATCAATGCAGTCACCTTATCAATAGATGTTTTTTCCCAGTTCACTAATGTATGATAACCGCAAACAATGCCTTCTGCCTCAAGGGCGGCCAGTTCATTCACTACGTCAATCTCTTCCACGCCAAGCATGGCGGCCAGCTCCTGTAAATCAATGCGGCTGTTCTTCTCAATAATCGCCAATAATTCTTCCCTCATTTTTATTCCTTCCTTTCTGATCTTATATTTATATCCCCGTCACTAAGGTGGTTCCGGCTGCGCGCCCCCGGGAAGTCGGAACCACTTATAATCAGGATACAATTATTTATAAATCTCGTCCGTACGGGGACGGTCCATGTAACGTACCTCATCCGCATTGATTAGAATGCGGTCCTTGCTGTCGGTAATCTTGCCCACCATGCAGGCGGGAATGTGCTCTGCCTCAAGGGCTGCCACCAGTCCCGGTCCATCCCCTGTGGTCATCACCAGACATCCACCGGATATCAGCTCATAAGGATTTACATTACAATATTCGCAAACCTCCACCGTTTCCTGTCTGAGCGGCAATTTTTTCATGTCTATTGTCAGTCCAACGCCTGCTGCCTCTGCAATCTCCCACAAAGTGGCAAAAATGCCTCCTTCAGAAGCATCGTGCATGGCACACACGCCGGACTTCACCGCGGTGGCGGCCTCCGGCAGAATAGACAGATACTGCTCAAATCCTGCTGCTTCATCCACCAAATACTCGGGATAACGGGTCAGCAGTCCCTCCCGGTTCTTTGCTGCCAGCATGGCCGTACCTTCCAGACCAATCCACTTGCTCAGCACAATATCCTGTCCCGGTTTCGCACCTGTGAGCAGCCTGGTCGTAAGCTTTCCATGGGCTGTAACTACTGCCATAGGCTGGCTTACAAGCTCCGTGATTCGGGTCTGTCCTCCGGCTATCTGTATCTTTAATGCAGAGGCTGTTTCTTCCGCCTGCTGCATGATTTTCTTTATCTCCGGTTCTTCGAAGTTCTCCGGTAAGAGCAACGCTATCTGCACCGCTATGGGCTTCGCTGCGGCTACAGCCAGATTATTGACTGCTTTTTGTATCAAATGCCCTATGGTTACCCCCGGTGTTGTCATCCGGGATGTGTCCCCATCCTGTGTCATTACACCCCTTTCACAGGACCGGCCATCCGGCAAAAGTCGCCCTTCCTGTATACATGAAGCGTAATATTCGGACCCGGAAAGCGCAAAAATGGCGCAGTCTGCCCCTACACCTGCGCCATTTAATATTTCACTATGCTTATTTCTGATATTTTTCAGTACGGAGCGCTTTAAAACGCTCTCGGATACCTTGCCGATTTTCATAGCATATACCGGTCCTTGCACTCAAATAATATAGTATATCCCTCATCAGGAGAATTGCAGGGCAATTCTCTTAATGGGGCACTTTCAGTGACCCTATATATCCCCGATTACCACATGCTGGCTGTCAGCCTGCTGGGCACTTTGCAGAAGTGCAATCACATTCTTCACATGATCGATGCTACCGGTTCCGATGGCCGCCATGATTTCATTATATGCATTGGGATCCGGAGTAGAAACTCCGACCACCGCGCTTCTGGGGGTCATTTTGTATTTACTGGTATTGACCTGTGTACGGCTCACTTCCTTACCGTCCTCAGTCACTATTTTCCACAATCTCGCCCTGTAACCGATGTGCGCGCTTTCCTCAGCCGCCACATAACCTAAGGGCTTGGAAGCATCCGCTGTAATATTATCCGTGGTGGGATTGATCACCTCTAAAACCTCGCTCTTATAAGTAACAACGCGATTTTCCGGTCTGGTCTCCTTACCATAGATATTGAAGGTGATACGCTTGTTCTTAATCACACCTTCAATATAAACAGGGTACTCCGTGGTGTTGATAAACTTGAAATCCTTGCCTGCACTCTCTGCAATCGCTGCATCGTTTGCAGGGGGCACGTAGGTCACAATCATGGAATGATTATAACGCTCCGTAACCTCTAATTCGGATAAAAGTACTGCATTATATAATGTGGTAGACACCTGGCAGATACCGCCGCCTAAACTGTCCACTACCTTACCGTTTAAATAAGAGCCGGCCATTTCATAACCGTTTGCGGTAGTAAAGGGTAATATTTTATCCAGGGTTGAAAATTCATCACCGGGATAGAGCAAAGCTCCGTTAATCAGGTCACTGCCGTTTTTTACATTCTGGCTTCTGGCCGCACCTGAGCTGGCGAATGATGTGGTATACGTACCCAGTACATCCTGTATCTGAGCCAGTTCTTCCTCGCTGCCTCTGGGCTGTGTCACTGCTACGTCCAGCTGAATCTCACAGGGACTATGATTCCACTGTGTAGTCAGATAATCATAAACAACATCAATGGAAGACTCTACATCCGTAGCGTAACCGGCTTGACCCGGTACAACCTTGAACTCACCATTCTCACGTGCCAGAGAATAGTCCACAGCTGCCCTGTCGTATTTTACAGCCTCCTGCGCCAACAAATCATTAATGGCCTGTATATCATAGTCAAATGCAAGGTCATAAACCTTCTTATCATTCTCCAGGTCCTTGATAGCCTTGTAGCGCTCAATAACATTACCCGAAGTGCCGATTTGCAATGCCTCCTCCACGATATCCGTGTTGGACCACTGTATACCCAGCTCACCCGGTGTAATGGTAAACTTGTTCTCATCCGCTGCCACCAGCGTAATCACTACATCTTTCAGCTCATCAATATAAGCTTCAATCTTATCCTTGGTCTGCTGCCGCGTCATACCTGACACATCCATATTACCTATGTATACGCCTGTCTTTATAACAGACTCTTCCTGTGCAGATACCGTAGTACCGATAAGCAGTACGTTTGCAAGCAACATTAGACCGTACAGTCCGCTTTTTCGAATCAACTTCTTCATAATCTTTCCTCGAAATAAAGTCATCACTGTAATTATAACAGGTTTCCTCACATTGAAAATTTAAAGCAAATATGCTAAAGTGGGGATAACCATAGCCAATACCAAAAATGCTATGATAATTACAGATATGATACGTTTGGTTTTTTTGCTATAAATATTAAACATAATATCTCCTTATAAACACCCATACTCCATACCCGGCGAAGCATGCGTAAACACATTCCCGCCCTAACTCTGAAAGGATATTATATATGAAATTCCCTATTTTTGCAAGTTTTATTATATTCATTCTGGTGATAAGACATAACCTCAAAAAACATCGTAAATCCGCGGATGCTACAGAAAAAAGCTTTTGGCAGGAGGAGTCCGAAGCCAACAGTGTACGCCGTAAACCGCTGGACCATCTGAACTACATCCATATCCCTACAGATATCCTGTCCATGGAAACCCTGACTGAGGATGACCGGGTCAACGAATGTATGGAAACGGTAAATGCTCTGTCCACACAGAAAATCGTAAATCTCACCGGCTACTCCAACACGGAGCTGAAGCTGGAGTATGGCACCGCCAACATCACCGTACTGTCCGAGTACGATCAGAATTACACCCTGTTGGTAACAACTCTGCAAAAGTGGGCAGAATCATTATACAACGCAGGTTTCGTGACGGAAACACTCCAAATACTGGAATTTGCCCTGTCCACAGGTACAGATGTCAGCAAAACCTATTATATGCTTGCTGAAATCTACCGTGCAAGGGGAGAGCAGGAGAAAATCGCCGGCTTAATCCAACAAGCCGAAACCCTCCGCTCTATAAATCGGTCTGTAATCGTCCGAACTTTAGCAGAATCTTATCAATAGTTCTGCTTGCCTCACTGCGGGTCATCTTTTCGATATCCGCCTGAAGCTCCAGTCCGTGATACGCTACCAGTCTGGACAGCTGCTCTTTCTGCGCCCTGGTAGCAGGTGTATCTCTCTTTATATTGCAAATCAACGGCTCGGGGCGAAACAACGCCTCCGTATCCTGATAAAACTTCTCTGCTAAAATCTGATACAACCGGGATGTAGCTCTGGCATCATCCAGTGCCCGGTGTGCTCTATGGGGTATCTCATAATAATTACACAAATATTCCAAGGTCTTTTTTTCCACATCCGGCAGATAAACTCTGGCCATCCGCAGGGTATCCAGTCCCTTCTTCTGAAACTCCAGTTTATGATCCAGCGCCGCCTTTTTCAAAAAAGAATAGTCAAAAATAATCCGGTGTCCCACTAAAACACTGTCTCCCAGAAAGGCCAAAAGCTCCGGTAACACTTCCTCGATATAAGGTGCACCTTCCAGGTCCGAAAGGGTGATACCGGTCAACTCCAGCACCCTTTCCTCAGGCTTTCGCCCCGGGTTGATAAAGGTCTGATAGCACTGCACTTCCACACCGTTTTCTACCTTCACTGCACCAATTTCCATGATTTTGTCCGTCTTGGGGTTCAGACCCGTAGTCTCCAAATCAATGCAAACATAGGAATCTGTCATGGCGCCACCTTCTTTCTGCGCGCCTTAAAATCCGGACATAAGCCCTGCAAAAAGCACTCCTCACACTTGGGTGTGGGAGCCTTGCATATTTCACGGCCAAAGGTAATCAAATGCATATTGTAAAGAATCCAGTGGTCCTTCGGCAATTCCTTCATCAGATCAAACTCCACCTTCACAGGGTCGTCCGATTTGGTCAGTCCCAGCTTTTTGGAAATACGTTTCACATGGGTATCTACCACGATACTGGGTTCTCCGAAAATATTACCCCGTATCACATTGGCAGTCTTACGTCCCACACCGGCCAGTGCGGTCAGCTCCTCTAAAGAAGCCGGTACTTCACCACCATGATACTCCAGCAACGCTCTACAACATGCTATGATATTTTTTGCCTTATTATGATAAAAGCCGGTGGAATGGATGTCCTGTTCCAGCTCCTTTAAATCTGCCCCGGCAAAAGCCTCCACGGAAGGATACTTTTGAAACAGCGTCTTGGTCACTATATTTACCCGGGCATCCGTGCACTGGGCACTGAGCATGGTAGCAATCAAAAGCTGCCAGGGTGTCTCATAATCCAGGGAACACCGTGTGTCCGTCCCATAATATCCGTCCAACGCCTCCAAAATAGCCATGGTATTTTTCTTCATAATATTCTCCACTCTCAAAGGTCACACTGTTCTCTGTTTTCATCGTGAATCATGTCACCGTCAATCACTGTATATGCAGCCTCATAAGTCAGGGGATTTCGATTCCTGTAATCAAAAAGGACATAGGCTCCTCTGCTTAAAGGAGCACACCCCGCCTCTTTTGGGAGTCTCTCACCCAAGATGTCTGTCACGTCCCATACAGGATAAGAAAAGTATTCCATATGAGTCATTTTGCTGAGCTGCTTCCAGTCATAGCTTTCATAAGCAGGCAAAAGGCTACGGGTTTCCGCCTCCTTCTTGTAAAAGGTCTGTACATACGCCTTGTGTGGCGCCATGTCCGCCGCAAAGGCAGGCCTGCTCTTCAGATTTTCACGTAAATACATATCAAAGGTCAAAAGCTCCCGATAAAGAGCCAGATGCTCTGCATCGTAGCAGCCCGCAAAATCCAGCAATACCTGATAACGATAGGCTCTGGCCGGACTGTTCAGGAAGTATCCCTGCTGCTCAAAATAGTCCGCCATCCTTTCAAACATATCAAAGGGGGAATCAAAAGCCTGCAAAAGCACAGGCAGGGTGTGGGTGTACTGGTTGGAATTATAATACAGCTCCACCACTTCCTCGATTCTTTTCAGACGACATACCTCATCATAAGTCAGCCATTTGGTATAGAGCACCTCATAGGGAGGCTGCTCCCGATATACCAGACCATAGTCCTTTGCTTTCTCATGCATGTAAGAGCCTTTTAGCACCTTCAAAAAGCCAAGCTGCAGCTGTTGCGGCTCCATGGCATATACTCTGTTAAAGGACTCCCTGAAGCTCTCATAATCCTCATAGGGCAGTCCTGCAATCAAATCCAGATGGATATGCACATTCTTACCATTATGGATAGCCACCACAATACGCTCCAGCTTTTCCACATCCATGCGACGTCGAATGGCAGACAGAGTCTCCTCATTGGTGGTCTGTACACCGATTTCCAGCTGTACCAGTCCGGGACGCATCTGATTTAACAGTGCAATTTCCTCTTCCCGTAATATGTCCGCAGAAATCTCGAAATGAAAATTTGTGACACCATTGTCATGTCCTGCAATATAACGCCATATCTCCATGGCGCGTTCATGGTTACAGTTAAAGGTTCTGTCCACGAACTTGACCTGCGCCACCCTATGGTCCAGGAAAAACTGCAGTTCTTTTTTCACCATGTCCATATGGCGAAAACGAAGCTTCTTATCAATGGAAGACAGGCAATAGCTACAGCTATAGGGACAGCCTCTGCCGCTTTCATAATAAATGATACGATTCTCAAAAGGCGCCAAATCCTGATATAGGAAAGGAATGGTACTCATATCCACAGGGTCTCTGAAAGGCGTATAGCCTGTATGAATGTATAATCCCGGAATCTCCTGTAAGCTCTGACCACAATCTGCTGCCTTACGCTCTCCGCAAGCCTCCAGGGCTGCATAATACGCTAAAAGCTCCCGGAAGGTTGCCTCGCCTTCCCCTACCATGATACCGGCAACTTGGGGATAACACTTAAGCACCTGTTCCCCGTCATAGGACACCTCCGGACCGCCCAGCCATATAACCGTATCCGGCAAAAGCTTGGGCAATTCCATAAGCAGTTCCTGTATCATGCGCCAATTCCAAATATAGCAGGACAGACCGACTATATCAGGCTTCCTGCTATAAATGTCTGCCAGAATATCCTGCACACTTTGATTAATGGTATATTCTGCCAGTTCAATATACTTTTGTAATGCTTCTCCGGCATAGGCCCGTAGGCTGTATATGGCCGGATTGGAGTGAATGTATTTGGCATTCACTGCCACCAGTAAAAATCTCATGTAATGACCTTTCTATCCTATAAGCTACAGGGACCGCTTCCGATTTCCACAATGTAAAAGTCCGCCTTATAGCCTATCTTTTCTTCATACGCTTTGCCTACCTGATCGATAAAAGTATCCACTGCAGCATCCTTCACAATGCTGACGGTACAACCGCCAAAACCGCCTCCGGTCATACGGGAGCCGATAACACCTTCCACCTTCCAGGCCTCCTCTGCCAAGGTATCCATCTCAATACCGGTGGCCTCATAATCGTCCCTCAGAGACACGTGGGATGCATTCATCAGCTGACCGAACTCCTCCAGCCGCCCTGCCTGCAATGCCTCCACCGCCTTTAAAGTGCGCTGATTCTCATAAACCGCATGTTTGGCACGCTTTCTCTCGGTTTCGTCATCAATACTGTCCTTATACTTCTCGAAAGCAGCCTCGTCCAGCTCTCCCAAAGAATTGATATCTACCACCTTCTGCAACTTAGCAAGTGCACTTTCACACTGACTCCGGCGCTCATTATACTTAGAGTCCACCAGTCCTCTCTTTTTGTTACTATTAGCGATGACAATTTTTGCACCATCCAGCGCTATAGGCACATACTGATATTTCAAGGTGGCAGTATCCAAAAAGATAGCCGCATCCTTCTTACCCATGGCAATGGCAAACTGGTCCATGATACCACAGTTCACTTTATTATAATGATTCTCCGCATACTGTCCGATAATGGCAAGCTGCTGATTATCCACCTCAAAGCCAAACAAATCACAGAGGATATATCCTGTCAGCACCTCCACGGAAGCAGAAGAAGACAAACCGGAACCATTGGGAATATTACCAAAAAGCAGCAAATCCATGCCAACGGGCATTTCCATCCCTCTTTCACCAAAGGCCCACATCACGCCCTTTGGGTAATTGGTCCACTGGGCTTCAGGAGCGAGCTGCAATTCTCCCAGAGAGGACTCTATCACACCAAGTTCCTCAAAATTCATGGAATAAAAGCGTAGCCTGTCATCCTCTCTACGTCTGGCCACACCATAAGTACCTATGGCCAGCGCACAGGGAAATACATGACCTCCATTATAGTCCGTATGATCTCCTATCAGATTCACCCGTCCCGGTGCAAAATAAACCTTTGCCTGCCGAGCATCACCGAAAACTTCCGCGAATTTATCCAGTAACTTTTGCTTCATGATTATAAGCCTCCGAATTATTAAAAATGTCTTATATTAGAATCTCTTCTCATCAAAGTCCTTCTGTACCTTTTCCAGGTCCTCACGGATAGAAATCTTCTGAGGACATGCAGCCTCGCATTTGCCGCACTTGATACAGTTCTTTGCCTGCTTCTTATCGCCCAGATCGGTCTCCCATTTCCACTTTGCTGCATCATACATCTGATACATATGGTAGGTATTCCATGCCTGGAAGCAGCCGGGGATATCTACGCCTGCAGGGCAGGGCATACAATAGCGACAACCGGTACAACCATTCTGCACGCGGCTTCTGAGTAGGGACACGATATCCATGATTTCTTTTTCCTCTGCATCTGACAGTGGTTTGAAATCGATAAAAGTATTCAGATTATCATCTACCTGCTCCATATTGGACATACCGCTTAAGATAACCTTTACGCCGGGTAAGCTTCCTACGAAACGAAGAGCAAAGGATGCTGTGGATGCATTAGGGTCCATTGCGCGGAAACGTGCAGTGATATCATCTGCAAAGCTTGCCAGGGAACCACCCTTGATGGGCTCCATGATAACCACGGGAATACCCTTATCTGTTGCCAGCTGATAACCTTTCAGACCTGCCTGTTCCTCAGTATCCATATAGTTGAGCTGTATCTGACAGAAGTCCCAATCCTTGTAATTAATCATCTCTTCAAATGCATCATAGCTGTCGTGGAAAGAGAAGCCCAGATATTTGATCTTGCCTGCTGCCTTCATCTCCTCCAGCTTGCTGATGACACCCATATCACGCATTTCATGAAAACGGTCTCTGCCCATAGCATGCAGGAGGTAAAAATCTACATAATCTGTGCGCAGACGAGTCAACTGCTCGTTAAAGATTCTGTCCACATCCTCCAGGGAATGTACATCCCATACGGGCAACTTGGTAGCCAGATAATAGGAGCTACGGTCATACTTTGCCAGTGCTTTTCCTACGAAGGGCTCACTTTTGCCACCGTGATAGGGGTATGCGGTATCAATATAGTTCACACCGTTTGCAATTGCCTTATCCAGCATTTCCTCTGCCAGTTCCTCATTGATTGAACCGTCTGCATTTACAGGAAAACGCATACAACCGAATCCCAACAGTGAGGTTTCAATTCCTAAATTTTCCATTTTTCTTTTTTCCATGTCTTTTACCTTCCTTTTTCTTTCGTTTTATATAAAATATTATTATTACCTTTCTGTACAGAATAACGCATTATTCATGAATTGTATATGCACCTGTTTCCGCCCCGGCAGCACTCTCCTGCGAAGCCGGTTCCACAGGCCAGGACGCTGCAGGCACGGATACCAGCCGACCTTCTTCATCTGCCGCCACCCCGAAATACTTACTGCCTTCATTTATCTTCTGCAGGATACGCGTATACTCATCGTCTTCCGCAGGAGTGGGCTTGTAATCATTTCGATTCTTCACCGAACTGACTGAGCAGGGAATCACCTGCGCCTCTCCATACACGATATCCTGCCCTTCCTCCAAAACAAAGGTCTGCCGGAAGATCATAGTGTCCTTGTCCGCAGGATTGCGGTTGGCACCAAAGCAGAAGTTGCCCATACTGTATACAATATATTTGCCCTTATATTCTTCAATGCCCTGCAGCACATGGGGATGATGCCCCAGCACCAGGTCCGCTCCGGCATCAATACACTGCTTTCCCAAGTCCATCTGGTCCTGATTGGGCAGGTATTCTCTCTCAATGCCCCAGTGACAGCATACGATTTTCAGGTCTGCTCCGGCCTCTTCCAGCTTTTGCATGCCCTTTTCCACAAAGTTCATGATGCTTCTTCCGTAAGCTACCCAGTTCACAGAGATAATGCCTATTTTGATACCCTTGGTCTCATAGATGCCTACATTGTTATCATAGGCCCAGATAATGCCTTCCTCCTCCAGCGCCGCTACCGTATCCGCAGAACCCTGCTCCAGATAATCCCGACGGTGATTGTTCGCCATACTGACCGCCTCTACACTGCCCAGAGTCAGTATCTGCGCATACTCCGGATCTCCCTTGATATTGTAGGTAGCACCCTCGCGCATCTCTTCAGCAAACGTCAATGCTCCTTCCAGATTTACAATGGTCATATCATCCTGTGAAAAATACTCATATACATTTTCAAAAAAATAGCTCTTGTCATCTACGGAATCATACATCTGCCGGAAAGAATAGCTGTAATCCTGCACATGGGTATTACCCAGCGTCACATCTCCGGCTGCGGAAATGGTAATCATAATTTTATCATCTTCCACCGTGGCAGATAACTCGCCGTCTGAGGACGAAGCCTCTCCGGTCCCGTCATTACCCTTGCCTTCGTCCGATGATACAGATTCTTCCGTGGGCAGGGGTTCCGGTTCCAATATCACAATGGTCTTCTCGTTTTGCTCCAAAAACTCCTCTTTACCCGGAGTAGACTGACCCATCTTGCCGCAGCCCGCCATGGTCAACACCAGGCACCCTGCAAGTCCCACATTTATGGTCCGCCTTATCCATTGTTTCAAGCAACACTCGTTCTTATTTTTCATATCGAATCTTTCTTACCAGGTAATGCTGCAATTTTATAAATTTCTTTCTTCAGCATTTAATATATTAATCCAATAACATATGATAATCATACCATAGTATTATAACTCAAAATAATAGCAATATCAACCAAACCACTACCTGAATATCTCAATAAAAGTGGGATGGTATTGACTTTTGTTCTGTATTGTGTTAATTTTCTAACAGATGTATATAAATAAGCACATGCGAAGTTTGTAGGAAAAGCGACAGCTGCCCAAGGAGTAAAACTCTCAGGCTTCCGCCCATGCGGATGATGACTATAGATGGATGTGACTCTGGAGAATCCCTTATCTTAAAAAGGGTGCCGAAGGTGCAAAGTATGGAACACATACCAATCTCTCAGGCAAAAGGACAGAGAAAATTCCTATTTCTGCCATTTTGTGAGATTGTTCGCCTTTGAACAATCTTTTTTATTCTCTGCAGTATGAGATTTTGTGCTGTTTATGTGAACATACATAAGAAAAGAAAGGATGTATAGTTTTATGTGGGAAACAATTAATAACGTATTGGTTACCATTGATGATTTCGTGTGGGGTGTGCCCCTCATGGTATTAATCATGGTAGGTGGTTTATTATTAACTACCAGACTGGGCCTTTTACAGGTGCGCAGATTACCTCTGGCACTGAAGTGGATGGTAAAGAATGAGGAAGGCGGTACCGGTGAAGTATCCTCCTTCGCTGCATTATGTACCGCGTTGTCCGCTACCATCGGTACCGGTAATATCGTAGGTGTAGCAACCGCTATTGCAGCAGGTGGCCCCGGCGCACTGTTCTGGATGGTTGTAGCAGCTTTCTTAGGTATGGCAACCAAGTATGCGGAAGGTCTTTTGGCAGTTAAGTACCGTGTGATTGATGAAAATAATCACGCTTTAGGCGGTCCCTTCTACTATATTGAAAAAGGTATGGGAAAGAATTGGAAATGGCTGGCTAAGCTGTTCGCTTTCTTTGGCGTATGTGCAGGTCTGTTAGGTATCGGTACCTTTACACAGGTAAATGGTATCACCTCCGCAGCAACTAACTTCTTCGATCCTACCGGTAGTTGGACTGTAACCATTCCCTTCATCGGTACATACTCTTGGGTTGTTGTAATCGCTTCCCTGGTACTGGCTTTCTGTGTAGCACTGATCTTAATCGGTGGTATCAAGCGTATTGCCAAAGTATCCGAGCTGGTTGTACCTTTTATGGCTATTATTTATATTGTAATGGGTCTGACCTTGATTATCTGTAATATTACCGAAATTCCTGCGGCCATCGCATTGGTTGTAAAAGCAGCATTCAATCCCCAGGCTGTACTGGGTGGTGCTGTAGGTTCCATGTTCGTAGCGATGCAGAAAGGTGTTGCAAGAGGTATCTTCTCTAACGAAGCAGGTCTTGGTTCTGCTCCTATCGCAGCAGCTGCCGCACAGACCAAGGAACCCGTTCGTCAGGGTCTGGTATCTATGACCGGTACCTTTATCGATACCATTGTTATTTGTACCATTACCGGTTTATCCATCGTTTTAACCGGTGCTTACCAGGTAGAAGGTCTGGAAGGTGTACAGATTACTACTCATGCATTTAATCAGGGCTTACCGATTCCTGAGGCTTTATCCTCTTTCCTGTTAATGCTTTGCTTAGTATTCTTTGCATTTACCACCATTCTGGGCTGGGACTACTACTCTGAGAGATGTCTGGAGTACCTGACAGGCGGTAAGATGAAGTCCGTTAAGGTTTATCGCTGGTTATACATTTTAGCAGTGTTCATCGGACCTTACATGACTGTTTCCGCAGTATGGACCATCGCTGATATTTTTAACGGTCTGATGGCTGTTCCCAACATGATTGCACTGTTTGCATTAAGCGGTGTAGTTGCTAAGGAAACCAAGGATTTCTTTGCAGCAAAGAAGCATATCGAAAAATAAAACAATAAACAGTAAGGCCTCCGCCCAATATGGGCAGAGGCCTTTTTTATATTTATACTCTAATTTTTTGCTTTAACGGATTCCATCTACCGGATAAATAATATGCAGTAAACATGCCGAACATCATCAGATTATGTAAAATCATACATGCCCATGCAGATACCAGACCGTAGGCCAATATCTGGGTACACAGGAAAGTGCCGACAATGCGGATGCCCCACATACCGATGATGTTACATACAAAGGGCATCATGGTTTTGCCCATACCCTGCATCATACCTTCGATAATGATGGACACACCATAGAAAGGCTCCGACACCGCTACCATACGAAGGACTGTGGAACCCAGCTGAATCACCTGAGGATCCTTGGAAAATAGTCTCATCATATCCGGTGCAAATATAAACAATAAGCCGCCGGACAAAATCATCAGTGATACTTCTATCAGAAGAATCTTTCGTGCAAGCTCACGTATCTTTTTCTCATTCTTTGCACCAAGTGCATTACCTGCCAATGTGGCTGCTGCAGTCTGCATACCATAACCCGGTATGTAAAAAGCAGACTCCACCGTATTGGCAATTGTATGTGCTGCCGTGGATATTTCCCCCAGTGAATTGATCATGGCCGCAAAGGCCACATACCCCAGTGAAGTACCAAAACGCTGCAGCGCGTTGGGTCCTGCTACTCGCAGACAGGGAATCAATACCCGTTTATCCGGGCGGAAGGACTGTCCCTTGGGTGTAATCTCGGGATGCTTCCATACCGCTATAGTGATACTGATACCTCCCACCGTAAATGCAATGGCACTGGCAACAGCAGCTCCCGTTACGCCCATGCCGGCACCGGGAATCACCACATCCATTGACAGGATGTTTACACTGCGGGTAGGATATATCAGCAGAAAATTCAATAATACATTTACAATATTCACACCTATGCCCACTCGCATGGGTGTTTTCGTATCTCCGGCTGCCCGCAGGACCGTACCGAAAATAATGCTGGCTGTTCTGGGTAACATGGCCACATATAGTATAAAGAAATAGCGGGAAGCCAAAGGACGTATCCCTTCATCTACCTGCATCCATGCAGGAATCACACCACTTAATCCCAGAGTCAATACGGTAAAAATAATACCGCAAAACAGTACCGACAATACTGCCTGGGAAGATGCCCTCTTGGCTTCCTCCGGCCTTCCTGCACCTCTCGCCTGCGAAATGTACGCCAAAAAGCCCACGCCGATTGCAGATATGGTACTGCCAATCAGCCAGTTCACGGTAGTGGTGGCACCTACGGCCGCCGTAGCCTCCGTTCCCAACGAACCCACCATTGCCGTGTCAATATACTGTACAGCCGTATGCATCAGCTGTTCCAGCATCGTGGGCCACGCCAGGGCAAAGATTGCCGCTACCATGGTCTGCGGCATCTGTTTTTCTTTTTTCACTTTATAACCAAGCCTTTCCGTAATTGTTTTCCTCAATAAACCCTGACTGCGCAAGGTTTACATAAAACATTGCTATTATCCTAACCTATCGTAATTTCACATACAGACGCTGCTTCATCACGGATAATCTCTTCCACAGCCGGTACTCGGATAAAACCTTCATGAGGATTTTTAATACTGATAACCGGAGTGGTAATGGTCGCCTCCACATCAGACTTTTCAAAAGCAAGGTCCGCTCCATGCATCTCACAATTAATCAATTTCAGCCCCTTACAATAGCACAGTGGCTGGGTACCTTCGATAATACAATTTTCAAAGGTTACATTTTCACAATACCATGCCAGGTATTCACCTTTCACTCTACTGTTACGCACCACTACATTCTTCGCATGCCAGAAAGCGTCCTTGGTATCAAAATTACAATTTTCAAACACGCTGTCCGTTATGTACTGGAAGGAATATTTTCCCTTAAGCTGCACATTCTCGAAGTGCAGTCTCTCTGCGTGCATCATAAAGTATTCTCCTTCTGCCTTTGAACCGGTCATCTCTATGTCTTTGGAAAACCAGCCATACTCAGGAGACTTAATATCACAGTCACGAATCACGATGCGCTCACATTCCCGCAGTGCCTTGATTCCATGCATATTTGTATTTGCAATCTCAATATCATCGGAATACCAAAGTGCCGCACGGCAAAGCTCTGTCATCTCACTATTATCAATGCGCAGTCCATGATCATGCCAAAAAGGATAACGCAAATTAAAATAACTATCCTCCACGCGGACGTCGCGCCCCTCTTTGAAAGCACTTTCTCCATCCGCAGGTCCGTCAAAACGGCAGTTTACCACATGCACACCATCACAACCGTACAGTGCACGTTCCTCATCAAATGTTTGATTCTCGATTTTTTTCATAATTCTTCCTTCCTCTTCTTTCGTAGTAATCAAAACGCTGAGTAGCGTCTTGTATATAAATATTTATGTCCTATTTTAAAATAATACTATTTGGAGCAGTGTTAAAACTCCTGATTTCACTGCTCAGTCCTTCCATCAATCTGACATGCTCAGGATTATCGTACTTGCCCGTGGTATCCTGCATCAGCCAGTCGGGTGCATCAAAAAAAGCCACCTTAGGCGCTACCATCTGATAGAAATTATCATTGAGCCCTCCATAACCATGGTGTCCCATCTGCAAATAGTCTGCTTGCAGCTGCTCACCCCAACGATTCAGCAGATAGTCGCTTACTGACACTCCTACATCTGCGCAAAACAGCATGGACTGTGTCTCGCCGGTTACCTTAAACATCATGGAACCGTCATTTAAATAATCATGAGAATTTTGCTCTACATGTTCCCCATATGCATTCAATATCTCGAACTGTAATCCGCAGATATCCAGCACATCGCCTGTGTAGAGATACTCCAGCTCCCAAACTCCCAATTCCCAGAAGTCCTGATAAGTATCCACACTATCCCAGGGTGCCACAGCCAGACATTCCTCCGGAGTAGCCATATCCACAGTATACACTTTATCCACCACTATATCCTGTAAGTCCTTGTATATCACATTGAACGCACCTATGTGATCCTGATGGGGATGTGTCAATATCCAGGCATCCACCTTATTACCCAGGGATGCAATGATGCTGCGTACATAATCCGCATCCTCTGTCCAGCCCCCATCTACCACAATCAATCCCTGCCGGGGATTATATATGGTATAAAAGCCGGAATTAATATCTCGCGGACCGTATTGGGTGATGGTCCACTGGTCTTTTTCAAACAGACCGGCTTTTTTCATCCCAAACAAAGCCATCAGCACTACAGCCAGTGCCAAAATGAACAGACTACCTGCTATCATGAGATTTTTTTTCTTTTTCATTTCGGCACTCCTTTCCAAACTCTGTTCGTGACTCTCTCTTATTTATGCTTAGGCTGTTCGCCCTTATATCCTCTTTCATGGTGTCTGTGTGCCCTTTGCGGTCTGTCCATCTTCAGTGTCTTACCATGAATACCATACAAAATCGTACCCATTATAACCATGCCGCCCACCATATTTCCTAGAGTTACAGGCAACATATTATCAACAAAAAAGCTTCCCCAGTTCAGCTGCGCCAGCTGCTCAGCCGTATAACCGTATGTTTCCATTGCTTTTTGCGCATATGCTTCATTCTTCAGTGCAAAAATACCGGCCGGCACGAAGTACATATCCGCTACACAGTGCTCGTAGCCACTTACAATAAATGCCATAATCGGGAAAAAACAACCCCAAATCTTACCGGATACGTCCTTGGAAGCATTGGTCAGCAATACTGCAGCACATACGAAAACATTACAAATCAGACCGGAAATAAATGCAGTCATAAAAGGCATGCTGACTTTATCCATAGCCACCTTGATGGTAAAAGCCCCCAACAATCCGCCGGTATAATTCCACTGTCCGCTCATGGATACCAGCCATGTCAGCAGCACCGCACCTATCAGGTTACTGGGTAATACCACTGCCAACACTCTCACCATACTACGAATACGATATTGCTTATGTAGGACACCCATAATCATCAGACAATCACCTGTGAACAGTTCTCCACCGATAAATACAATCAGCATCAAACCCACCGGAAATACACAGCCTGCCAGCAAACGGGCAAGTCCTACGTTACTTATATCATGTATGATTACACTACTTGCAGCTGCAGCATAGGCGATAAACATACCTGCAAAGAAACCCATCATAGCCAGATTTCTTTTCTGCATCTTCACCTTATCTGTGCTTGCCTCAATATTATGTTCCACGATTTCTCGGGGAAATTTCATCATCGTAAAAATCTTTTCCATTTAACCTCTCATTCTGTCGCACCGGCGACTTTCCAATCAGGGGGTACCACTATTTTTTCCAATATTCCTTTACAAGCTTAGACAATGTGCCAGACAGCAGGAAGAGTGCTATCAGGTTGGGAATCGCCATCAGGCCGTTAAAGGTATCCGCAATTCCCCATACCAGCCCTAGGTCCACGGTTGCTCCCAGAATAGCTACCAGCGAGTACACCACCATAAATGGTTTGATAAATTTGTGGGAGAATAAAAACTCCAGACATCTTGCACCGTACAGCCCCCAGCCGATGATGGTGGAGAATGCAAAACAACACATGGCAACTGCCGTAAATATGGACACCCAGCTACCATAAATAGCGGTAAAGCCAGCAATAGTCAGTTCCGCACCTGCCGCCTGACCATATGTAATAGATACACCGCTGCACAAAATTGTCAATGCTGTCAATGTACAGATAATAATTGTATCCACGAACACCTCGAAAATACCAAACATACCCTGCTCTACAGGATTCTTGGTATCCGCGGTAGCATGTGCAATGGAACCGGTACCCAGACCTGCCTCATTAGAGAAAATACCACGGGAAACTCCCTTTTTCATACTCATGAACAGGCTTCCCACTACACCACCGGTTATAGCCGTAGGATTGAATGCACCATAAAAAATCTCATAAAACACGCCGGGTACACTTTCGATATTCAAAACTACCACGCCTATTGCCAGTATTACATACAAAAGTGCCATAAAAGGTACCAGCTTTTCCGTAACCTTACCGATTCTCTTAATGCCGCCAATCAATACCATGGCTACCACTATGGCAATGATGATACCCATAATCAGGTTAGTAGTTGCTGTCTGTGTACTATCAATAATATTAAAACTAAGCAACGCGGAGTTTACTGCCGTAGTAATGGTATTTACCTGTGTGGCATTACCGGTACCAAATACGGTTAACACACCGAATACCGCGAAAAGTACTGCCAAAAAGTGCCAGCGTTTGGACAATCCGTTTTTAATATAATACATAGGACCGCCTACCAGGTCTCCATTAGCATTGGTTTCACGAAAACGTACAGCCAATGTTACTTCTGCAAACTTGGTACACATCCCCAGAATAGCTGAAATCCACATCCAAAACACCGCGCCCGGTCCACCGATAGCAATGGCGCCTGCAACACCTGCAATATTACCTGTTCCCACTGTAGCTGCCAACGCCGTACATACAGCCTGGAATGGTGTCATAGCCCCCTCGACAGCCTCCGATTTACGGAACATTTTACCCACTGTCATCTTAATTGCCGTAGGGAACCTGCGTATCTGTATGAATCCGGTACGAATACTGAGAATAACACCCACTCCCAGAATACATATCATCGCCGGTACTCCCCAGACAAAATCATTTATAGCACCATTTATTTTTTCAATTATTTCTATCATCTTTTGTTCCTTTCTATGCCTGACTCACTTTACTGCTCTCTACAGGTTCAGTATCGTGCTTTTCATCTTCTGCATGCTGTACATCAGTATTTTCATTGTTTACTGCGCTTACATCTTCCCTGTAAAATACAAGTGCCAGAAGCAAAGGCACTGTAACCATAATGGTAAAAATATATCTGATTTGTACCACCGGCCCCAACAATAAAGTGCCGAAATAAATAAAAGGAAGGAGCATAATCATCAGCTTCTTACGTTCCTTAAAGTAAAGCGCCAGCAATAGCGCAAGCACAAGTCCCCATACATAAAGCGCCGGCTTACAAAGCACAGACAAAACCGGCCACTCATAAAAGCTGTTGCCGCTTACAATTTCTTCCAGCTTTTCCTCTAAAGCAGGAAATTTTGATACATGGGCAATTCCTTCCGGTATAATATCCAACGGAACCGTATTATAAGTATATATTGCACCCATTCTGGTCTCAACTCCATAGCCAAGCACCTCACACCAGGTACGGTCATCCATAAACCAGTAACCGCATGTAAGGGCAAGGAATGCATCTATATATTCATTGGGATATTTCAAACCGATTTCCGCCCAGGTCTTCAATACACCGGAGTAATTTCCCTTCCATGTATACGGGAACTGATAGAGGCCCACACCACCCTTTATAGTATCTGACAAAGGCGGGTTATAATGCTCCCAGAAATCCCACCCTACCAGGTTGCTTATCTTTTGGAAATCCTCTTCATTCAAATACTCTCCATGGATATTACCTACACGGGCAAACTGCTGTATGGGTACGCTAAACATCTCCACCTGACTGCCCCGACCGGTCGTACCAAGTGCAACCTGGATACCTTCCAGGGCTCCTTTGCCACCGATTACCAGCATAAGCGAAATCACCAGTGCACGTATTTTTTGCTTTTTCTCTACCATTACAACAAAGAACAAAGCAAATACAGCAATGGCATATAACGCATTATTTCTAAAGAGAATCATTACCAGACCTTCAAGTACCCACAGGATATCCAGTACCATCCGTCTCTTACCTGTTGCAAAATAACTTCTTTCTACAAACAGACACATAAATATCAGAAACAGTGCCGTAAAAATAACATCCTTTGTCACACACAGTGCCAATACGGACACAAAGGGAAAAAGACCGAAAAACAACACCAGCAACACAACCGGCCACATTTTTTTAACCAATCTGTATACCATTGTGCACACATAACCCAAGGCCACCGCCAACACCAACATTTGGAATATACTGTAACAGGCCATACCTGTTTCCAAAGAACCGACTGCATTACCAATTTGAAGAGCAACCCAAATCAATAATGTATGGGCAAGGGGTTGATAGCTGTTGAACCATATAAATCCTCTTGCTGCTTCACCAACCTGTCTGTGAAAATCAAATGTCATAATTGCCGGATAGTAAGCCAGAAATACCGGTATCCAGCACACAAAAATAATCAATGTACTAACACCAAAAATCATTTTAGGATTACGACTCCTTTGTTCGCAAGCCATTTGGGCCTTGTCATACGCCCTCTGCAACATGTCAAACAATTGATACACCAAAGGAAAAACTGTCATGGAAAGACACGCGCCTCTTAACAAAATAAGTGACTTGCCTTTAAATCCTCCGTCTGTCATCCCCAATGACTGTAGCTGATACCCCATCACATAGGATACTGAAACAGCCAATACGAATACCGCCGCATATAACAACTTACGTCTTTCCACTTTGATTCCGGTCTGTAACTGTTTCAGCCACTTTTCCCACACAAAAAAGCACAGGACAAACACCAAAATCGGTACAATACCATAACTAAAGGTATCCTTTTCTTTCAGTGAGAATAAATAACTTACTCCGTAAGCTCCCGCCCATGCGGCTAAAATAGTTATCGCATATCGAATATATATTTCTTTTTTTGTTAACATATATTTCTCCACTTTTATTCAATCTTCTAAATTTGATTTTCGGAATTTGCTTTTAAGCACAATAAACCATGATAATTATATTATAGAACATAGCAACCGTCAAATTAAAAAAGGAGATTTCCCTTCGCGGGAAATCTCCTCTTTCATATCATTCACTAAATTTCAAAATCCATACATGTACGACTCTTGGTAAAAGGTCTTACATTAACATTTGCCACTTCTACATGTGCAGGGTGTACGGCATAGCCCTTTAATGCCTCTTCGTCAGTAAAAGTAGAATCCAGCATCACATCTGCATTAGAGGAAGCAAGGGGTGATGTATATACATGTATATCCACCAGACCGGGTATCTGTCCCAGCAGTCCTTCCAGACCCTCTTTGATACCTTCCTTGATTTGATCCATTTCCACACCGGACAGCTCATCCTTCAGCTGCCACAAAATCACATGTTTAATCATTTTATCTCTCCATCTGTTCCGGTTTATTTCTTTTTATTTTTCTTAAAAAAGTAGAAACCTGCACCTGCTGCCGCACCCACTACAACTGCAATGATTACGATAACAACAGGACTCATGCCACCTTCTTCTGTAATCTCTTCCTCTACGGGAGCGTTTGCTTCTGTGCTTGCTTCCTCGGTAGATTCAGCCACAGATTCCTCAGACACTGTTTCCTCTGTAGGTTCCTCAGATTCTTCTACAGGCTCCTCTACAGGGGTCTCCAGTTTGATTTTCTCAGAATCTACAAATGCCCAATAAGCAGGCTTTACTTTGTAATCATCATCAAAAAGCATGGGGAACTGTCTGCTGTTTGAAGTCATACCACCACCTACGTTAGAAGTGGTCTGCAGCCAGGAAAACTTATCAATATTACCCCAGAAGGTCATACCGGTAATATTGTAACCTTCATTTTTCAGTTCCAAAATTGCCTGATACAGGTTGTAATATCTGAAGCCCAGACGCTCATACTCAGCATTGATAGCTGCCTGCGTACTGTAATCCTTAGCGGTTGACTTCAAATCCCACTCGGTAAGCTGTACTTCATCTACTACATCCAGATATGCCTTAACTGCAATTTTGAAATTGGTCACGCCGGGACTGCTTACATCATAATGTGCCTGCATACCCATACCATCAATACGTGTACCTTCTGCATTCTTTACATCCTGAAGCAGCTGCACAATACTCTGTACCTTGTTAAATACGCTATCATTATAATCATTGTAATAAAGCTTTAAGTCTGCGGGTGCATACTTGTTTGCATACTTAAATGCATTGATAATGAATTCATTACTCTGGTATACTGCCCACCAGCTGGAATTCTCAGTATCCTTACGATAGCCGGAGCTGTCACTGACTGCTTCGTTTACAACATCCCAGCCATAGAACATATCCTTGTACTTGCTATCGGGGCCGGTAAAGTGCTCAAGCACAGTCTTTATGTACCATTCCAGACGTAAATTCATCTCTTCCTTGGATGCGTAAGGCTTGCTTGCATCGCAGTCCTCATGGAAGAACCACTCGGGAGTCTGGGAATGCCATACCAGTACATGACCTCTTACCTTCAGTGCATTCTCAGGATCTTCCTGATTCCAATTGTAAATAGTATCCAGCATCTTTTCCGCACGGCTGTAGTCCAGTGTAGGCACAATCACCTTCTTACCGTTAAAGGTAATCTCCTGGGGTTTAGGACATGTACCGCTGTAACCAAACATTGCATCAGGCTTCATTTCATTACCAAGGGTAACTGCATTAAAGTGCTTACGTAAAATAGCCTCAACACCCTTATCTCTAAGTTCAAAAGTAGTTGCTGCACCACCTACGATAATATCTTCGCCCATAGCAGCGGTTATTGCATCCTTTACGGGTACTACATCTTCCAGAACCATTGCTTCCTTTACAACTTCCTTCAAAGAAACACCGGTCACATAGTATTCACCCTTAACACAATTTCCTGCACCATAATTGGTTCCCTGCTCAAGCAGTCGGATAACCACCTGCTCCAGACCATCGCCAAAATCCACGGTAAAAGTACCGGAATACTTGGTCCACTCGCCGGGAGTCAGGGACTGGCTTGCGGTACCGGTAATTTCACCGGACCAGGAGCCCAGATATGTAGTGGTACCGTTTACAGTCACATAGGGTGCAAACTCAACCACTCTCTGATCCGCAGGTGCTCCTGCGTAATCATCGGACAACATGCAGTAAAATTCATATGCATATTCTTTGCCATTCTGTACGGATGCTGTAATATCCTGTGCAAAGCATTCATAAGAAGCCGTTCTGTTCTTAATCACACCATAGGTCTTTACCTCTCCGTAAATCGGGCTGTCTGCCACTGCAGTCTCAATTGCTGCTGCGCCACTTGCCACAGTCCAAGCAGAAACATCACCGTCAGCGAAATCGCCGTTCTGAATCACATTGGCACCTGCCGCACTTACCTGTGCAGAGAACAGTCCTCCGACTACACAAAGCATCGCTGCAGAAAGTACCATAAGAGATTTTTTAAATACTCCTATTTTCTTCATCTGTTTCATTCTGTAACCTTTCCTTTCTAAAAAACTATACGGAACACGCCCTGCATGTTTCCCAAGTTAAATAGTACTATGGTTCCATTTTAAAATAAAATTCGTCATTCGCCAACTCATTTTTTGCCACTTAATCTCTATATTATGCTATTTTATCTTCTCAAAATCCGAAGCCGGGTGTTTGCATAGAGGACAAATAAAGTCCTCCGGCAGCTCCTCTCCCGCATATTCGTAACCGCAAATTACACAGCGCCATACGCTCTGCCCTTCTTCCCAAGGCTCCGGATTTGGCTCCTTCTTTGGCGCCGTCACCTTGATATTTTCATGATAATATGCATAGGTGGCAGAAGATATATCGCTGATATGCCCGGTTTTTTCCACTCTGGCTATGAAAACCGTATGAGAATCCAGCGAAATATACTTCTCTACCTTTGCTGAGATGTAAGCATTGGTACCCTTTGTAATATATGCAACCCCATTCTCTGCCTTCTGCCAGTCCGCAAAATCCGCAAACTTATCTACATCCCGTCCGGAGACAAACCCAAACCTCTGAAACAGACCGAAATCTGCATCTTCACTGATGACAGATACATTAAATACTCCTGTAGCCAACACCATATCATGAGTGTGGTTGTCCTTATTTATAGCTATGCAAATCATATCCGGGTTATATGCTACCTGTTCCGCGGTATTAATAATGCAGCCGCTTTGCACCCCGTTCTGACATGCGGTAAGAACGAAAAGACCATATGTTAATTTATCCAAGACTTTCTTTTCCAAGTTGTATACCTCCAATGCCAAATCATTTACTACTATGATAACATTTTTCATTATAATTATTCTATATTTCACATTTTTCTGAGCCTTATCTACGGAACTCCTCCACCCTGCTCACGCAATTTCCTATAGGATTAGAGGGCACGTTGCAGTTGTTTGCGTTTATATTTTTTGTGGATTTTGCCTTGGTATACTTTAGCACCACCTTTTGCCTCCTAATCCTATAGTTCAAAAATACGGGCCGGCACTGAAGGGCCGGCCCTCTATATACACTATTGGTTCTTATTTTCATCTACATATCTCATGATATCCTTGCGGTCCTCCAGCATACGGCAACCTACGATATACTCGCCCTCATTATCCGTAATACGGATGATGCAGCCTTCCAGATTTGTAGCAGTTTCCAGCTCAAAATCCTTGATATTCAGTATCGTATTCTGACCCTTTGTGTCACGGACTGCCTGATCCATGGTGGAGAAAGCAAAACCGCCTGCACTGATATTCACCATCTCACCAACAATGACTTTATCCTCTTCGGTCAATCGCAGCACACAATCATTGGAAAGTGCCATGCGGGGATATTTTCTACGATGCAAAACATGAGGATTGGTATCCAGAGTCAGCCTGTACTTACCATCTCCAAGCTGTGCAATGGCGATATCCTCCCAGCAGTACAAACCGTTATCCACGATAATATTTACACCATAATTACATGCATTGGAAAGGGTGAATCCTGCTTCAGCCAGCTTTATCACTACCCTGTCTTCTGAAAGTTCTACCACTTTACCCTCATATTCCATGCGATACTCGCCCCTGTTCTCTGTCAGTGTCAGGTACATACCGGGCTGTACATCTTTGACACCCATGAAACCGCCTTCGCCCAGCTCCTCTATCAGTCTGCCTACAATATCTTCAATGTAGTTTACATTATCTGAAGTCTCAGCATACTTGCTTCGCATTACGCGGGTATTCTCGTCCGCGTCGCTGATACATGCGGAAATCACTCCCATGACCTCGCCGACCTGCTGCATGTTGTCCACCATATCCTTGTTGGACTTCTCCACCTCCTGCATTGCACCGTCTACTACCTGCACGGTTTCGCCCAGTCGGACAGAGTCCTCTGCAATGCTGGTAACACTTTCGTTTACCTTTACCACCTTTTCCAATGTGATATTGATTAGTTCCAGTGTCTTGTTGATGGATTCCATCATCTTATCAGAGGTTTCTTCCAGATGTCCCAAAGCACCCATGATACTGTTGGAAGAACTCTGGGTACCTGCACTCAGATCTCTGATCTGACCTGCAACCACTGCAAAGCCCTTACCTGCCTCGCCCGCTCTGGCAGCTTCGATAGAAGCATTTAGTGCCAGCATATTGGTCTGGTGGGTAATTTTTTCGATGGTACCGGTCTCTGTCTTCACCATATTAAACTCGGTCTGAAACTCTTTTAAGATACTCTCTATTTCTGCAGAAAGCTGTGCCATCTCTGTGGTGGATGTCACAACAGCCTCCAGCTGCTCTGAACTGCTCTGTGCATTGGTTACGGACTGCTGCATCAAAGTATTGATTTCCTGTATCTGCCTTGCTACATTTTCCACCTGCGCATTGATGGTCTGTGTGATTTCCATGGAAGTAACTGCTCTTTCCTGCAAAACTTCATTATTGGAAGTCAACTGATGCATACTCTCTACTACACATTCAGCGCTCTCTCTGTTTTCATCAGACAATTCACGAACTACTGTCATGCCATCCACGATGGATGAGCTTGCTCCCTTTACAGTTGCAATGGTTCCGATAACCTTATCCAGATTGCCTTTTACGGAACCCAGCAATGCATTTTCCAGCTTCACAATATGATTCAAGGATAAAATATAGGCCATATAACATAAGAAAGTGGAGAAAAACTGTATTTCAAAATCTTCCACATTAGGCACCGCACCTTCGCCGGTTATCTTGGTCTTGATAAATACTGCCACAATCACCAACAGATTCAATATACCGCAACGAACCAATATGCCTCTGTTTTTGTAAAGAATCAGCATACTTGCCACGGGAAATATGTACGCAAAGGTCAGCGGATTGGTAGCCGTCATCATTACAAACAGGAAAAAGACACCATACCCTACTGCTACCGCTTCTCTGAAAATCCAGGTATGCATACCTTTTATCTTCAAAATAATGACCCCGATAATCACCGGAATCCAGGCAACCGACACAAAAGTAAGAAAATATCCCAGCGTCTTCTTTTCTAATGCCAGCTCTACGATATATGCAATCGTCAATACTGCATTAAGGGTACTCCACATAATCAGCGCATTTACATTCGCTTTTTTCTGAAACTCTTTCTCATTGTACTCCATAAAATTCCTCCTAGCCATGCTTCATGTAGTTATTGCATTTTATGTATGGTGTGCTATCATATATATAACAAATTGTAATAGCACTCATTTATAAAAATGATAGCACTAAATTCACTGTAAATCAATATATATCGAGGTGATTCGTATGGGTATTTTTGAAGAATATTTGAAATTTTCAGAAAACTACTACAAAAACTTAATGCAAAACCTTTTAGGTGATGACTCCCGGGAAAATCGAGTCTTTTCACCCCTGAATATTTATCTTGCACTGGGTATGCTGGCGGAACTGACAGCGGGCAACAGCCGCGCACAGATACTGGAGCTTCTGGATGTGCAAAATGGTGATAGTCAGGCATGTATCGAAACTCTACGCAAGCAGGCAGAAGCCATTTTTGAGACACATCAGCACGATGAAGAGGGCTGCGTCAGCACCTTAGCAAGCTCCCTATGGCTGCGGGACGACATCTCCTTTGTACAGGCTACCATGGACCGCCTGGCAGACATCTACCGTGCCTCTTCCCATCAGGGCGTAATGGGGTCCGATACCTTTAACCAGGACCTGCAAAGCTGGCTCAATGAACAGACCGGCGGCCTTCTGAAGGAACAGGCCTCAGACGTCACACTGAATGCTTCCACCATATTAGCTCTTGCTACCACCGTGTATTTCCGGGCTGCCTGGGCGGATGAATTTTTGAAAGAAAATACTGCCCCCGGCCTCTTTCACACTTTTGACATGGAAGGTGATATCACCTGCGACTACATGCATCAGTCAAAGGCACAAAATTATTATCGCGGAAACCATTTCTCTTCTGTTGTCCGGAATATGGGAAACCATTATTTTATGTGGTTCGTCCTACCGGACCAGGATACCACAATACATGAATTGGTACAGGATGAGCAGCTTACCAAATTTTTGCTCTCCAACGGACGCTGGGACAATCAGGACTATCTGACAGTAAACATGACCATACCCAAATTCGATGTGGTTTCTGAC